>JBDHWD010000003.1:0-76778 GCA_039810005.1 Thermomicrobiales bacterium | reverse complement strand
CCGAACCCGACTGACGCCACCATCCGGGATGATGTTGATCCGCGCGTGCGTGATCGCGCCGAGGTCGATGATCTCATTATTGAACGTGTGGATCGTGTGAGCTTCCAGCTTTTGCTCAGGCAATAGCACCGGCCAGAACATGCTCTGGGTGATGAGTGACGTGTCGGTCGAGCGTTGCTCATTCGCCGCCTGAATGATGATCGTATCCGGGTAGTTGCCCTTGTTGTGGCTGGTGTCGATCTCGATCGACCTGATCGTTCCCGGATGCCCAAGCTCAACGATCATCCACTCGTTGCCCGGCACGCGCCGTCGGCTCGTCTCCCAGCCGTCGCCCATGTTGATACCGCGATCTGGCAGGAACACCTTGCCGGGCCAGCCGTAGTGGTCATCGCTCCAGGCGACTGGCCGCCCACCCTGCAGCAGGCCGGACAGCTCGACGAGATCGCCTGACTCCTGCGCCGCATCGAAGACGAACCGACCGTGAACGCGCAGGCGGGCGACGCCGCCGTCCGGGTAGATATTCAGGCGCAACTCGCGCCACGGCCCCGGCTGCTCAATCGCCACGTAGTGATGCGCGTTACCGCCGAGATTCGTCGGCGGCACGATCTCGACCCAGTCGCCGTCGAGCCGACCATCGATTGACGCCGATGGCGGGAAGTTGCCGGTGAAGTACGACGTGTCGATGTCAACGCCATACAGCAGCGCCGCACGACCCAGCCGGACGATGCAGTGGTCGTAGCCCGGCCCACGCTTGCGGCGCGTCTCCCAGCCATCCATCCAGCCGCCGTGGTCATCGAACTTGCCGGGAATGCGAACGGGTGGTTCGGCCTGAATCATCCGCTCCTTCGCGGCGAAGAACTCATCGGTCGCCGAGATGACCTCAGCGCCCAGCCGTGGCTGAGCCAGGTTGGGCCACCGTGTGACGAAATCCGGCGGAGTGCCGTTTGCAGACATCTGCTGTCCTATCCTGGTGAATTGCGGGTCGTTGCGATCGACGCGGCACGCCGGCGTCAGCAAGGGACAAGGCGTGCCGCGTCGAAGTGGTCTGGCTCTAGCTTGCGTGCGCCGCGCTGCCGTCTTCGAGGTAGCGCTGCATCCAGTCCAGCGTGACTTGCCGCCGGACAACGCGCGTCCGTGGCTTGCCGATGCTGAGCTGGGCGTGACTCTCGCCCGGGAAGCGCACCATCTCGGTCGGCACGCCGCGCGCCTTCAGCGCCGTGTAGAGCTGCTCGCCCTCCTCGACCGGGCAGCGCCAGTCGGTCTCGGCCTGCAGGAAGAGCATCGGCGTCTGCATGTTCTGGACGTAGTAGAGCGGCGAATGCTCCATGTACCAGTCGAGGTTGTCCCAGACTGTCTTCTCCATTTCCGGCTCCAGCCAGTACCAGCCAATATCGGAGACGGTGAAGAAGGAGACGAGGTTGCAGATGCTGTTCTCGCTGACGGCGACCTTGTAGCGGTTGGTCTGGCCGACGATCCAGTTGGTCATGAAGCCGCCGTAGGAGAGTCCTGTGACGGCGAGCCGCTCAGGATCGACGCCGCCACGTTCGATCGCCTGATCGAGCGCCGCCTCCTGTTCCTTCCAGTCGGCCCCGCCCCAGTCGCCAATACAGGCGGTGGCAAAGTCTTCGCCGTAGCCCTGGCTGGCGCGCGGGTTGACGAACAGCACGTTCCAGCCTGCGCCCGCCCACTGCTGCATGTCGAAGAAGAAGGTGTGCCCGAAGATCGAGTGCGGGCCACCGTGGATGATCTGGACGAGTGGGTACGTCTTCGACGGATCGTAGTTGGCCGGTCTGATCAACCAGGCATCGACCTCGAAGCGATCGTCGAATGACTTGAACGGGTGATGCTCCGGCTGCTGGATGGCGACCTCGCTGAGGAAGCCGCCGTTCAGTTCGGTCAGGCGCTGCTCTTCGCTGCCGTCCGCCGCGCAAGTGTAGATGTCGCATGGATTGGTGAACGTCGCGGCGGCAAACGCCAGACGGCCATCAGCGGACTGCGAGACATAGCCAATCGAGCGGTCACCATTGACGACTTTCGTCGCGCCCGATCCGTCGGCCGCGGCGAGGAAGACATTGACGCGACCCTTGTCGCTGGCCGTGAACAGGACGCCCGTGCCATCCGGCGTCCAGATGAGCGGCGTGTGGTCGCGGGACGACCAGGTATCGCTAAACGAGCCAGTCGATGGGCTGCGATCCAGGCCGTCGGTCAGGCTGCGCGGAGTGCCGGAGCCGTCGGCGTTCGCCAGAAAGACCCTGGCGTTTCCGCCGGCACGTGTTTCGGCCCGCCGACCGATGAACGCGATCGACGTACCATCCGCCGACCAGGCAGGAGCGCTTGCTGCGAGCAATTCGCCGTTTATTGCGACGGCGTTGTCGTGTTCACCGGAATCCAGGGCATGGTTGGCATCGACAACATAGAGCTGCGAATCAAAGCCGACCTCGCTCAGGCGATTGCTGGTGAACGCGATCCGGCTGCCATCTGGCGACCATGCCGGTGAGGTGGCGCTTGCATCGGCACCGGTGACGCGGATGGCATCGCCGGATTCAAGATCGACAACATGGACCTGGCTGAATCGATCGTCGATATAGCCCGCTTCGTCGAATCGGTAGCGCAAGCGCTTGAGGTGTCGGATCGTGCCACCTGGTGCGTTCAGGTCGGCCTCGGACATGCCGAAGCCCTCGCTGCTAAGTAGCGCGACACGGCGACCGAGCGGCGAGACGACCGGCCCGGAGACGCCACGGCTGAAACGTGTGATCTGACGAGCTTCTCCGCCACGCAGATCGTGGAGATAGAGTTGCGGCGAGCCGGAGCGATCCGAGACAAAGACGATCCGCTGGCTGTCTGGCAACCAGCGTGGCGACGTGTCGCGGCTGTCACCTGCCGTGACGTGGCGCGGCGTGCCACCGCCGGCCTCGACGATCCAGATGTCCGATGCGTAGCGGTTCTGCGTGTCGCTCAGCAGCGATCGCTTCACGACGTAGGCAACCAGCCGGCCGTCCGGGCTGATCTGGGCATCGTCGATCGTCCGAATGCGCAGAATATCTTCCGGCTTCAGGGGTCGGCTATTCTCAGTGGTAGTCATAGTGTCCTTTCCCTCCCATCATTGGGCGGATGATAGACCGATTTCGCTTATCGGTCACGCCCCTCGCTGGCTTGGACGATCGGGAAGGACGGCGTGAAGATCTCCTCAACTGGTGGATGGAGATGCGAGCGCTCGGGGTAGGATGCAATCAGCTTGTCATATTGCTGTTGCGCACGCTGATGCATCGCGTCCAGGTCATAGCCGTCGATGACGCGGTCGCGCATGACGGTGCGGCCATTGACGATGACGGTCAAGATGTCGCGGCCGGAGCCGTTCAGGACCATCGTCTGAATCGGATCAACGCGCTGCCCCATATGGAACGCCGACAGGTCAAAGATAGTGATGTCGGCCAGCGCGCCCGGCATCAGCCTGCCCAGGTCGGGCCGACCGATGGCATTAGCACCGTCGATCGTCGCGGCGGTGTAGTAGTCCGCCGCGCTGACATTCGGGCCGCCGGTGCGGATGCGTGTCGCAATGACGCCGGTCAGCAGGTTGAGGATCATGTCCGGCGGATAGGTGTCGGTGCCCAGCCCGATGTTGACGCCCATCTCGCGATAACGGGGGAATGAGTCCATCGCGCCACCACCGCGTGCGCTCACCAGCGGGCAATGGACGATGGTCGCCCCGGCGTCGGCGAGCCAGCGCAACTCTTTGTCCTTCTGTTCTGGTGTGGGGCGCAGACCGCCAATCAACGATCCATGCGGCAACAATGCGCGTTCGCTCAGGAACCCCAGGTCGTGGAGCAGCTCTAGCGACGACTTGCCCCAGCGCTCGTCAACGAGCTTCAGTTCCAGCTCGCCCTGACAGCAATGCAGCCGCACCGGACAATTGAGATCCTCGGACGCTTGGGCGGTGCGGACGAGCAGCTCTTCCGTGCAGCCCTCTATCCGGTCGGGCTGCAGGAAGCCGCGGATCAGGCCGTCGTGTGCGCCATCGTAGTCGCGGACGAAATGGATCGCCTCATCCAGCCCGCGCATGCCCCGCTCGACATCCCAGTGCATGCCGTAGGCGCCATCGGGATACACCATCGGCAGACCGGTGCGATACGACGGACCGAGATACATGCGGATCCCGAGGCGCGCGGCCGCTTCTGCAGCGCGGGCGTTCTCTTCGTACGTCTCGGCCCACTCGCGATACAGAATCGAGCGGATTGGCAGCGCTGTCGTGATGCCGTTGCGCAGCAGTTGAACCATCGCGTACTCGTGCTGGAACTGCTCCTCGTCAGCCGTGTAGACGTCGCGCGGGCCGCGCTCGACGTAGGTGCTGGCCCAGACGCGTCCCTTCGCCCAGCCAGGATGGTTGTCGAAGCCGAGGACGGTCGAGTCGAGATCGAACAATGCGTCAAGGTCAATGAAGCCGGGGCCGACAATGGCATAACCGGCATCGATCACCTCATCGACCGGCTCGCTGTAGTGATGACCGGTGAAGATGATGGTGTTGCCTTCGTAGACCACTTCGCCATCTTCGAGGATATGGTGGCTCGCCCCGTCGCTCGCGACGACATAACGTCCTCGCACCAACGTTCTGCTCAAGCGTGTCTCCTTGCTCTTTCAGCTTCAGATGCTAGACGAGGCACTCGCCGTCGCGGGCGACAACGCGGCCATGCTTGACGACCAGGTGCCGCTTCGGACGTTCGATGACCGCCTCGACGTGCGTCTCACCGTCAACGAGGACGAAATCCGCCCAGCAGCCCGGCTCGAGACCGTACTCGGTGTCGCCCAGCACCCGCGCGCCGCCGTAGGTCGCGATGTCCAGCACTTCCTCGATCTCGTCGTCGCGTCGCAGATTGTTGCGATAGGCGAGGATGAATGAGCGCAACAGCATATCCGGCATGTTGAGCGGCCCCCAGGCGTCGCGGATGCCGTCGTTGCCGGTGCACATGCGGACGCCAGCATTGCGGAGCCGCATAACGGATGGCACCGGACGCAGGCCGCTCGGTCCGTGGCTCATGATCGTGATGTCGTTCTCCAGCAGCAGCGCGATCAGTCGATCGAGATAGGCGTCGTCAACCTGGCCGAGTGCGATTGCGTGGCTGATGACAACGCGGCCTTGCCAGCCCAGCGCCTTTGTCCGTTCGGCAATGAGCTCGATTGAGAACGCGCCGAGGTCGCCCGGCTCGTGCAGGTGGATGTCGATGTCGCGGTCGTATCGCTCGGCAAGATCGAAGATCACATCGAGATGCTTGGCCGGATCGCGATCGACCGACGAAGGGTCGAGCCCGCCGATAACGTCCGCTCCCTGCCGCAATGCCTCCTCAAGCAGCTCAACGGTGCCGGGTCGAACGAGCATGCCACTCTGCGGGAAGGCGACGATCTGGACATCGAGTGCGTCTTTGAAATCCTCGCGCATGTGCATCGTGCCTTCGAAGCCCTTGAGGTTAATCTCGGTGTCGATGTCGACGAACGTGCGGATGTGGGTCGTCCCATCGGCGATGGCTCGGCGTGCGTGGCGGCTGGACTGCTGATGCGAGTCGATGCCGCGCTCGCGGCGCAACGCGCGCTCGTTCTCGATCTTGTCCATCAGCGTCGGGCCGACTTCGTTGCGATACCAGCCCAGCCCGAGCAGCGTCTTGTCCATGTGCGTGTGCGCGTCGATCAGCCCCGGAAAGAGGAGACGGCCACCGCCGTCGATCGCTTCAACTCCGTCGGGTGCAGCCAGCCCGGTTCCCGTCAGGGAAATCTTGCCGTCCTGAACCAGGATGTCGATGGCTTCTGCATTACGTGGTCGTACGTTTCTCACCAGCATGTCGCGTGTCATGTGCCTCTCCCTCATGTGCGTTGCGTTGTAACCATTAGTCCCGGATAAGGTCGCCATTGTGAGCCACGATGCTCCCGTGGCGGAAAACCATTCGACGCGGCGGTCGAGACACAACCGCCGCCGGAATGTGCTCGGCATCGACGACAACGAAGTCGGCCCAGTCGCCGACAGCGAGTCCGTAGCCATCGACCTCGAGCGCACGTGCCGCTGCGGCCGTCCCGAGGTCGAATGCCAGCGCGAGATGCGCGTCGGTGACGAAGCCGGAACGATAGGCGACCAGCATCATGCGCTCAAGCATGTCGGCGTCGCCATACGGGGCCCAGCAGTCGCGGATGTTGTCGTTGGCGATGAAGACGTTCACGCCGAGCTCACGCAGCGGCATGACCGGCGGGAACGCGTGGCTGCCCGGCGCAGTCGTCATGATTGAAACGTTGGCTTTGGCGAGTGCTTCGGCGACCGGTGACACTGCCTCGGGAGGCTCGGTGCCGAGCGTGTAGGCATGCCCAACGGTAACGCGGCCCTGCATCCCCAGGGCCACAGTCCTAGCCGCGATTTCGGACAGTTCAGCCAGCCCGGTCGGCCCGCTGTCGTGCAGGTGAATGTCAACGCCGACGCCGTGGCGCTCAGCAAGCCCGAAGACGACGTCCAGGTGGCCTGCAGCATCGCTATCGAACCCGGCCGGGTCCAGCCCGCCGATGAGGTCAGCGCCGGAACGCAGTGCCTCGTCCAGCAACCCAGCGGTTCCCGGCGCCGTCAGGATGCCGCTCTGGGGAAACGCGACGACCTGGATCGTCAGTCGATCCTTGAAACGCTCGCGTGCTTTCAGGATGCCAGTCAGGTTCGACAGCCCGGCATCGGGATCGATATCGGCGTGGGTGCGCATGATCGTCGTGCCCTTGCTGAGGGCCTGCTCAATCAGCGCTATCGCGCGCTGCTCGACCGATGCGATCTCTCGTCGCAGCCGTCGCTCGTTTGCGACGTGTTCGACGAGCGACGAGGCAGCTTTGTGGTCATGCCAGGTGTCGCCGAGATATGTCTTGTCGAGATGAACGTGGCCGTCGACCAGCCCCGGAAGCAGCAGGCCACCGCCGAGGTCCAGAACCTCGCTGGCCTCGGGCGAGTCGGGATTGTCCGGATCAATAGCCTCGATTCGACCTTCGGAGATGCGGATCGAAGGGCGACTGCCATCAGGTAGCACCAGGTTATGGAGCAGCATGTCGCTCATGAGCCAGCCCCTTCGGCGATGTCCGGAGTCGGTCGCCGAGCGATCGAGCGCGTCCGCACCGGCGAGTTAGTGAGGTTCAGCCGCGCGATGGTCGCGGCGGCGTCGCCATCACCGGCTCGGATAGCATCGAGCAGCATGGTGTGCTGGGCAACCGATGTGCGGTCTATCGGCGTTGCGCGATCGAAATAGAGTTGCTCGTAACGTCGCATGCGCGCTTTGATGGGCTTCAATGCGTCCGCCAGCACCATGTTGCCGGAGATATCGATGATGGCATCGTGGAAGCGGTCATTGATCTCGATCAGCTGCCAGTCGATCTGCGAATCTGCTGACCCCTCCGTTCGATCGAGCAACGCTTCGAGCTCGGCGTTTGCCGCCTCTGCTCGAGACAGATCAGGGTCGGGTGTTTCGGCGGCAAGTCGGGCCGCGAGCCCTTCCAGCTCATCGACGACCCGCAGGTGGTTTTCGATCTGGCCGAGCTCAAGTGGCTTGACTTGCGTCCAGCCCTTGGGCTTCATGACGACCAGCCCCTCGAAGCGAAGCTGCAGCAGGGCCTCGCGCACCGGTGTGCGCGAAACGCCGAAGCGCTCGGCAATCTCGCTGTCGCGAATGATCTCGCCGGGCTGCAACGTGCCGTTGATAATCCAGTGTCGCACCCATGTCAGAACAGTCTCGCGCGCCGGCTGATCCGTCGGCTCGATCGGAATTTCGAGCGGTATCGGCATCCGCGCCTCCTCGAACGATTACGTTGCGTGGAACAGCGCCACAACGGTGTGGCGCTTGACGCCAATCATAACTGATGTTATCTTGCATTACTACTAGTATATTAGTTGAACTACAGGCATTACTCCCGGAGGACTGCCATGCCAAACAACAGTGACCGATCAGTCGATTCCTGGTCCGTAGTCACGCAGGCTCAGCTCAACCGCCGGCAGATACTGCGTCGTGGCGCTGCCCTGGGGCTCAGCGCGCCACTGCTGGCCGGGATGCTTGCCGCCTGTGGTGGTGATGAGAACGAAGCATCGACCGAACCGTTCGGCGAGCAGTCGACGACCGCCTCGACGGAGCCATCGGCAACAGCGGAGCCAGCAGAACCGACAGGTGAAAGCGCGAGCGCACCCACGCCCACCGTCGCTGAAGCGGCTGCAGAATCACCGACGGCCGCGCCGGAGCAGGCCGGTGGTGGCGGTGAATTGCGCCTGCTCTGGTGGCAGGCGCCGACGGTCATCAACCCGCATTTCTCGCTCGGCGGCAAGGACACCGATGCGTCACGCGTCTGTTATGAGCCGCTGGCCGACTTCAGTCGTAGTGGCGATGGTGTGCCGTTGCTGGCCGCTGAAGTCCCGTCGCTCGATAATGGCAGCGTCGCAGCCGACGGCATGAGCGTGACCTGGAAGCTCCGGGAAGGCGTGACCTGGCACGACGGCGAACCGTTTGATGCGGAGGATGTCAAGTTCACCTGGCAATATGCCGTCGATGAAGCGACTGCTGCAACGAGCGCGTCCACCTACGCGACGGTCGCCGACATCGAGATCATCGATCCATATACGGTCAAGGTGCTTTTCGCAGAACCGAACCCGGGCTGGCTCGATATCTTCACTGGCGGGAACGGCATGATCATTCCGCAGCATGTCTTTGGCGATTACATCGGGGAGAACGCGCGCAACGCTCCGGCGAACCTCATGCCAATTGGCACCGGGCCATTCAAGGTGCGCGAGTTCCGGCCCGGTGATGTGGTCCTCTACGATCGCTATGATGGCTACTGGGATGCAGGAAAACCCTACTTCGATTCAATCGAATTGAAGGGTGGTGGCGACGCTGCCGGGACTGCGCGGGCGGTGCTGACGAGCGGCGAGGGTGATTGGGCCGCAAACCTGCAACTGGAGCCGTCAATTCTCGAACAGATGGCCTCCAGCGGCGTTGGCATTGTCGTCCGCAATCCCGGCTCCGGCTCAGAGCGCATGTGCCTCAATCATGCTGATCCCAACACCGAGATCGATGGCGCTCGTTCAGAGCCATCGACGAAGCATCCTCTGTTCCAGCACAAGGAGATACGAAACGCCATCGCGCTGGCTGCACAGCGCGACACGATTGTCGAACAGCTCTACGGTCCGGGCGGCCAGGTCTCAGCCAACATCGTCAACGCGCCCGAGAATTTCGTCTCGCCGAACACGTCGTGGGAATACAACCTCGATAAGGCGGCTGCTCTGCTGGAGGGCGTCGGCTTTGCCGGCGGGTCGCTCGTCTTTCAGACGACGATCAACTCGGTGCGCCAAAAGACGCAGGAGATCATCAAGCAGGATCTCGAAAAGCTCGGCTTCACAGTTGAGCTCAAGAGTATCGACGCATCCGTGTTCTTCTCGTCGGACGCCGGTAACCCGGATACCTACGGCCACTTTTACGCTGATATCCAGATGTACACCGATAACCCGACCGGTCCGTATCTGGTCACCTGGCTCGATCAGTATCGATCGGATAACATCGCCCAGAAGTCAAATGCGTGGTCGGGCCAGAACACGACGCGCTACCAGAACCCCGAGTTTGACCGCCTGCACGATCTGGCGCGCGTTGAGCTGGATATCAACAAGCAGATCGATCTGATCGTTCAGCTCAACGACCTCGTCGTCAACGATTACGCGGAGATCACGCTCGTCCATCGCAACGCCGTGACGGCGGCACGAGCGAATCTGCGCGGGTTTGAAGGCACGCCGTGGGCGAGCTCAACCTGGGATCTCAAGAACTGGTATCGCGAGGAGTAGCTTCGCGACCTGACGGGCCACGCCACCGCGTGGCCCGTCTCGCCATCATCCACCGCCAACCATCTGGACGACCTCCAGTTCGTCGCCGTCGGCGAGGATGGTTTCGTCGTAGCGGTGGCGCGGCAGGATCTCGCCGTTGTACTCGATGGCGATCATGCGGCGGATGATGCCGTTGTCGTCCAGCAGTGTACCGAGCGACGTCCCGGGCACCACTTCCGTCGGACGCCCGTTCAGTGTCAGCGCAATGGTCTGTTCGTTTGTGGACTGCATGCTTCTCTCCTTATTTGAGCTGTATGCGTAGATCTTCGGCTGCCTGTTGTGGATTGGGCGCGAGCAGGATCTCGCGGCCGACGGCGACGCCGTATGCGCCGGTCGCGATGACCTCAGCAATGCGCTTGCTGGTGATGCCTCCGATCGCGATCACCGGTATCGACACCGTCTCCACGATCTTGGCGAGCCAGTCGAGTCCGCGTCCCTCTGCGCCCGGATGGCTTGCGGTCGCGAAGACGTTGCCAGCCAGCAGGTAGTCGGTGCCCAGCTCTGCGGCATTGCGAGCGCCATCAACGTCGTGAATCGAGCGCCCCAGCAGAAGTCGGCTCCCGCTGACTGCGCGCGCCGCGTCAACCGGCAGCGAGCGCTCGCCGAGCTGAACGCCGGTTGCACTCACCGCCATTGCTACGTCGATCCGGTCGTTGACGATCAACGCGGCCGTGACCGGCAGCGCCGCCTTCAGTTGACGGGCAATGTCGAAGACGTCAGCGGCCGGGCGGCCCGGCAGGCGGACGTGCACGGCATCGATACCACCGAGCGCAGCCGCTGTCGCGATCTTGATGAGCGCCGCGTCGTTTACGGCGTCGAGCGGGCCGACGAGATGAAGACGCGGTAGCGACAGGTCGGTCATCCGAGTGCGCTCGCCAGGTGCGCGGCTGCACTGCGCGGGTCATCGCTCAGGAAGACCGCGCCGACGAGCGCGACGCCAACTGCCCCGGCTTCGACAACCGGTCGAGCCGTGTCGATGCCGATCCCACCGATGCCAACGATCGGCAGCGGTGACGCCGTGACAGCCGCCCGAATGCCGTCGAGCCCGATCGCAGCACCGGCATCGCCCTTGGTCGTCGTGCCGTAGACCGGCCCGACCCCCAGGTAGTCTGCGCCATCCTGCTCGGCATGGATACGATCCTCCAGCGTTTCCGGCGAATAGCCGATCAGCGCGGCGGGGCCGAGCAGGCGCCGGGCGGCAGCGACCGGTAGATCATCGACGCCGAGATGGACGCCATCTGCACCGGCAGCAAGTGCAATGTCAACCCGGTCGTTCACGATCAGCAGCGCGCCGGATGACCGGCAAATCGGTGCGAGCGCGTTGGCGGCCTCAAGAAGCTGCCTGTCGGTCCAGCCCTTGGCGCGCAGCTGCACGGTCGTCATGCCGCCGTCGATCGCTGCCCGGCAAATCTCCACGAGCCGCTCGACGCTTCCGGCCCGAATATCGGTCACCAGATAGCGGCGCAGCGCTGCCAACTGCTCGCTCGTCATCTGACGACTCCGGCGGTCGGGCTGCTGGGCGACGCCGCTGAGCGCTGAGCCATCCGGCCCGCCAGATAGGCAGCCCGGCCGGCTTCGACGCCGAGCGCCATTGCGCGGGCCATCGCGGCTGGATTACCGGCCAGCGCGATCGCCGAGTTCACCAGGCAGGCATCAGCGCCGAGCTCCATCGCCTTCGATGCATCGCTAGGTACGCCGATACCCGCATCGACGACGACCGGCACGTTGGCCTGCTCGACGATCATCCGGATGCGGTCAAAGTGAACCAGTCCCTGCCCGGAGCCGATCGGCGCAGCCAGCGGCATGACCGTCGCGCAGCCGACCTCCTCCAGTCGACGCGCCAGGATCGGGTCGTCGTTGATGTACGGCAGAACGGTGAAGCCCTCTTTCACCAGCGTCTCTGCGGCGCTCAGCGTGCCGATAGGATCGGGAAAGAGGTAGACAGGATCGGGGATCACCTCCAGCTTGATCCAGTCGGACAGACCCATCGCGCGGGCGAGACGGGCGACGCGAATCGCCTCCTCGGCGGTTGCGCAGCCGGCCGTGTTCGGCAGGATCTGGAAGCGCGTCCAGTCAACATCCTCGAGGACGCTGCGGCTCTTCGGATCGTCGAAGTCGATGCGCCGTAGCGCGACGGTGATGATTTGCGTGCCGGACGCCTCAAACGCGGCGAGCATCTCTTCGTTCGTCCGGTACTTGCCAGTCCCGACCATCAGGCGCGAGGTGAACTCCTTGCCGCCGATGATGAGTGGCGAGTCAACCGCGGTGGCCAGTGTCGATGATGTTGTCGTCATGCGATGACCCTTTCATTTGTAGGGAAGCGTGTTCCGGCGTAAAAGTGATCGACCGGCGAATGCCCATCGCCGACTTCGTAGCCGGCGATCAACGCCTCAGTGAGATAGCGCTTGGCCGCGACCACTGCCTCAAAGAGCTCGTGGCCGAGCGCCAGGTTGGCCGTGATCGCGGCGCTGAACGTGCAGCCGGTCCCGTGTGTGCAGCGTGTGATGACACGCGCGGCGCTGAGCCACTCGCTGCGGCTGCCGTCCATGAACAGGTCGTCGGCGCGATCGATCAGGTGGCCGCCCTTGACGACGACCGCCCCGACACCGAGCGCCAGCAGCGCCTCGCCGACCCGCGGCATGTCATCGGTCGTCTCGGCGCGGAGGCCGGTTAGCGCCGCCGCCTCGGGCAGGTTCGGCGTGATCAGGCGGGCGCGTGGCAGCAGGTCGCTGCGCAGGGCGGCGAGCGCCTCGGCGTCGATCAGCGCGTCTCCGCTCTTGGCGTTTGCGACCGGATCGATCACAACCGGAAGGTCCGGATAATGTTCCAGCGCCTCGACGATGACACGGACAATGCCGGCATTCGCCAGCATGCCGGTCTTGGCGGCGGCAGGCTTGATGTCGTCAATGACGGCTTCAATCTGGGCCGCAACCAGTCCGGGGTCGAGCGCCGCGAACGACTGAACGCCACGAGTGTTTTGTGCGGTCACAGCAGTAATTACCGATGTGCCGTAGACACCGTGTGCGGCGAACGTCTTGAGATCGGCCTGAATACCAGCTCCAGCGCCGGAGTCGGAGCCAGCGATTGTCACTGCGGCAGGAATGCGCCGGCTGATGGCCGGCAGGAGATTGGACATGGACGCCTCCCTCGGCGGGCGAAAGCCGGCTACTGCCGGTCTCGTATATGCCAGGTCGGTGCGCCCTCCGTGGAGACCCCCGCCTGCACCTGTCCCGAAACACAAACGCCGCGACCCGTATGGGTCGACGGCGCCTTGGTGAGGCTGGTTGTCGATGCCGTCCCTTCGCTGGTATGACCCAGATCAGGTTCGGAGGGTCAGCGGGCTTCGCCCCGCACTCTCAGCGCGATCTCGCGCACCCCTGGCATCCGTCTGAAGAAAGTGTAGCACGCCACGTTCGGCGTCAGACTGGCTTGCCATCCATGTACCGGCGTACGGCCGAGCTGGCCAACAGCACAACGCCGAGAGCCGAAAGCACGACGAGGCCGCCGTACTTGACAGTCCATGGCCAGGTGCTGAACAGAATCAGCACGATGGTCGTCAGCAGATTCAGCATCAAAGAAAGGAACCAGGCGAGTCGGACGCGTCGGTATAGCAGTATCACGAGGATGAGGCTGATGATCACCCAGCCCCAGGGCATTCCCGCATCGCCATAATGCGGCTCACCGGGCACGAGAGCCTGATAGGCGAAGGTCCCGAGCGAGACGATTGCGTAGAGGAGTAACTCTCGCGGGGCCCGTGCGATCGCCCACAGCACGCGGTCGATCAATCCAGCAGACCCCATCAGCGATTCCTCGTCCCATCATTCGGCTTCATTCCGATTCTGCTCGGGACGATCATAGGCTGCGCCGGAGACGGGCGTCAATTGAGACGCTCAACCTGATGGCTTTCATACAAATCACGCAACGTAGCGAGGCCGCCGCTGATGCGCTGCGCATCAACGTCGCCATGCGACGAGTACCTGGAGCGGCAGGCAACGGACGGATCGGTTTCACATCTGGCTGACGATGGATACCGTGAATGCCCAGTTCGTCAGGGGAGCTTCCTGGGCCGCAACGGAGCGTTCCTCGTGGCTGACAAACCGAGCAATTCTGGGTAATTGTGATCAATCTCACAGCGCGAAGGTGGCCAGGGCAGCCATGATCCCAATCACGAGCGCAGCGTACGACAGCTGCGCTGGGATGCGTGATGCCCGGGAAGGACTGCGCGATGAGTGGTGCTGCCGTGCTGCCGCAACGGCCGGTGCTGGCCGAGAGCAATTTCAACCGACAGCCGTTTGTACTGGCGTGGGAGCTGACCCGAGCCTGCAATCTCGCTTGCGTCCACTGTCGCGCCGAGGCGCAATTGCGGCGCGATCCGCGTGAGTTGCGCACTGAAGAGGCGTTGCGCGTCATCGATGACATTGCTCGGTTCGACGTGCCACCCGTCCTGATCCTGACCGGTGGCGACCCGATGCGTCGCCCCGACCTGAACGACCTGATCCGCCATGCGACGAACTGCGGCGTACGCTGCACGCTGACGCCGGCCGGCACGGCGCTGACGAGCGAGCGCAAGCTTGCCGAGGCACAGGCAGCTGGACTGTCGCGCATCGCGGTCAGCCTGGATGGACCGACGGCGGAGACACATGACGCCTTCCGGCGGGTCGATGGCTCGTTCGGTTGGTCGATGGACATCATCGCTGCCGCGCACCGGCTGGGTATCCCTGTCCAGATCCACACGACACTCTGCCGGCGCACGCTGCCATATTTGGAACAGATGGCCGACCTCGCCGAATCGCTTGGCGCGGTCGTCTGGGCCGTCTTCTGCCTGGTGCCGACCGGTCGTGGTGTTGACCTGGATGAGCTGACGGGCGATGAGTACGAGCGCGTCTTCGAATGGCTCGCCGAGCGTAGCCTGACCGCGTCCTGGAACCTGAAGCTGACCGAGGGCTATCACTATCGTCGGGTGCTGATGCAACACCAGCGCGCGCCGGTTGCCGGACTCGGCTTCCAGTCGTCCGATGGCATCGGTCGCGCGACGCGGGCGGTGAACGCGGGAAACGGCTTCTGCTTCATCTCGCACATTGGGGAGATTTGCCCGAGTGGCTTCCTGCCGGTCGTCGCCGGCAACGTCCGCTCAGACTCGGTCGTCGATGTCTATCGCAACCATCCGGTCTTCCAGGAGCTTCGTGACCCGACGTTGCTGAAGGGCAAGTGCGGCGTCTGCGAGTTCCGCGCGATCTGCGGTGGCTCGCGCTCGCGTGCGTTCGCTCACACCGGTGATTACCTTGAGAGCGACACTGCCTGTGCTTACCAGCCGGGCACTGGCGGCAACATGACGCTCGCCGATTAAGACGCGCGTTCGCGCTGACCGGAGCAGCCCTGAGACCGTGTTTCCTGAGGGAAGCCACGGGGTGCGGTTTGCCGGTGTGACCGGGATTCCGTGTGGGATACTTCCGTACTGGTTGCGCGCCGGACGACGGAACTGCCGGTCGCGAAGCAGTCAGGGATGTGTCCATGTCGATTGCGCGGTTGGCGCGTGCGAGCTCCCGACGGCCGTGGCTGGTCATCATCCTCTGGCTCGTTGCGATGGCAGCAGGTGTCGTTTCGCAAGCGGTGCTGCCCAGCAACCTCACCGGCCAGGCCGAATTTACGAACAACCCGGAATCAGTGCAGGCGCTGCGTCTGATCGAAGATCGGATGCACGGCGTCGAGCCGGTCGGCGAAACGGTCGTTGTTACGTCGTCGTCGCTCACCGTCGATGATCCGGTGTTCCAGCAGGTTGTCGAGCAGACGACAACCGATCTGATGGCGATGACCGACGTCGTCGCGTCGGCTGTCAACTTCATTCAGGCCGGCGCAGCCGGCGCTCCCGAGGCTGCGTTACTGGTATCGGCCGATCGCCACTCGACGATCATTCCGGTCACGCTGACCGGCGATCTCAAGTCTGTTGAAGAGTTTGGTGAGCGTTTCACCAACACTGTCCTCGGTCAGTCGCGTGATGGCGTTGAAGTTCTCACCGTTGGTGAGCTAAGCATTTCGCACGACTACAACCGGCGCGCGCAGGAGGACCTGGAGCAGGCCGAGATCTTTGGCCTGCCGGTCGCGTTGCTCGTGCTGATCCTCGTCTTCGGTGCGCTGATCGCGGCGCTTGTGCCGCTGGTGATCGCGCTGGCGGCTATCGCAGTTGCGATCGGTATCACCGCCTTTGTCGGCCTGACGATGGACCTGACGTCGCTGATCCTCAACGTCATCACGATGATCGGTCTCGCGGTCGGGATCGATTACTCGCTCTTCATCATCGAGCGCTATCGCGAGGAGCGCGCCCGCGGATTCGAGCGCCACGACGCGATCGAGCGCGCCGGAGGCTCAGCTACGAAGGCGGTTGTCTTCTCTGGAACGACCGTCATCATCGCGCTGCTGGGCATGTTCCTGATGCCGCTCACGATTTTCCGCAGCGTCGGCGTCGGGGCGGTCATTGTGGTGGCGGTCTCGGTGGCGGCCTCAGCGACGCTCGTTCCGGCGTTGCTCGGTCTTCTGGGTGATCGAATCAACTGGCCGCGTCGCCGCGCGTTCTCACGCCCGGAGGCGGAGAATCCGGCGCTCCATCACGGAACCTGGGCGAAGATTAGCCATATCGTTATGGCCCGGCCCGTTATCAGCATTGTCCTGGCCGGCGGGCTACTGCTTGCCCTGGCGCTCCCGATTCGGGATTTCCGCACTGGTCTTGTCGGCGTCGAGAACTATCCCGAAGGCGAGATCCTGCGCGCTTACCACATCCTGTCGCGCGACTTCTTCGCTGGCGTTATTGCGCCGATCGAGATCGTCATTGATGCGCCGGCTGACGATCCGACCGTGCAAGCGGGTATCGCACAGCTGACCGCCAGCATGGCCGAAGATCCCACCTTTGGGCCGGTGCAAGCGGAGACAAACGATGCCGGTGATCTGACGCTCCTGACGACGCCGCTCACCGTGGATGCGTCGGCAGTTGAAGCGACGGACGCAGTCCGCCATCTGCGTGGTGATCTGGTGCCGGCCGCCTTCGGCGACCTCGCCGATGGCGTGTTCGTCGGTGGTACGCCAGCGTTCAACTACGACTTCAATGAGGTCGTTGCGAACCGGACGCCGTTCGTGTTCGCTTTCGTCCTCGGCCTGAGCTTCATTCTGCTGACGCTGGCGTTCCGCTCGGTCGTCGTGCCGCTGAAGGCCATCCTGATGAACCTGCTGTCGGTCGGCGCGACCTACGGCATTCTCGTGCTCGTGTTCCAGAAGGGCTATGGTGCCGGGCTGGTCGGATTCAGGCAGACCGACATCATTACCAACTGGTTGCCGATCTTCCTGTTCTGCATCCTCTTCGGCCTGTCGATGGACTATCACGTCTTCCTGCTGAGCCGCATCCGCGAGCATTACGATCAGACAGGCAAGAATCGCGAGTCTGTCGCGGTCGGGCTGGAATCGACCGGCAAGATCATCACCGGCGCAGCGCTCATCATGGTCGTGGTCTTCTTCGCCTTCTCGATGGGCGAGCTGGTCGAGCTTCAGCAGCTGGGCTTCGGGCTGGCTGTCGCGATCTTCCTCGACGCAACGATCGTGCGCACGATCCTGGTGCCGGCAACGATGGCGCTGCTGGGTTCATGGAACTGGTACATGCCTCGCTGGCTCCAGTGGCTGCCCGATTTGCGGGTGGAGGGTGAGCCGCTGAGTGCCCCAGCGATGACGCTGGAGCATCAGGGCGTAGAGGATGGCGGCTAGGAGGACGACGCCTCCTGCCTGGCGAGCCAGGCGCGAATTTCCGGTTCGTGGTCGATGTGGAAATGCTCCCAGGTGCCCTGCACAACGCCCGGGCCGAGTGCATAGCTGGGCATCCAGGTGAAGTGCCCGACCTGCAGCAGCGCATCCTCCGGCATCGCACGGATCGCCGCGGCGCTGCGTTCAATCGTCGCGCGCGAATCGGCCATAATTTCGGCCAGCGATTTGTCGCGATTTGATTCGTAGAGCCAACGATTGAGGCCGTCGATATCGCGGTCCTCATCGAGGTGCGCCGGCCAGGGCACTATCGGCTCGGTGCCGTTCAATCCCGCCTCAAGACGCGCCGCCGTGAGGAGCCGCCAACTGTTCAGGTGGGCGATGACGTCCTTGAACGACCAGTCGCCGAAGGCGTTTGGCTGCGCTGCCTGCTCCGGGTCGACCTGACTGGCGATCTGCTCGATGTCGTCGCCAAGCTTCTGAATGGTGCTCAGCAGGTCGGCGCGGCTCGATAGCTCAGGCATGTGGCCTCCTGTCGCTTCAACGTGTCGGGTAAACGTGTGCTGGGGCCGAGCAGTCGGCCTCAGCATGAAGAATCAGCTCGAGTAGCGTTCCATCCAGTGCTTCTGCTCGTCCCACGCCTCCTCGCTGATTGTGGGATCAAGCAGGATGTCGAGTGCCGTCCACGCCATCGCTGTTGAGACTTTGATCAGCTGGTCGTAGCCGAACTCGGAACCGGACGCATCGACCACCTGCTGCGAGTGGTGCGGGATCGGCGTCGTCGCGATCGCAAAGTTTCCAGTCACCGCCGGGATCTTGTGCGAAACATTGCCGAGATCGGTCGATGCCATCATGCGTCCACTCGGGCGCTTACTGATATCCAGCCCGGCCGCCACCATGTTGGCTTCGTAGCGTCGGCCGATGACGTAGCTCGGGCGACGATCGGCGTAGGCGGACTCGCGCTCGGTGACCTTCAGCTCGCAGCCGGTCATCAGCGCTGCGCCCTCGGCGATCTTGCGTACTTTCGCTGCCAGGTCGGCGGCCGTCTCGCTGAACGAGGCCCGGATGCCGAACGTACAGGCGGCGTACTTCGGCACGACGTTCGCAGCATCGCCACCATGCGTGACGATGCCGTGGATGCGGGAATCCATCGTCACATGCTGGCGCAGGGCATCGATCCCCTCGAACGTCTGGATGACAGCGTTCAGTGCGTTGACACCGTTGTACGGGTCGCCAGCGGCGTGAGCCGGTTTGCCGAAGAACTCGAAGGTCAGGCCGGTTGTCGCCAGGCTGGTGCCGTCCGGCCAATTGACCGCCGAGCCCGTCTGGTCGCTCATGTGATGCACCATCAGCGCTGCGTCAACGTCGTCGAACGCGCCGGCTTCGAGCAGCCTGATCTTGCCGCCGCCGCCCTCTTCGGCCGGCGTGCCGATGATGGTGATCGTCCCGGAGAGTTCGTCGATGACTTCGCCAAGACCGATGGCGACTGCCAGCCCTGACGTGCCGATCAGGTTGTGGCCGCAGCCGTGGCCGATCCCGCGCAGCGCGTCGTACTCAGCCAGGATCGCGACCGTCGGACCGTCGCCTTTGCCCTTGCGCGTGGCGCGGAACGATGTCTCGATGCCCTTGTAGGGTTTCTCGACCTCGAAGCCGGCTTCACGCAACTGATCTGCCAGCGTCTGGGAGGCGATGAACTCCTGATAGCCGAGCTCCGGGTTCAGCCGGATCGTCTCGCCGACCTCAACCAGATGCTCACGTTCGTTTTCGATTGCGGTCCGCACGCGTTCGCGGAGCGCGTCAGCTCGCTCGTTCGTCACACCGTCCCCTTATCGCTCGTACAGCTCAGACCAGCGGGCATGCGCGTCCTTGGCTTCCTGCAGCAACTCGGGCTTAGTCAGCAGGTCCAGCACGGTGAGCGCCATCGCCGTCGAAACTTTGACGTACTGCTCGTAGCCGAACTCGGAGCCGGACGCATCGACGACTTGCTGCGAGTGGCCGGGGATCGGCGTCTTCGAGATGGCGAACGAGCCGGTGACCGACGGGATCAGGTAGGAGACGTTGCCGAAGTCCGTCGAGTGCATTCCGCGCCCTTCGCGGCCCTTGCTCAGGTCGATGCCGACGTCTGCCATGTTGTCCTGATAGACGCGACCGATGACGTAGCTCGGGCGCATGTCGTAGTGCATCTGGCCCTCGACGATCTGCACCTCGCAGCCGGTCATCAGCGCCGCGCCCTGGGCGATGTTCTTGACCTTCTCGACGAGCTCATCGACGTAGTCGCGCGTGTCGGCGCGGACGAGGAACTCGCCGGCCGAATGGTGAGGGACGACGTTGGCCGCGTCGCCGCCGTGGGTGATGATGCCGTGGATGCGCGCTTCCATACGGATGTGCTGGCGGAGCGCGTCGATGCCGGTGAACACCTTGATCAGCGCATTGAGCGCGTTCACGCCGTTGTATGGGTCGGCTGCCGCGTGGGCCGGCTTGCCGAAGAACTCCATCTTGAGGCTCTGGACGGCGAGGCAGGTGCCCTGCGGCCACTCGGTCGCCGCGCCTGAGCGGTCGCCGGCGTGGTGGATCATGACGGCTGCATCAACGTCGTCGAATGCGCCCTGCTCGGCGAGCTTGATCTTGCCGCCGCCTCCTTCTTCGGCTGGTGTGCCCATGATGACGACCGTGCCATCAACCTCGTCGATCACTGCTCCCAGACCGAGCGCGGCGGCCAGGCCGGAGCCGCCGATCAGGTTATGGCCGCAGCCGTGACCGATGCCGGCCAGCGCGTCGTATTCGGCCAGCACGGCGATCGTCGGGCCGTCGCCCTTGCCTTTGCGCGTGGCGCGGAAGGCGGTCTCGATGCCCTTGTAGGGCTTCTCGACCTCAAAGCCCGCCTCCTTCAGGTGGTCGGCGAGGAGCTGTGAGGCCATGCGCTCCTCGTAGCCCAGCTCCGGATTGATCCGGATCGTTTCGGCGACCTCGACGACATGGTCTTTCGCGCCGGTAATCGCTTCGCGAACGCGCTCGCGAAGGGTAGCCAGGTCTGTCTTCGTATCGACTGCCATCGTGGCGTCTCTCCTCCCTGAACTTCGATTCCGCTTGCGTGGGCAATCTAGCACGGGCACGAGACGGGGTGAAGAGGTGCGTTGGGGTGAGCAGGGTTAGGCAGGCGGCTTCGCAACAACGATGATGCGGTGGTCGTCGATGCCATAAGGCCAGCAGGTGATCAGCGTCAGGCGCTCTTCCGGCATCGGCGCGATGAACTGGCCGGTAGCCAGTCGATCGGCGAGTGGAGCGCCACGCTCCAGGCGAACATGAATCTCCTCGACGACGTAGCGGTGGACTCCATCTGGCGTCGTCAGCAGAATCTCCGCGCCGATCTCGATGTCGTGCAGTCCGCGAAATACCTCGCCACGGACATCGTCGTGTCCAGCAAGGACGATGTTGCCGCGCTCGCCCGGGTCAGCGCTGCCGGCATGGTGGCCGGCTGCCCAGTCGGCCACCTGCCAGGATTCGACGAGTTGGCCGTCGATTGTTTCAGTCTTTGGCACGACCTCAACGATATCCGTGTCGATACCGACCGCCGGAATCGTAATGTGCAGCGCTGGTGGCATGTCGGCGGGTGCTTCGAATACCGTGCCGTCCGACACCGGATCGGTTGTCGCCAGGTCTCCGGGCTCCGGGCCGATGTGCGCGGAGATGATGAGGTTGGTCTCGTCCGGTGAACGGCTGCTAGTGGGCGTAGATGCCGTCGGCGTCGGCTGCGAGTCACCGCCAGCCGCAGTCGTCGGGGGCTGGAGCGCGCCGATTGCTTCGAATCGGGCGCGCTCACGGGCGATCTCGGCGGTGTTCGGTGTGGAGGATCGTGAGGCGGCGGTCAGCAGGATGACACCTGCAGCGATGAGCAGGAGTGCGACGATCTTGATGATGACTGCGACTCTCGACTGCGAATTCAAACGCTACCTCACGATCGACCTGATTAATGCACCATGATCATCCCGAGCATGTTTGGGTGCAGCAGGCACCAGTAGTCGATCATGCCGGGCGTGTCAAAGGTGACGGTGAATGACTCGCCGGTATGCAGGATGCCGGAATCGAAGATGGAGGGATCGTCTTTCGCGGTCGCAGTGTGATCGACGCCCTTGTTTGTGAACGTCACCGTTGTGCCCGCATCGATCTCCAGAACGGCCGGCTCGAAGCGAAAGTCGAGGATCTGTACTTCAGCCTGCTTGGAATCCGACGTCGTTGCGGTTGCCGGCGCCGTCGATGCCGTCGCGCTGGTCGTAGATGTGGATTGCGCGGCGGGGTATTCAGATGGATATTCAGACATGGTCGCGTGATCCATTGTTGGTTCGACCGTCGCAGCAGTTTGCGGTGCAGTGGGGGCTGTCGTGGGCGAGGTCGCTATTGTCGACGATGGAACTGCTGTTGGCGCATCACTCGCTCCGTCGTCTGAGCTGCCGCCACAGGCGGCGACGAGTGCCATCACCGTCACCATGCACAGCGCAACTGTCAGAACCTTTCCGACGCGTATGGGTTTTGGGTGCCTCAATGGTCGCATGAGCGAGGTCTCCACATCTGGTCGGCGTGCCGCGCTCGGCAGTTGTCGGGCGCGGCACGTTGTCGTTAGTGACTGAACAGCTGTCAGGCCATACGCTGGCGAACAACGAACAGACCGCCGCCGAGCGCGATCAGCGCCAGACCGGCGATGGCAGCCAACGGGAGGGTGTCACTTCCCTGGCCGCCGCCAGTGTTCGGCATTACGTGCCCGCTCGTGCTGGCAACGATGTCGGCGCAGGCAACGTAGGTCGTGATCTCTTCAGCCGACTTGTGGACGTTGACGGCGAACGGCGAGGCGAGCAGCGTCGCCAACGTCGCGTCGATCACGGTCTCAGAGTGGCCATCAACGATGTTGTTGAGCGGATAGGTGGGTGCCGGGTCGAGATTGTCGCAGGTACCGACATGAATGTGAGAAGGATGTTCGACATCAGTAGATGCGCCGATCAGATCGACGGTGACCGTTGTCTTGCCGGACTGCTCGACGAACGTCGCCGTTCCGGTGATGCCGGAGTCGTTCTGCGCGGCAAACGGCACCTGTAGCTGATCGCCATCCGCCGCAGCAGCCGGCGACACCAGCAGAAGTGTCAAAAGGCCAATGCCCAGAAGAAGTGCAACATGTCTCACGATGGTGCGTCCTTTCGATAGCGCTGATTCCAACCACGTTGACGTTCTATTGCCTGGATTCGGCGAAGGCGGCTGTTTCCAGATCGGGGACTGCTGGCCGGATTCGGCCGGCGTTCTCTCGCCTCGGTGGATACCCCCTGCATCCGCGCGAATCGCCGCTACCCTCGGTGCCCGCTATACCGCCCTTCTATTCAAGACGTCCCCGCGGTAGCGCTGCCGCTAGGCCGCAGGAAGCGGTCGGCGGTGCTGGCGCTGGGAAGTCGCTGCGCACCGTCCCGGCAAGGTCGAGCGAGCTCAGTCGCTGACTTCCGGTGGCAGATTCACAATACGCCCGCTATACACAGTATGTCAAGAAGTTCCTGTGTTTTCTTCGCTACGTGGGTTGATGCTTTGGAAACGACATGGACGCTGTCGTCGATGCGCATCGTCGAGCGACGCTCAGGCGCAGTAGCCTGCCTGGCGAGACAGGGGAAAGGGCTTGTATCTGTCGTTCCGAGTCTGGTGCGATGGGCCGTTGAACTGGGACGTGAAGAAACGCCCCACTGGGCGGTCACTCCCGCCAGGAAAGGACAGGAGAGGGCAGAGGCTACAGCGAAAGAATGTGCGACTCTGTGGCTCGGACGATCGACTCCGGGTATCAGTCGGCGACGGAGGCTGCCTCTTGCTGATCGAGCGATGCGCAGAAGCGTGCGATGCGCTCGTCCATTGAGAGTAGACTGCATGTCTCGCACTTCTCGCGGCCGGGGAGCCGGTAGTTCAGGCAGCAGCCGGAGCGGATTTGCAGCATGCGCGGCTTGGCGCGGTGCTCAACCTGAATAACTCCAGCGCGACGTTTGTCGGTCATCCGGCTGACGAACGCCGGAACCTCAGTTTCGGCAACCGCTGGATCGCCGATGACATCGCTCATCCAGATCAGCGCCGACACCATGCGATCGACATAATTCGCGCGCATGCCGTTCAGGCCGTAGGGAGCGACGGATCGCAACGTCGCGAACAGAGGCTCGGCGTGGCCGTCTGTGAACGTCGCTGCGATGTAGTCGCGCAGCGCACCGATGTCAGGCACGACCGTTGCATCCGGGTGCGCTGCGTCGGGGTCATCCGGCAGCGCGTAGAAGCGTGGTGACGAAAAGCGCACGCCGTAGCCGTTGATGTTCAGCCAGACGTTCGACGTGCTGAGGTCGGGCACGCGACGTTCGAGCAGCATGCAGGCGGCCGCGCCGAGCATTGGCGGCCAGAAGTAGCCCAGCACGAGGAAGCTGGCCGCGATTTGGCGATAGCCGTCGCCCATTTTGTAGGCCGACTCGACGTAATCGAGGTATTGCGTGACCATCGCCGGATCGTTGATCACGTTGCCTGCGCGGACCATGCCGTGGGTCGGCTCGCCAAAGCTCGCTGAGAAGTACGGCACCGTTGCCGCAGCTCTGGCAAGCGTCTCCTCAATCGGCGAGCGAGTGAGTTCATTTCCGATGGTCTGCACGGCTTCGCCTTCCCGTGTGCGTGCTGGCTTCTGATTAGCTGACAAGCAGTTCTTCGACGGCCGGCGTGTCCGAGCCGGTGACCGAGTAGGGCATGACCAGCGGTCGCGCAGTTAGCGGGTCGGTGATGATCGTTGACTCGATGCCGAAGATCTCGCGGACGGTCTCGGTCGTCATGACTTCGTCCGGCGTGCCGCTGGAGACAACGCGTCCGTCCTTCAGCGCGACAACAAGGTCGGCATAGCGGGCAGCCATGTTCAGATCGTGGAGGATGACGACGATCGTGCGGCCTTCCTGCCGATTCAGCGCCCAGGCAAGGTCCAGCAGCTCGATCTGCGCGGCGATGTCGAGGAACGTCGTCGGCTCGTCGAGCAGCATCACTGGCGTGTCCTGCGCCAGCGCAAGTGCCATCCAGGCGCGCTGACGCTGGCCACCGGACAGCGTATCGATGTCGCGATCGCGCAGTGCGCCGATGGCGCAGCGCTCCAGAGCAGCCTCGACAGCGCGCTCATCGTCCGGTCGCCACTGATGGAAGATCGACTGATACGGCGCGCGGCCGGCCGAGACGAGGTCCTCGACGAGGAACCCGGCCGGCGGCGTTGGCCCCTGGGTAAGCAGGGCGCACTTGCGAGCGAACTTGCGGTGCGACCCGCGGCAGATGTCGCAGCCGTCGAGCTGGACCTCGCCCTTGTTCGCTTTCAGCAGGCGGCTGCAGGTGCGCAGCAGCGTCGACTTTCCGCAGGCGTTGGGCCCGATGATCGCCGTGATCTTGCCGGGAGGCAGTGACAGTGAGATGTCATCCAGAACGATGCGCTTTCCGTAGCCGGTGCGGATCGAGCGGATGTCGAAGCCGGTCGCCTCAGGCTGCAGAGCAGGTGGCGCGGAGTCGTCCACGACAGCGCTCTGTGGCAGGCAGAATGGCGCGCCGGTGAGCGGGTGCGTGAACACGTCGCACTCAATGCCGTAGAGGCTGGAGAGCATTGGCGCGTCGAGGACGTCCGCCGGCGCGCCGTCGCACAGGATCTGGCCGTCACGCAGCGCAATGATGCGATCGCTGATCCGGGCAGCCTCGTTCACGTCGTGCAGCACCATGACGATGGTACGCTCGGCCTCGCGGTTCAGCCGCTGCACGAGCTCCAGGATCTCCATCTGGTGGCGGATGTCGAGGTAAGTGGTCGGCTCATCGAGCAGCAGTAGCGGCGTCTCCTGTGCGATCGCCATTGCCATCCAGGCGCGCTGGCGCTGGCCGCCGGAGAGCTGATCGATCGATCGGTCGCGGATATCCTCGATGCCGGTCAGTCGCAATGCGTTCTCAACCGCGTCGGTGTCCTGCTGCGACGGCGGCTGGAGGAATCCCTGGTGCGGGTAGCGACCGCGGCGGACGAGATTCTCGACCGTGATGCCGTCCGGCGGGATCGGCTGCTGCTGCATCAGACCCATGCGCTTGGCGACTTCGCGGGTCGGCAGGCGATGAATCTCCTGGCCATCGAGCAGAATCGATCCACCGTCCGGGCGCATCAGGCGGGCGAGCGCGCGCAGCAGCGTCGATTTGCCGCATCCGTTTGGCCCGAGAATCGTCGTGATCTCGCCCTTGCGAATGCCGGTCGAGAGGTTGATCACGACCGGATTGGCACCATACGACAGCGTAATATTTTCAGATCGTAGCGTGTCCATACCCACCTAAATCCGTGTGTTGTACCGATACAGCAACAGCAGGAAATACGGCGCGCCGACGGCGGCGGTCACGACGCCGGTCGGCAATGCAACCGGGAGAAAGTGCTGCGCAATGATGTCGGCGACCAGCAGGAAGCAGGCGCCAAGCACAGCCGAGAACGCCATGACGCTGCCCGACAGAGGGCCGGCAATCATGCGGGCCATGTGGGGGACCATCAGGGCGACGAAGCCGATCGGGCCGGCCAGCGCCGTCGCTATTGCGCACAGGCCACAACCGACGACGATAAGACCGAGGCGCGTGCGCTCCAGCGGCATGCCGAGGCCGCGCGTCACATCGTCGCCAAGCTGCATCGTGCGTAGCGGCCACGTCAGCACAATCGCAACCGGCGTGAGAATCGCGAAGCCGATCGCGAGCATGCGAACGTCGCTCCAGGTGCTCCCGTAGAGCGACCCCATCTGCCAGACGACTGCCGGACGCACGATCTCAATCGGGAAGCGGACGATCATCAGCGTAATGGCGGCGTTGAGCGTCGCGCCAACGCCAATGCCGACCAGAATCAGCCGCGACGGCGAGATGCCGCCCTTCCAGGAGAGCACGTAAATCAGCGTCGCGGTGACGATGGCACCGACAAATGCGGCGAATGGCAGCAGCGCCTGCACCTGGCTGGTGACGATCCAGAAGACGGCAGCCAGCGCCGCGCCCGTCTCAATGCCGATGATGTCGGGCGAGACCAGCGCGTTGCGCACCAATCCCTGGAAAATCGCGCCCGACATGGCCAGGCTCGCGCCAATGAACATCGCTGAGACGACGCGCGGCAGGCGCAGATTGCGGACGATCAGCTCCTGGTCCGGTGAACCGTCGCCAATGGCCGCTTTCACCACGTCCAGAAAGGCGATGTGATAGCTGCCCAGCGTCATCGCCCAGACCGCGACAACCGTCAGTAGCATGAGCGTGAGTCCCGCCATGAGGAGCACTCGGCCGTTGAAGCGTGCCGAGAAGTACCGCGTGCGAATGACGCGATGCCGAGCGCGGGGGACTGGCGTGACAGGCTGGCTCAGGTTCAATCCATCCATCAGCCACGCTCCATGACTGTGCGGCGCGCCAGATAGATGAGGAACGGCGCACCAACCAGGGCCGTCATGATCCCGACCTGAATCTCAGCCGGTCGGAGCAGGACGCGGCCGCTGATGTCCGCCACGGTCAGAAGCAGCGCGCCAGCGAGCGCTGAATATGGAAGGACCCAGCGGTAGTCCGGGCCAATGATCGAGCGAACGATGTGCGGCGTGGCAAGGCCAACGAACGCGATCGGCCCGGCAATCGACACAGCCGACCCGACGACGATGACGACGAGGACGGAGCAGATCAGCCGGATACGGCCGGTCTGCATGCCGAGCGCGCGAGCCGAGTCTTCGCCGAGATCCAGCACATTCAGCTGGTGACCGAGGAATAGCAGCACGACGCTGCCGCCGATCAGGAACGGCGACAGCGTCCAGAATGTGCTGAGGTCGCGGCCAACGACCGATCCGGCCAGCCAGAATCGAACGGTGTCCAGCGTGTTCTCATCGAGCAGGAGCAGCGCGCTCGTCCACGAGCCGAGGAACGCCGATAGAACGACACCAGCTAGCGCCAGCTTGATCGGCGATGCACCATCATTCCCGGTCGAGCCGATCGCGAAGACGAGCAGCGACGCCGCCAGCGCCCCGGCGAACGCGAACCAGACGTATTGCGATGGCGCACTCAGGTGCAGGTAATAGGTGACGGTGACTACGGCGAAGGTCGCGCCGCTGCTGACACCGAGGATTGACGGATCGGCGAGTGGGTTGCGCGTGACACCCTGCATCGTTGTCCCGGCGATGGCAAGGGCGGCCCCGACTGCCAGCGCAATCACCGTCCGGGGCAGGCGCAGTGTCCGCACGACAGTCTGGTTGTAGATGTCGCTGTTGTAATTGAAGAGCGCGTCCCAGGCATCGCGGGTGCTGATGTCGATCGAGCCGATACGCAGGCTGAGCAGGCCAACCACAATGACGGCCGCCAGGCCGAACAACAGGCCAAGACTGCGCCAGGCGACGCCAGCGCCTTCAACGCGCGCTAGTGGCTGAGCTGGTTGTACACTCTGCATCCGCTTCCCGGCCCCCGCTAGCTGCTCCAGGGTCGTCTCCCCGGACTGATGCCCAATCCCGAGTGCGCTACTCGGCTATGATATGCCGAACGCGCGGCGCAGCGCAACGTGTTCGGACGACGCTTCTTCAGGGCTGTCGCGACCTGCCTTGGTAAATCCCGTTAATTCAGACTATATTACTCGGGTATAAATTCGGTCGTGCAGAACCGTGCCCGCCGGGCGTGGCAACGAGAGGGATGTTGAGAACCGGATGAGTGAGAAGGAAACAGCCTTGTTCGTGGGCGGAAGGAGATTCAGTCGCCGTACGCTGCTGGCGGCAATCCCGGGTGGCTTGCTGATTGCTGCCGGTCTGGCAGCGTGCGGTGGCGACGACGAGTCCAGCTCGCCGGCGACGGCGACGACTGCCCCTGCCGAGCCAACTGTCTCCGACGATACGGCGTCTCCAGCGGCCGGCGCGTCGCCGACCAGCGCCGGAACGGCGACGACATTCCGTCTGATCCCACTGCCGCCGGAAGAGCTGGGCGCCCCACCCGTTCCAGAGGCGAAGGTCTCGACTGCCGAAGGTGTCGTGGCGCAGGCCGCTGCCGCAGCAGAGTATGACGACTTCGGCACGGACGCCGCTCCCGGCGTGTTCCCGCGCGTCGTGCGCCACGCCAACGGCGAGACGGAGATTCCCGCCAGGCCAGAACGGGTTGTCGTGCTGGATAGCGGCGAGTTCGATTCGGTTGTCAACCTGGGCCTGAATCCGGTCGGCACGCTTACCTACGAGGTCGAGTTTCTGCCGGAGTATCTCAAGGAGCCATACAACGGTGCGACCCATCTTGGACAGCTGAGCGAACCTGATATTGAGGCGATTGCCGCGCTCAAGCCGGACCTGATCCTCTCCAGCAACATTCGCCACGAGGCGATCTACGACACACTGGCCGCCATCGCGCCAACCGTATTCGGCGTCCGTACTGGTGTCGTCTGGAAGCAGAACTTCGCGCTCCACGCCGTCGCTCTCGGTCGCGAAGAAGAAGGCGCGAAGGTCATCGAGAAGTACGAGGCGCGCGTCCGCGATCTCAATGCCAAGCTGCCTGACCCGCGTCCAACCGTCTCGATCGTTCGCGTCCTGGCGGACAACCTTCGCTACTACCAGCGGGCCAACTACAGCGGCACGCTGCTGACCGATCTCGGACTCCCACGGCCGGAGTCGCAGAATGTCGACGATTTCGCGCTCATGAATCAGAGCCTCGAAACGATCGGCGCGTCAGCACCGGCGGACTTCATCTACGTCAGCCCGTATGCAGGCGAGCAGGACGAGTTCGCACAGAAGATGCTGACGAGCCCGCTCTGGACGAGCCTCGATGCCGTCAAGGCCGGCCACTTCATGGTGGTCAGCGATGACGTCTGGATGGCGGGCATCGGCTACCGCGCCGCCGAGCTGATCATGAATGACATCGAGGAGACGCTGGTCGGCTTCGACACCGGCTCCGGCGCGAGCGGATCGACGGCCGGTGCCTGGTCATTCACCGACGACCGTGGTGTCACCGTATCGCTGCCCGAGGCTCCAAAGCGCATTGTTGCGCAGACGACGTCGGCTGCCGTGCTATGGGACTTCGGTGTGAAGCCGGTGGGTGTCTACGGCCCGACCGACTTTCAGGCAGGTGCCATCGATTTCGATGCGGTCGAATACGTCGGCGACTACGGCACGCTCGACATGGAGAAGCTGATCGCCCTCAAGCCTGACCTCTACGTCGACCTGACCTGGGATGGGAAGGCGCTCTGGTATCTGTCTGAGGATGAGCAGAAGCAGGTCGAGGAGATCATGCCGACGCTCGGCTTCTCGATGTACGGGCTTTCGGTGGTGAAGCAGATCGAGCGTTTCGAGGGTTTCGTCGAATCGCTCGGCGTCGATCTCAACTCGTCGGAGCAGGTTGCCATCAAGGCCGAGTTCGACAGCGCCGAGGCTGAGCTGAAGGACGCTATTGCCTCGAACCCCGGGCTCAAGGTGATCGTCGTGTCACCCACGCCCGAGGAGATTTACGTCGCCTCGCCGGATTACATGATTGACCTGTGGTACTGGCGTGAGCTCGGGCTGGACCTGGTCAAGCCGGAGACCGACGACTTCTGGGAGATCCTGAGCTGGGAGCAGGCAAACAGATATCCTGCCGACCTGATCCTCGTTGATGCCCGGGTCATCGATCAGCTGGATACGCTGAAATCGATCGGGACGTGGACATCGCTGCCGGCGGTTGTCGCAGGTCAGATTGGCCCGTGGTATGCCGGGGCGCCATACAGTTACGTGCAGCTCGCCCCGACGCTTAAGGAGCTGGCCGGCATCATCCGTGATGCTGACGCGAACCTCGTCTAGCCCTCGGCGGCCGGACAGACATTGATTCTCGGAACTCCGCAAGCGGTGTGCGACCCGGCACGCCGCTTGCCGTTTTCTGCAGTTCTGACGCGGGATGTGTTGACAGTCACCGTATTATCAGCGGAATACGGTATCCGTCGGGAGGACTGTGACACGAAGTCGGTGCTGTACGACGTGTTAACGACGCGAGACCCGTCTGCATCAGCATTCTGCGAGCGCGATGCACCCCGACCTGTGACACCGTGGAAAAATTGACCATGCGCATGCGTGGTGTTATCCTCGTGGTGGGTGTCCGTACACCCTATGGAGCGTGAAGACGACGCCAATTCTGATGCAGATCCGTACGGAGACGTCGCCCCGAACGCCAGCAGATCGGGTTGATGCTCTGGGGATGGAGTGGTCGAGTGGATCTACGAGACTGGGGATCGCGAGATCCGAATAGCGGGACTGGCCGACCACGTTCGAGTGGCTTGGCCGGCGCGACGACATTGACGCCGTTCATCCCGCAGTTCGAGTGGTCGCCGGAGTCACGCGACTTCCCGCTGCCATTTCCTGGCGGCGCAGAGCGGGCGGCGGTCGCGGCGCTTGCCGCTGACGAAGCACGACCGGGTGCGACCCTCGAAGAGGTGTTCTCCACCACGCCGAACTGGATGAAGCTTGCGCCGGTCGCACTTCTGCTGGTAGCAGTGACGGCGTTTGCTGCCTGGCAGCTGCTCGGCGGCGATGGAGAGAACCCGGCGGCCACCGGCACGGCCGGCATCTCAGCCATCGCAACCAACGAGACCAACGGCTCAGCGACGCAGCGGCCGGGCGCGGGAGGCGCTGCAGCTAGCCCGACCGGTGGCTCCGCGATCGCTGGATCGACCGGCGAGGCGAACAGTGGCTCAACGTCCGAAACGACCGCCACCGCCGGCGAAGGCGAAGTCGCCGGGAGTGAGACCGGCACGACGTCAACTGGTTCCAACGGCACGCAGGCGCCGGTCGTCTCGCAGACGGTTAGCGATGGTGAATCGCTCGCCGATGTCGCACAGACGTGGGGCCTGAGTGTTTCGACGCTTGTCTGGGCGAACCCGGACATCGACGATCCGACTGCGCCGCTCGAAGGCGGCACGACCGTTGAGGTGCCAGTCGTCGATGGCGTCACCTACACGGTTCAGGATGGCGACACCCTGGAGTCGGTCGCGGCTCAGTTCGGCGTCGATCCGACAGCCATCACCGGCGTCATCCAGAACGGCGTGACGTCCGACGCCGACCTGCGGCCCGGCGCGACCATCACGATCTACAACGCTCGGCCGGTGAGCCGCCCGACGATCGCGCACTACACCGTCGCACAGGGCGACGATCTCTGGAAGATCGCAAGCTTTTACGGACTGAATCCTGTCACGATCGCGGTCGCGAACGATCTGCCGGATGACTACCTGATCTACCCGGACCAGGTGCTTGTGATCCCACCGGCCGACGGCATTCTTTACACGGTTCAGCCGGGCGAGAGCGTTGAGACAATCGCCGCGGCCTACAATGTCGCGCCGGACGTGATCATCAACTTCCCGTTCAACAACCTGTCGGCCGGACAGGCGCTTCAGCCGGGACAGCAGATTCTGATCCCGACGGTCGATCTTTCCAACGCTGCCGGCGGCAAGGGTGGCGTCGAGGCTGGCCCTGCCGAGGATCCGTTCGCGGGCACTGCCGAGGCCAGCGGCTCGGGCGAGGCGACGGGGACGTTCGTGTGGCCGGCCAATGGAACCATCACCACCCAGTTTGGCGGCGGACACAATGGCCTCGACATCGCCAACGTCGCCTGGACGCCGATCGTCGCCGCCGACGGTGGAGTGGTGACCTTCTCCGGCTGGAACGAGTTCGGGCTGGGTTACGCGGTGGCGATTGACCACGAGAACGGTTACGTGACCTGGTACGGCCACATGGTCGAGCCGCCGGCGGTCAAGGCTGGCGATCGAGTCAGCCAGGGCCAGTGGCTCGGGAGCATGGGCTCAACCGGCAAGTCGACCGGCCCGCATCTCCACTTCGTCGTGCTGCACAACAGCATTTACGAGAACCCGCTTCAATATCTGCCATAACGCCGGGGTATCTGGGAGGGGGCACGAGCGGGATCGGCAACAGCCGTCTCGCTCGTGCCGATTCCCGCGTGTCGCCTGAATATCGCGTGATAGACTTCTGCGGTGCCTTCCATATGGACGGTACCTGTTTTCCGCGATCTGACGCGGATTTTTTGATGCCGACCTTGCCTTCATACGGCGCTCATTCTGAGGTTTCCGCACGATGATCCGGCCCCTGAACTATTTCTTTGGCCTCTTCAGTCGGGATCTGGGGATCGACCTCGGGACCGCAAATACGCTTGTGTATGTCCGCGGGAAGGGGATTGTCATCTCCGAGCCCTCGGTCGTCGCTGTCGATACCAAATCGAAGCGCGCGCTCGCCGTTGGCGTTGAAGCGAAGGCGATGGTCGGCAAGACGCCTGAGGCGATCGTCGCCGTGCGTCCGTTGAAGGATGGCGTCATCGCCGACTTCGACACGGTCGAGCTGATGTTGCATTACTTCATCGAGAAGGTTCACGTTCAGCGCATCATGGCCCCGCACCCGCGGGTTGTGATCGGCATCCCATCCGGCGTCACCGAAGTTGAGAAGCGCGCAGCGAAGGACGCGGCACTCTCGGCCGGTGCGCGCGAGGCGTACACGATCGAGGAGCCAATGGCGGCAGCGATCGGAGCAGGGTTGCCGATCAACGAGCCGGTCGGCAGCATGATCGTGGATATCGGCGGCGGCACGACCGAGGTGGCCGTCGTCTCGCTCGGCGGCATCGTCGTCAATCATTCGCTCCGCGTCGCCGGGGACGAGATCGACGAAGCGATCATCCAGTACGCCCGCCGCGACCATAACCTGGTTATCGGGGAGCGGACGGCGGAGAACGCGAAGATCGCAGCCGGCTCGGCCTATCCGCTGGAGGAAGAGCGCCGCGTGACGCTGCGCGGTCGCGACCTGCTGACCGGCCTGCCGAAATCGGTCGAGGTCTCCAGCGTTGAGATCCGCGATGCCATCAGCGGTCCGGTCAACATGATCGTCGATACGGTGAAGACGTGTGTTGAAGAGACGCCGCCCGAGCTCGTTGCCGATATCATGGAGCAGGGCATCATCCTCGGTGGTGGTGGCGCGCTGCTGCTGGGGCTCGATCGGCGCTTGCAATCCGAGCTGCGTATGCCGGTGCGTCGCGCCGAAGACCCATTGACCTGCGTGGCGCGCGGCACCGGTCGCGTTGCTGAGGCGTTGCATCTGTATTCCAGGGCGCTTGCCAGCGGCCAGGAACTCCGACGCGGGGTCTGAGTTCGGGTGTTTTCCATGTCGGCCACAGCACGACGCAACCTGGCGGTCATCGCTGCGGTTGTTGTCGCTGCGCTACTCCTGATGTTCGCCGACACGCGCGGCTGGCTCAATGCGCCCAAGCGCGTCGCTGATGCCGTTGTCTCGCCTGTGAGCAGCGCGCTGACATCGCTCGGCATGGGGATTGGCAGCGATAAGCCAGGCGGCGACCCATCGCTGCGCCAGCAGCTCGATGAGGTGACGGCCGAACGCGATGCATTGCTGGCTGAAAATGCCAAGCTCAAGGAGCTGTCCAGCGAGGTCGAGAACCTGCGTCAGCAGCTCAACTTCCAGGAATCTCGTCCGGACCTCACGTACGTCACCGCCGAGGTCATCAGTCGCGACCCGGAGAGCCGCGAGAAATTCGTCATCATCAATCGTGGCTCGGATGATGGGCTGCAGCTCGGCATGGCTGTCGTCAGCCCGAACTTCCTGGTTGGTCAGATCACCGAGGTCGAGGCACATCGCGCCAAGGTGCTGCTCATTATCGACTCCGGCTTCCAGACGGGCGGCCGACTGCAGATGGCGCGTGCCGAAGGCATCGTCTATGGCCTCTGGCAGGAGGGCGGGCGTGTCGAAATGCGTCACATTCCCTACGATGTCAACATTGACGACCGCGAGGTCGTTGTCACCTCCGGCAAGTCGGCCGGAATTCCGGAAGGGCTCGTCGTCGGGAAGGTGATGGAGATCAAAAAGGATCAGGCGAAGAACGAGACGGTCGTTGAGATCCTCCCGCTGGTCAACTTCGATAACCTTGAATCGGTAACAGTCATTACCGGCACCACACCCGGCCAACCACAGGAACAGGCGACACCCAGCCCATGACACGCACGATCGATCCACGGCTGCTGCTGGCAGTCACGACGAGCAAGGCGTTGACGACTGGCATCCGGCGGCTCGGTCGTGGGGGCGGCACCGCATTACCGGGCCTTGTCGCGGGCTATCTCGATCCGCGGATGCTCGACAAGCTGGCCCAGCGCCTGCCGCTTGGCGCGGTCGTCGTAGCCGGCACAAACGGCAAGACGACGACCAGCCGCATGCTGGCCGGGATGCTCGCCGAATCCGGACACCGCGTGGCGCACAATCGCTCCGGCTCGAATCTGGTGCGTGGTATATCGGCCGCGCTCGCCGAACAGATGCCGACGCTCGGCAAGAGCGGCCCGGAGATCGGCGTGATTGAGAGCGACGAGAACGCTCTGCCGGAGATTCTGCGGCGCACGAGTCCGCGCGTTGTCGTCCTGCTGAACCTGTTCCGCGACCAGCTCGATCGCTATGGCGAGCTGGAGACAATCGCGTCGCGCTGGCGCGAAGCGCTGCGTACGCTCGACTCATCGACGACGCTCGTCGTCAACGCCGACGACCCGACACTCGCGGCGCTGGCCGCCGAATCGCCTGCAACGGTGGTGACGTTCGGGCTGACCGAGGCGCCAGGAACGCTTTCGGCGTTGCCGCATGCGTCTGACGCTGCGGCCTGTCGCAACTGCGAGTCGCCACTGCAATATCGTGCGCTCTTCCTTTCGCATCTCGGCGAGTGGTACTGCTCGGTGTGTGGGGCAGCGCGACCGGAGCTGCAGATCGCGGCCGCGTCGATCCGTCTCGACGGTATGCGCGGTCTGACGATGGACATCGAGGATCGGCGCGGCGCAGAGCCGACGACGGCGCTTGACATCGATGTGGCACTGCCCGGTCTGTACAACGCCTACAATGCGCTGGCCGCAACGGCCGCAGCACGCGTGCTCGGTCTGGAGATTGCGCCAATCCGGCGCGCGCTGGCATCGTTCGAGGCTGCCTTCGGGCGGCTGGAGCGCGTGACCTACCGCGGCCGATCGCTGACGTTGGCGCTGTCGAAGAACCCGGTCGGCTTCAACGAGATCCTGCGAATGATCACTGGCGAGCCACTCGCGATGCCGCTCGTTATCGCGATCAACGACCTTGACGCCGATGGCCGCGACGTGTCCTGGCTTTGGGATGTCGATTTCGAGGTGCTGGCCGAACCGCAGCACGTTGCTGCGCGATTCATCGCCGCCGGCCTGCGCGGGCACGATCTGGCCGTGCGCCTGAAGTACGCCGGTGTCGCAGCGGAGCGCATCAACGACGCGACTTGCGGACGGCCGCTTGGCGAGGTGCTGGACGAGGTCATCGATTCCACCCCTGAGGGGAGCGACGTCTTCATGCTGCTGACCTACACCGCCCTGCTGCAACTGCGGCAGGCGCTGGCCGACCGCGGTATCGTCGAAGAATTCTGGGCACAATAGCCTCGCGAGTGGAGCATCATCCATGCAGTTGCGAATCGGCTGGCTCTACGGACACGAGATGAACATCTACGGCGATCGTGGCAACGTCATGGCGCTGGCCCGTCGCGCTGAGTGGCGCGGACTGGAAGCGTCCGTCGTGACCATCGGCCTCGGTGATCCGATCGACATTGATGGCATCGACCTCTACTTCTGGGGCGGCGGTCAGGATCGTGAGCAGATCGCTGTCTCGCGTGATGTGCAGGGCGAAAAGGGCCGCGTCCTGAAGACGGCGATCGAGGACGGTGCGCCCGTCCTTGCGGTCTGCGGCGGCTATCAGCTGCTTGGCCACTCGTACCACCCACACGAGGGTGACGATCTCCCCGGTATTGGCGCGATCGACGTCACGAGCGAAGCCGGGCACGAGCGCTTCATCGGCAATGTCGTCGTCGATTCGGAAGAGTTTGGCACGCTCGTCGGCTTCGAGAACCACTCCGGCAAGACGCACCTCGGCGCAGGCGTCAAGCCACTCGGCCGCGTCCGCGTTGGTCGTGGTAACAACGGCCAGGACGGCACCGAGGGCGCGCGCTATCGCAACGTCGTCGGCTGCTACCTGCACGGCGCGCTGTTGCCGAAGAACCCGCATTTGGCCGACTGGTTGATCGAGCGCGCGCTGGAGCGCCGCTACGGCGACGTTGCTCTCGCCGACCTCGACAGCACGCTCGAGCGCCGCGCCCACGAAGGCGTGATCGCCCGCGTCGCCGCGCTCCGCCATTGAGCAAAACGAAGGTCCGGTAGCCTCCAAGCAATGGTGTGCAGTGTTATGGATAGGACTAAGTAGGCCAAGCCATCCGTACGAATCGATGTGCGGCTGCCTCGCTGTCCTGCGGAGCTGCGGGGCCGCGAGAGAGCGTCGGCCTACGGCTCCCACATGCGTGATGCATTGCGCTGTCTCACGATGATTTGCGTGACGAGATTCACGATGTTGCCAGCATGCAACGACATGACTACACTCGAATGACGCAGATGCATGTTGAGCGAGGGGGTGCATATGTCGATTGCGTCAAGCGTCGATCGCGTGAGAGATCATCTCTGTTCCAAGGGGATTTATGGCGATGTCGCCGAGCTCTGCGAAATGCGCGGCGATTGCACCTGGGTTGTGACCTGCCCGGAGTGCGGGACGATGTTCACTCTTGACGAGGACGAGCACGAGGAGCTTCTGCGCTGGAGCCAGTCGTCCGGCCAGAGTTGCGGTATTAACGCCTAGGATCGTCCGGTGGTCCCCACGAGCGGTGCGGCGTTCCCGGTACCAGCGAGAAGTGCGTGTGGATGGCGCGCCAGTCGGCGTCTGGCTCATTGCGCGTGAAAATCGCCGTCGCACGTCCCGGGCGCTCAAACGGCGTGCCGTCTTCGGAGAAGCCGGTAGACGTCCACGGCACGATCGCCCAGGCTTGCAAGCCATCGGTTGAAATGCCGCCTTCCAGCTCAGCAGTCAGGAAGGTGAAGTCCGAGATCGTTGGCCAGACGTTACGCCACTGGTCGCGTTCCAGCGCGCTGAGGCCGTGAACGATCCGCATGTGCGTCCCGAAACCGATAACCTCTGAGGAGAACAGGGGCCGTGCCGCCTCAAAGTCGCGTGCTGCAACGAGGCTGCCCCAGTGGTCAAACCAGGTGCGCAGCGCTGCGAGTGGATCGCCAGCCATCGATTAGCTACCTGACTCGGTTGCATCAACCGAGCGATGATGCTGGGTTGCCTGCATCGAACGCGCTGCCTCTTCGGCGCGCTTGTTCCAGTGCCAGCCGAGGGCGACGACTGCCAGCACGATCAGCAGGATGACGCCGAGCTCCAGCGGCCGATCCATGTGCACGATGTCGCGGACGTACTTGTCCTTGAAGAACATCTCCATTGCGGTGTGGACCAGGATCGCTGCGCCGACCAGGTTCAGCCACGGATAGCGATCGATCATGCGGGCGATGAAGCTGCTGCCGAACAGCAGGATCGGGATCGACAGCATCAGGCCGAAGATCAGCAGGCCGATGTGCCCGTGCGCCGCGCCGCCAACGGCGAGCATGTTGTCGAGGCTCATCACGACGTCCGCCAGGATGATCGTGCGGACAGCAGCAGTGAGTGAGTCGGATGCCTGGATGTCCGCGTGCTCGCCGCCGCTGGGCTTGACCAGCTTGATCGCGATGTAGACCAGCAGCAAACCGCCGATGGCCTGGAGCAGCGGAACGCCGAGCAGCAGTGCCGCGCCGATTGTGAACAGGATGCGGAGTACGACCGCACCGCCACCACCGAGGATGATCGCCTTCTTGCGCTGCTCCGCCGGGAGTCGGCGCGACGCCATTGCGATCACTACCGCGTTGTCGCCGCTCAGGACGAGGTCGATCGCGATGATCGACAGAACCTTCGTAATGAAGTCAAGCTCCACGAACGCTTTGGCCTAACGTGAGTGACGCGAAAGGAAAGGCGACAGGACGCCTGCACCTATCATACGCAAATGGCTATCGCATCGCGATAGAAGACGTGAATTGAATGCGGAGAGCTATCGCCCACGATCGTAGTGATCGTCCTCGTATTGCGGTTCGCGCCGGCGATAATCGGCCGCCATCGCAGCCTCTGTCTCACGGCTGGACGACCCGAGGTAGTGCATCGACGCTGCGCCGAGCGTAATCAGGTCGCCGTCGCGCAGGGCGCGGTTGGTCACGATGTCGCCGTTCACCCGTGTGCCGTTGCGGCTGCCGTTATCGTGGATCTCGTGACGACCGTCCGGGCGCTCGACAATGTCGGCGTGATACGCGGAAACCGTTGGGTGATCGAGCACGATCTCATTGTTGGGGTAGCGCCCAATCCGCATACGCTGCTGGTCGAGCGGAATCTGCTCGCCATTAATCAGCAAGCGCGCCGGCACGCGCGGAGACTCGACTGCCTGCGGGCGACTGCCGAACAGGCGATCCCAGAAGTCAGCAACGCGCTCGACGATCTGCGGGCTGTTCATGGCGACGGGGGCGGCCGCGACGAAGAATATCGCCGCACCGGAGACGATTCTGAAAGGATCAGCCCGATGCTGCTCGGCGAACCTGAAGAGCCAGACGAGTTGGGCAAGCCAGACGAGGACAGCCACAACAAGTATCACCGTCAGGAGCGTCAGTCCGCTCATCCGCCGCTGCCTCCCCAACCGTCATTGCGTTTCAAACGAATGTCGCGCGTCAAACCCAGTGGCACCGGACGGGCACACTGTGCCGACCCCTACATGTCCGTGCCTGACGACGCGCTGCCGTGTGGCTAGTATAACCGCTGATCGCCGCGATGTGTCGGAGTGTCACTCCGAATTCGGGCCACTCCGGTGTCAGAATCGCGTCCGAGCGCCGATCAGGCACCGACAAGGACGAGGTTCTGAGCCGGCGTGTAGGTCGTCGAGAAGTCCTCGGAAATGACGTTGTCGCCCTGAATCACCCGGCGAGTGACGGTCACGTCGAAGCCGTCCTGCGCCGTCTCGACAGCGCGCTGGCTGCCGGTCGGCAGCGTATCAGTCTCCTGATAGTGAATGGTTGGATCAGCGGTGACGACATTCGTCACAACCGGCGGATCAACTTCGACACTCCACGGGAGCGGAGCGCCGTAGAGGTTGACCGACAGGGTCTGCCCATCGGCGTAGACCTCCAGCAGAACCGGCGATGGTCCGTCATTCGTCCAGCGCAGGTCGAGGCCGACTGTCGACTCGACGGCGGCGTCGATGCCGACGTTGCCCTGATAGGCATAGCGCGGAATCCAGTATGAATGGCTGGCGCGCTGGTCGATCCGGAAGCCACTGAAGAAGACCGGCTGGAAGACTGTCGTTGCGACCTGGCAAATGCCACCAGCTTCTGCCGGAACGGTCGTGACCTGTCCGTCTGTCTCAGCGATGCCGTAGGCGATCTGCCAGCCGGCCTCGACAGTCGTCGGGCCGACCTCAGAGTTGAACGAGAATGTCTCGCCAGGGAAGATGAGCGCGCCGTTCAGCAGGCTGGCTGCAAGCTCGATATTGTGCGACCGCTCGGCGAGACCACCGCCGTATGTCGTGCTGGAGCTGGCCAGCAACGTTGACACATTAATCGAGGCGAAATCCGCCGGCTGCTCCGGCGGATCGATGAGGGCGACCGGCAGGTCGATTCTGTTCGCATCGGAGTGGCCGGTGAATGCGTCCTTGATGAGCGTGTAAGCAGCGTCTTCGTCCATGTCCCTGCCGGCCTCGGCGTCGCGGATCTTGACCAGCGCTCCGCCATCGCCCCACCAGGCCCGCGCGCTCTTCGGCGTTGAATCGGTGCCGATCGAAATTTCGCGGACGACAGCGTTGAGCCATTCCTCGTCGAGATTGAGGACCGCCGGGTTGCCGTCAGCAGGCTGCGTCAGCGACAGGTGAATAGCGATCAGGTCGGGTGTCAGCGTCCAGGTCTGGTCAGCGGCGACGAGCTCAATCGGGGCATCCCAGATACGAGTGAGCTGGTCGCGGGCGTCGATGTACTGGGCGAGCGTCGCCGGCGGCGGATCCTCTGCAACAACGAGGCTAACTGTATCTGTGCCGCTCGACAGTGCGTTCATAATGGCTGCGTCGCTCGCCGGAATATCCAGTTCCCGCCCAACGACTGGCGCTACCCAGGTCACGCCGGATGGCGCAACCTCAAGCTGACCATCGACGCGCGATTGCTGGATTGCGCCGGCAAGCGATTGCAGCTGCTGATCGAGAAGGCTGCGGTCAACGCCGAGGCGATCCTGCCCAACGACATATGGATCATCGCGGAAGCGCCAGAGGATGCCGAGCCGCGACGGTCCAATGCCTTCGTGGCCGACTTTGAGCGCATCGTCCACGATCCCGTTAGCGTCTATGGTCAGTCCCAGGTCGGCGGCGCTGACGGTCCACGAATTATCGCCATCCGTGAGCGTAAGCGGTTCCGACATCTGCGCGTTTGCGGCCGTCGAGACTGCGGCGAACGCCTCATCGCGGTTCATGCCACTCAGGTCCACGCCGAGGGCATGCACGCCGGTGCGCGCCTTACCTTGTCCGTCCAGCTGCACACCGACAACCCCGGCAACAAACAGCAGGAGAATACCGATAGCCGCCAGCCAGGCGATGCGCTCGAGACGCAGCAGGTTCGGGTCGTGCCCTTCGCGGCGGCTGCCTCCCGGACGTACGCGGTCAGCGGTACTCAGGAGCTTTCGCAATGGAGATGGAGCTGTTGACATAGGAGATGGAGATCCAATGTTGGCGCGATGCGGAACGAATCTGCGATCGAAATTTTCGGCGGCAGCGGCATGTTTCGCCGCAGCGCCGCCGAAGTGTACCGCAATGGATCACGGGCAATGCTCGAGTGCTCAGCCCTCGCGCCGCAGGATCGGGCGCGTCAGGCAGGTCGGCCCACCGGTGCGATTGTGCGAAATCTCATCACCCGCGTAGGTGATGACCGTGCAGCCTGCTGCGCGCATCCGCTCGGCACTAACGGTGTTCTCGCGTAGCACGACACAGTGGCGTGGGCCAAGCGCGAGTACATTGCAGCCCTGTGTCGCGAATTCCTCGTCCGGGATCTCGACCATCTCGATCCCGCGCTCTTCGAGGAGCTGAACGAGAGCAACCGGCATGAGCGGCCGGTAGACGATCGCGAGGTCGTCGTCGATCATGCTGATCATCGACAGCAGATGCAGGCATTCGTCAGGGCCGTGCCAATACGGCAGATCGTATCCAATGACCTCGACGCCCGATGGCGCGAGGATAGCGCGCATCTGCTGGATGCCGGATTCATTGGTGCGGTAGCCGCGACCGATCGCCAGCGTCCGGGCGTCGATCCAGAGGCAGTCGCCGCCCTCCAGCGTCCCCGGCGCTTCGATGCGACCGGCGATCGGCACGCCAATCTCCTCCATTGTGCGCTCGGCCAGATCGACTTCTGCCTCACGGAGCGGCTTGCCCATCCGCGCCAGCACAGCGCCGGCGTTGGTGGTGAACACCGGATCGAAGCCGAAGATGCCATCCTGCAGGCGAGCGTCGTCGATTTCGCCAGTGATGACTTCGATGCCCGCGTCCGCAAGGATGCGACGGAAGGCGGCATGCTCCGAGACGGCCAGGTCGTGGTCGAGCGGCCGAAGATAGCCGAATTCTTCCCACGAAACAGACGGATCGGGTGGAACCGGAGGATAGACGAGTACCCGCTCCAGCTTGCCCGCCATGGTGTTCCCGCCCCAGGCCCGATCGGTCATTGGTGTCCCTCTCTGTCCGCCATCCGAAATCTCGCAGATGCAACAGTATCAGGAGATGAGGAGAATCGGCGCGTCAGTTCCACTCCAGCTCGCCGCGTTTACTCCAGTACTTGGCCGGGCTTTCGGCAAGCGCCGCCAGTGCGGAACGAGCGTCGTCGTCGAGGTTGATCGCCATAGCGCCGATGTTGGACTCAAGCTGCGCGATCGTTGCTGCGCCTGACAGGACGCAATCGACCCAGGCGTTGTCCAATACTGCTGCCAGCGCGAGCTGATCGATTGAGCAGCCGAGTCGCCCGGCATGTGCCTCAAGGACGGCGCGTGACGGAGCAAACGCTGCGTCGTCGTTGCGGTCGGTCAGTCGCCCGTTGGCCAGCGTCTCCTTGGCGATGACCGCCAGCCCCGCGCGATGCGCCTCAGCGAGGATGGCGGAGAGCGACGGTTCCAGGATGTTCCAGGTTGCCTGCACGGCGGTGAAGAGGCGGACTCCGTCGCGCTCGACTGTTAGCGCGCGTTCGAGCGTCTCGCGCGAGCTCGCACCGCTCAACGACAGCCCGATCGCCCAGCCGCGATCCGCACGCAGCATCGCCAGCGCGTCGAGGACGTCGGCTCGATCCAGCACGCCAGAGTCGATCGTCGCCGAGTGGATCTGGTACAGGTCGATCCAGTCGCCGAGAGTAGCGACGGATTCTTCGATCTGTCGTTGGAGGGTTGGCAGGGTGTGGTCCTTGACCTCATGGACATCGGCGTCGGTGCGCCAGTCGGCCGTGTAGGTGTAGCCCCACTTCGATCCGATCGTAACCTGCTCGGGCCGACGTCCGCGAGTTGCGAGCCAGTGGGCGAGGAACTCCTCAGCGCGGCCGTACGAGCGTGCCGTATCAATGTAGCGAATGCCGGCGTTCCAGGCTGCGTCGAGGACGCTCGCAGCGTGGTCCCGCATCGCCGCGATGTCGTAGTCGCGGTCCAGGTCGGCAGCGTGGCCGAGGTTGACATAGCCCGGCCGTCCCAACGCCGCCAGGCCGAGGCCGATCCGCGTTAACCGAAGCTCACTGGTTCCCGCGATACGCGTCTCCACTTCAACCTCCTGACGCAGCTGGAATGCGCCGTGCTTCCTGAGAGCCGAGCGCCTGCTGGAGGTGCACAAACCGCACCAGCGATGAGCGGCGCAGCAGCCCAACGAGCTGACCATCGTCGAGCACCGGCAGTTGGTCGACGTCGTGCTCCGACAGCAGACGGAGCGCCGTCTCGACGCTATCTGTTGGTGCGACGGAATACACGCGCTCGCGCGGCGTCATGATCGCGCGGACGACAGTCTGATCCCACTGCTCGCGCGGTATGGTGCGCACATCCGAAATCGTCACGATGCCCTCGAACCAGTCGTTCGTCACGACCGGCGCGCCGCGAAGGTTGCGGGCCAGAAACCAGTCATCGACCAGCTCGCTGACACTCAACCCGCTCCGCACGACGACCGGCGCGGCGTCCATGACCTCGGACACGACGTGGCCGGACAGTAGCTCGCGAAGCTCGACATCGCGGTAGCCGCCCTGCGCAGCGTTCTGCATGAACCAGCCGAGGGCGATGTACCAGAGCCCGTTGATCAGGTTGCCACTCAGCGCCGAGATGATGCCGAGCATGAAGAAGAGCGTGCCCACCAGCGTGCCGATCACCGAGACGATACGGGTGGCGCGGCGTACATTGCCGGTGATCTTCCAGAGGATGGCCCGCAACACGCGACCACCGTCGAGCGGGAATCCCGGAATGAGATTGAAGACGGCCAGGATGGTATTGACGACCGCCAGATAGCCCAGCAGCGCGCCGAGCTGCTCGTTGGAATCGCGCAGCAGGTACCAGAGGCCGCCAAACAGCCCGGCAAGCCCCAGCGATGCGAGCGGCCCGGCGATAGCGATGGCGAATTCCTCGCCCGGTTCGTCGGAGTCTTCGGACAGTTGGGCGACGCCGCCGAAGATGAACAGTGTGATGCCCACAACCTCGATGCCGCGCGTCTGGGCGACGACCGAGTGCGCCAGCTCGTGGACGAGCACTGAGGCGAATAGCAGGATGACCGTCGCGACACCAACGACCCAGTATTGCGTTCGTGTCCAGCCCTCGAACTGATTCGGGAACTGTCCCTCGGACAGCAGGTACGAAAAGACGATCAGTACGATAAACCAGCTGTAGTGGATGCCGAGGCGAATCCCGCGAATCGAACCGATGCCGATCGACGCATCCATCTGGATTCATCCCTTCGCTTCAGCGCGCGTGTAAGCATCTTCGGGATACGTACGATCGCAGCATACACGCCGTTGGTCAATGGTGAGCCGTGGCGCGACACGGTACTATAGGTGATAACTAATCACCATGTGACTAGCGATTGGATGGTCACCGATGGCAGTCGAAATGGTCTTGCTCGGACTGCTGCGACAGGGGCCGCGACATGGCTATGATCTGACACGCGAGTTTTCCCCTGACACGGTCCTCGGCGACATTGTCCGTCTCGAGCCTAGCCTGCTCTACGCCAACATCAAGAAGCTCGAGCGAGAAGGCCTGGTGCAGTCGAGCGTCCAGCCACAGGGGACCCGGCCGCCGCGGCGCATGCTGGTGCTGACGCCGCAAGGAGAGACGACGCTCGATGCATGGCTCGCTGAGCCGGTCGAGCGCACGCGCGACCTTCGGCTGGAGTTCCTGATGAAACTCTACATCGCCCGCCTGATCGGGCGAGGCGACGCGGCGCAGCTCATCAGGGACCAGCGCGAAGTATGCAAGGGGTTTGTGTCCTCGCTGCGTGCCCAGCATGATGCGGAGGACGACGACTTTCGGCGCCTCGTGCTCGAAATGCGGCTGGCACAGAACACCGCCCTGCTGAAGTGGCTGGATCGCGCGTCCGAGCATGTGGTCCTATGACGAGCGAACACGACGATGCATGACGTAGTCCCGGCTCCGAGGGTGGAGCCGCAGGCCAGCGGCTGGCGTCGCCTGGGTGTCGCGACGTCGGCCCGGGCGATTCTCGTGTTTGCGAGCTTCGCGCTGGTGGCCTTCCTCGCACTGCCGCTCGCGGCGATCTTCATTCGCGGTATCCCGGCCGGAGCGCTGGCCACCGTCATTGAGAATGACGTTGTTCGGCAGGCACTGACGCTTTCGCTCCTGACGACCGGGATTTCGCTCGTCCTTGTCCTGCTCCTCGGTACCCCGGTTGCCTATCTGTTGGCGCGCTATCGCTTTCGCGGCCATCAGTTGCTGGATACGCTGGTCGATCTGCCGATGGTCCTGCCGCCGGCTGTTGCCGGTGTCGCCCTGTTGATGGCGTTCGGTCGTCGTGGCGTGGTCGGGCCATTTCTGTCGGACATCGGGATCGAGATCCCGTTCACCACGCTGGCGGTCGTGATCGCTCAGACGTTCGTTGCGATTCCGTTCTACGTGCGGTCGGCGCGCGCCGGGTTCGAGTCGATCGACCCGGGTCTGGAAGAGGTCGCCGGAACGCTCGGCGCGAGCCGGGTGACGATCTTTCGGACAGTGACGATTCCGCTGGCGCTGCCGGCCCTGCTCGGTGGTGCAGTCATGGCCTGGGCGCGGGCGCTCGGCGAGTTCGGTGCGACGCTCATGTTTGCCGGCAACTTCGCCGGTCGGACGCAGACGATGCCGCTGGCAATCTATCAGACGCTTGAGTCGGGCAAGCTCGACGCAGCGCTGGCGCTCTCGATCATCCTCGTCGTCGTGTCGTTCACGGTTCTGTTTGTGTTCAAGTACCTCGTTCGGCACAGCGCTGGCAATGTGGCATCGGATGCGGCGACGCGTGCTTAAGGTGAGCGTGCGCCGGCAGCTTGCGCTGTTCGCACTAGATGTCTCGATTGCGGTCGATGCCGGCATCCTCGTGCTGTTCGGCCCATCTGGCGCTGGGAAGTCGATGTTGCTGCGCACGATTGCGGGTATCGAGCGCGTTGACGCGGGCCAGATTGAGCTCGGTGGGCGGCTGCTGCTCGACACCAGCCTTGGGATCAATCTCGATTCGCGACAGCGCCGCGTCGGATACGTTCCGCAGCAGTACGCGCTCTTTCCGCACCTGAGTGCGGTCGATAACGTCGCTTATCCGATGGTTGCTGGTCGCGGCGTGCGTCGCTCCGAAGCGCGCAAGCGAGCGCGAGAACTGCTCGACATGGTGGGCATTGCCGATCGCGCCGATGCGCCGCCTGCACGGCTCTCCGGCGGGCAGCAGCAGCGCGTCGCCATCGCCCGTGCCGTGAGCGCGGATTCCGAGGTCCTGCTGCTCGACGAGCCGCTCGCCGCGCTGGATGCGCCGACACGCCGCGAGCTGCGCGATCTGCTACGGCAGATGCAGCGCGAGCTGGCTGTGCCGGTCATCTTCGTCACTCACGACCTGGAAGAAGCGGTGTCGGTCGGCACAACGATGGCGGTGATGATCGAAGGCCGGGTACGCCAGCTTGACGCTGTCGCGCGTGTTCTGGATGCGCCCGCCGATCGACTGGTAGCCGATCTCGTTCAGGCGCGCAACGTCCTGCCGGGTATGCTGGAGTGCGACGGAGCCGGCCCGGTCGTTGTCACCGCGATCGGTCGACTGCGCGCAGCCGCGTCGCAACGCAGCGGACCTGTCGATGTCATCATCCGGCCAGACCTGCTGCGCCTCTCCCAGACGGCGACATGCAACGGTCGGGACACAGTGCTGGACGGCACGGTCATCGACCTCGTCGATTACGGCACGCGTGCGACCGTCACGCTCGCCGTCGGGGACGGTCGGCTTGAGGCCGGAGTGACGCGTGGCGACGTGCGCCGGCTCGGCATCGGCCGCGGCGATCGACTGCAATGCGTCGTCCCGGCCGATGCCGTTCACGTTGTTGACCGGCTGGATGGCGCGGTCAGTCCTTCCGTCTGAGGACGGCGATCGAACGACCGGCCAGCGGATAGGTTTCGCCGAAGCGGTACTCTTTGGTCTTGCCGCGGCCATTCACTTCAGACGTGTCGAAGACCTGCTCCCAGACAACATCAGGCTTGAAACCGGGCATGACGAAGTCGATCGGTGCATCGTAGGCTGAGAGCAGGATCAGCAACGTATCATCAACGATGGGATCGCCGTTTTCGTCCACCTCGTTGAGCGCATCGCCACCGAGGCGCATGCCGAGGGTCTTGATCCAGCCCTCCTGCCACTCGGTGTCGGCCATCTCTCCGCCGTCAGGCCGGATCCAGGTGATGTCGCGCACGTCCGATCCCTGCACCCGTCGGCCCTGAAAGAAGCGACGACGACGCAGGACCGGGTGCTTCTTGCGGAACGCGATCAGATCGCGCGTGAACGTGAGAAGGGTCGTGTCGGCTTCAGACAGATTCCAGTCGTACCAGGAAATCTCATTGTCCTGACAATAGGCGTTGTTGTTGCCGTGTTGCGTGCGGCCGATCTCGTCGCCGCCGGATAGCATCGGAACACCCTGCGAGAGGAGCAGGGTTGCCAGCAGGTTTCGCTGCTGCTGGGCGCGCAACGCCAGGATTTCCGGGTCGTCGGTCGGCCCCTCAACCCCGTGGTTCCACGAGATGTTGTCGTTGGTGCCGTCGCGGTTGTCCTCTTCGTTGGCCTCGTTGTGCTTCTCGTTGTAGGAGACGAGGTCTGCCAGCGTGAAGCCGTCGTGTGCGGTAACGAAGTTGATGCTCGCGTAGGGCTTGCGACCGTCGCTCTGATACAGGTCGCTTGAGCCGGTCAGGCGATAGGCGAGGTCGGCCATCTTGCCCATGTCGCCGCGCCAGAAGTGCCGAACGGTGTCGCGATATTTCCCGTTCCACTCGGTCCAGAGCACCGGGAAGTTCCCGACCTGATAGCCACCTTCGCCGACATCCCACGGCTCGGCAATGAGCTTCACTTGTGAGATGACCGGATCCTGGTGGATGATGTCGAAGAACGCGCTCAGACGGTCGACATCGTGCAGCTCGCGGGCGAGCGTCGCTGCGAGATCGAAGCGGAAGCCATCGACGTGCATGTCGTTTACCCAGTAGCGCAACGAGTCCATGATGAGCTGCAGGACCTGCGGGTTGCGGGCGTCGAGCGAATTACCCGTTCCGGTGTAATCGACATAATAGCGCGGTTGCTCGCCATCGACGCGATAGTAGGTGACGTTGTCCAGTCCGCGCATGCTGAGCGTCGGGCCAAGCTCGCTGCCCTCGGCTGTGTGGTTGTAGACCACATCGAGGATGACCTCGATGCCGGCCTCATGGAGGGCGCGCACCATCGTCTTGAAATCCTGCACCTGCCTGCCCCGATCTCCGCAGGCGTAGCGTGCTTCCGGCGCGAAGAAGGTGAGTGTGTTGTAGCCCCAATAGTTCGACAATCCGTGCTCGACAAGCCGATGGTCGTCGAGGAACCCATGAACCGGTAGCAGCTCGACCGCGGTGATGCCGAGATCGGTCAGGTATTTGATCGCCACCGGGTGCGCGAGGCCCAGGTAGGTGCCGCGAATGTCCTCGGGGATGTCCGGGTGCGTGGCGCTGAAGCCCTTGACGTGCGTTTCGTAGATGACTGAGTCCTGCCAGGGGATTTGCGGCGCTCTGTCGTTGCCCCAGTCGAACGCCGAGTCAATCACGACCGCCTTGGGCATACCCCAGGCGCTATCGTTCGGCTCAAACGACAGATCGGCGTCATCGTGCTGCGGATCGTAGCCGAAGACCGGCGCATTCCAGTCGACGCGCCCGGTGATCGCTTTGGCGTAGGGGTCGATGAGCAGCTTGTTGACGTTGAAGCGCAGCCCGCGCTCCGGCGCGTACTCGCCATCGGCGCGGAAACCGTAGAGCTGTCCGGGGCCAATGCCGGCGAGCCAGATGTGCCAGACGTGCGCCGTCACCTCGGTGAGGGTGAAACGCTCAGTTTCTTTCGCTGGGTCGTCGGAATCGTACAGGCAAAGGATCATGCTGGTGGCGTTTTCGGAATAGACGGCGAAGTTGGTGCCCCGTCCATCCCAGGTTGCGCCGAGTGGGTATGGTGCTCCGGGTCGTTGCTTGCGGCTCAATCAGGACTCCTCACAATCGGTCATTTCCCTCTGAGATTGAATCACTGTCAGGACGCAACGCAAGACCGGGGCACACGAAAAACGGGATGAGCGTCAAGGCTCATCCCGTTATCCTGTTGGCGCTTGCATTGGACTACCTCCGGAAGAACTCGCTCCACTTCCGGAAACCGCGCAGCTTTACCAGCTCCTGGCGGTTGTAATCGAGCAGCCTGCCTGCGGTATACGGATCCATGGCGCTGTCCTTTCGTCTCATCAATGAGCGTCCCATCGACGTCCCGCACCCTTGCGAGTCGTGCGGCTTCGTTGCCGCTCACCGTCTGACACAGAGAATATGATGGTCGCTGTGCTGGCACGCCGTCACTCGGGATGGCTTTGTACCTGTCCTCCGGGCCAGCAGCGGGACTGTCATATCGGCTCGATGGTCGCTGGAAAGCGTGGATCGTCTGTCTTGTTTCGAGACAATGGCGTATCCTAGCCTTCAGACCATCTGTGACAGTTCAGGAATGCGCCAACCAATGCCAGAGCCCTGCCTCCCGCCGCTTGATATGCACGCGACGCGCACGATTGCGCCAACCGACGTCGCGCGCTTCGTCCGCCTGCAGCAGTGCGAACGCTTCCTGCGCTTCCGCCTGCACGAGCGGACGCTCGGGACCGGCTTCATGGCCGATTACGGCGTGCAAGCGCAGCAGATCCCGTTGCTGTTTCCGCGCTCCGGCCTGGAATTTGAGGATCAGATTGAGGCCGAGGCGGCAGCTGCATTTCCATCGCGCAGCTTCCGCCAGCCGGCGCATGAGCGTGGCACGTGGACCGACGACAACGCCGCCGTGCTGGCGCAGGCGCGCGCATTGGCGGCTGGCGAAACGACACTGCTGTTTCAGCCGCGTTTGCAGGCCGATGTGAATGGCTGGCGAATGCGCGGTGCGGTCGATGTGCTGCGGATGCGGCGCGACGACGAAGGTCGTCTGTCGATCCTGATCGCAGACATGAAGGCGACGCGGGCCACAAAGATCGAACATCGTCTCCAGGTCGCTTTCTATCAGGTCATGATCTCAGCCATCTTTGCCGAGGCGAATGAACCGCTGGCTGGGATCGAGATAGCCATTCTCTTCCGTGGATCGCTCAGCCCCGATCCGGCCCTGACCGACGAGGAACGTGCCGAACTGGAGCGTCAGCGGCAGGAAGCTGCCGACCAGCTTGGCACGAGTGTCGGCTACCTTGAGATCGTCCGCGATCCGCAGCACTACGTTGATGCCGTCGAGGATCTGGTGACCGGCGAGCACTCGACGGCGCGGCGGGTCGCGGCACAGCCGTTCGAGGACGTCCCGTTCCACATTGGCCGCCACTGCGACGGCTGCATCTTCAACGAGTACTGCATGAAGTGGTCGCACGAGCACGACGACCTGTCGGGCATCCCGCATCTGACCATGACTGACAAGACTGCCCTGCAGCAGATTGGCCTGCGAACAGTGGCCGACCTGGCTGCGCTCAAGCAGCCGAAGTCGCCAGCGGATTTCACGCTTGTCGCAGCGCCGGGGCAGGAGCTGCTCGCTGAAGTCGCTGCGACGACCTGGCCGGTCGGGCCGCGGATCGATGAGCTTGTGCTGCGCGCACGGAGCTACCGGTCTCGCATGCGCCACGATGGCGAGAAGCCGCCGTCCTACATCCCGGACAAGGGCTACGGCACGCTGCCGGCCAGCACGCCAGAGCAGCATCCGAATCTCGTGCGGGTCTACATTGATGCGCAGGAGGATTACCTGCACAACCGTGTCTACATGCTTGGCGCGCTCATCGTTGGCGCGGAAAACGGCAAGGAGTCCGCGGAGCGGCGACGCACGATCGTGCGGCTGGCCGACAGCCCTCCGGACACCGAAGCGGCTGAGCAGCATCTGCTGGTGGACTGGATCAGCGAGGTTCTGAAAGGTGTCATTGACGTGGCCGCGCCGGACGCCGACGGGGAGCCGCGCGCGCCGGTGCATCTCATCTTCTGGGAGCCACTGACGCAGAAGCTGCTGCTTGATGCGCTGGCCCGCCACTTCCGCACGATCGTTGAGGCGACGCCGCTCTACGACTTCATGACCCAGATGGCGAGCTTCGACTCGGCGCTCGGCAGCTTCCTGTCCGAGGAGATTCGCCAGCATCGCAACTACCCGTTCGTCTGTCAGTCTTTGCAGTCGGTTGCGGCCTGGCTGGGCTTCAACTGGAATGAGCCGGAGGAGTATCGCAAGCTGTTCGCCGGCCGACTCTTCGACTTCTGGGGCAAGTTCGATTCCGAAGACAACACATCGTGGTATATGGCTCGCTCGCGGTTCAACAGCCAGATCCCGCTGGAATACGCCTACGGTGCCTGGGACGAGCTGCCGGATGTCGCCGAAACCAGGGAGTACCGACGCTTTGGCGCGATCACTACGGCGAACCTCGCTGGTTTCGAGCGTCGGCGGCTTGAGGCGCTCGAGCACATCACGCACAACCTGCCGACGAATCAGGACACAACCAAGACGGCGTATCTGCTCCCCGACCTGCATCTGCTTGACGGCAAGTCGCACTCGCTGGCCTCGGCGCTCAAGGAGTTCGTGCTGATCGAGCGCTTCGTGGAACTGTCTGCCTGGCGGGCCGCGCGGAGTCCGGCACCGGAGAAACGCGTCCTCTCCGGCGAGACGCTGCTGGTGCGCTACTTCGATGACGACCAGAGTGCCGATGTGCGCATCGCGAACGAGGAGAATCGTCGGCGTTTGCCGTTGCGGGAAAAGGCCTGGGCCGACGCGACGGCAGCGACTCCACCGGGGGAAAAGGTGGAGCTCGCGAAAGAGATCAAGAACTCTGTGAAGCCGATCGCACTTGAGTCGCCGGTACGGTTGCGTCTTGACATAGCCGACACCGATTGTGGTCTCGAAGAGACCTTACTGCTTACGAATCTGCGAAGTGACGCGCCGATACTCATCAATCCGCGCACAGAGATTGATAGCCGACCCGGGTTCAACAATCGTGAATACACACCGACAGCAAAGTCCATGCTCTATGCGTTGCGCGGGTCACTCATCGGCCTGTCGGTCGATCGCGATGGCGATGGGAAGCCGCGACGAGCCTGGGCGAATGTTGATCTACGCTCCTTTGGCGGGAGAGGCGCAGATCAGTTCATCTTCTCGACAATGCCGGGCAAGAATCAGCCGTTTGATGATGGCCGCCTTTATATGCTCGATGGAGATCCCAACGACTGGACTGGCTCACACTCGCTGAAGCTCGCCGAGACGCTGGAGGGCGAGGGCGACAAGCACACGCTCTATCGATGGCTCGACGGTAACCTGCCCGAATCGACGGCATGGCCGGAGGCTGCCCGTGTTGGGCAGCAGCGCTTCGTTGCTGGTCTGCAGGCGCTGTACGAAGCCGACCTGCTCAACGACTTCGAGCTGAGCAAGCTCGAATACATGCGCGATCATGGCGATGCTCCGGTGCTCATGGTGCAGGGGCCACCCGGAACCGGCAAGAGCTTCACGACCGCGTTCGCCATTCTGGCACGCATCCAGGGCGCGATCGAGGCGGGCATCCCGTTCCGCGTCTCGGTGTCGTGTCACACACACGCGGCAATCGACGTGCTGCTCAGCAAGCTGGTCGATGTGCAGCAGCAGCTCGACGAGCTGATTGCCGGTCATCCGACAATCGCCGGCCAGTATTTTCATCCGGCCATCACCAGGGTGCCGATCTTCCGTGTGCTGCCCCGCGATCTGCCGGAGGAGTCGATCATCCCGTTGCAGCGCACGCCGAGCGGCAGCTTTAGCGCGACGAGCTGGAATCGCATCGAACGCGAACAGCACTGCGTCGTCGGCGGAACACCACTGGGGCTACGACAATTGGTAGCCGGGAAGTTCAAAGCCAACGATCTCCTGGGACACGAGCTGTTCCAGTGCCTGATCATCGACGAGGCATCGCAGATGAACTTGCCGTTGGCGCTGATCGCGTCGCTGGCGCTGGCATCGGACGGCCATCTGATCGTCGTCGGCGACCATCGCCAGATGCCGCCGATTATCAAGCACGACTGGGCCAACGAGCGTCGGCGGACATTCCAGGAGTACCGAACCTACGCATCGCTCTTCGAGATGCTCATGGAGAAGAAGCCACCGACGATTCGCTTCAGCCGCAGCTTCCGCCTGCATGAGGAGATGGCTGAGTTCCTGCGCCGCGAGATCTACTCGAAGGACGGCATCGACTTCCATTCGCGTGAGCGCGCGACGCTTCCATCCCAGCTTGGACTGGGCACGTTCATCGAAGCGGTGCTATCGCCGGACTACCCGATTGTCGTCGTCGTCCACAACGAGGATGCCAGCCAATTGCGCAACCAGTTTGAGCAGGAGCTCATCGCTCCAGTGCTGAACGCGCTGGCCGAGGTCTACGAGCTCGATTGCCGATCGGGGCTCGGCGTCGTTGTGCCGCACCGAGCGCAACGCGCCGCGCTACAGGAGGCGCTACCGGTGCTGTCCGAGCGCGATGACGAAGGCCTCATCGTGCGCTCGTCGGTTGATACGGTCGAACGGTTCCAGGGCGACGAGCGCATGGTCATCGTCTACAGCGCGACCGAGAGCGACCCGCACTATCTGGTATCCGCCAGCAAGTTCCTGATGGACCCGCGCCGCCTGACCGTCGCGCTCAGCCGCGCGCGCCGCAAGGTCATCGTCGTCGCAGCGCGGTCGGTGTTCAGCATCTTCTCGTCGGACGAAGAGACATTCGAGAATGCACAAATCTGGAAGAACCTGTTGCGCCGGCAATGCACGGGCCTGATCTGGGACGGCGATTTCGGCGGCACCGGCGTCCAGGTCTGGGGCAGCAGGCGGAACGAGGACACGCTGAGCTCGGATGACGAGGTGGTGCGGGCGAATTAGGCGGCCGGCTCTCTCGCCGATGAGTCAGCCGCGCCAATCGGCGCGGCTGACGTCCGGACGCTGCCGTTATCCCAGCGGCACAACCATTCGCGTTCGCTCTTCGAACTCATCCATCTCGACGGTCTGGACGACATAGCCCGCACCCTCGGCGGTGGATGCGGCGTTGACATTGCCGAGCGCATCCATCGCGACGATGTTCATGACGTTCGAGCGCTCGGCGTACGGGTCGACGAGGTGGCTGAGATCCTGCATCGCCGTCGTAAGCGCTTCTTCCAGCGACATGCCGAAACGCAGGTAGGTCACGACGCTGTGGGCCGATGCGCAGCGAATCGCCATCTCGCCGCGTCCGGTGCAAGCGGCCGAGCCGTAGCGATTGTCGGCGTAGTTGCCTGCGCCGATGATCGGCGAGTCGCCGAGGCGGCCCGGCCACTTGAAGCCCCAGCCGGAGGTTGAGACAGCGCAGGCGATGTTGCCCTGCAGGTCGCGCGCGATGACGTTCGTCGTGCCGAAGATCTTGTCGTGCAGGAGCTCTTTCCAGTGGCGCACTGTCGTCATGTAGGTCGAGTACTGGTCTTCGTAGGCGTTGCTGGACGTCTCGACATCGCCGATGATGCGGGCGCGCCAGACCTCGCGGGCTTCCGGCGTCAGCAGCTCGGCCTTCTCGAAGCCGTGCGCTTCGGCGAAAAGCTCCGCGCCTGTGCCGGCGAGCATGACGTGCGGCGTCTCCTCCATCACCTTGCGGGCGATGTCGATCGGGTGCGGGTAGCCCTTGACTGCGCCGACCGCACCGGCCGCCAGCGTCTTGCCGTCCATGACCGTCGCGTCGAGCTCAACCTCGCCGAGCAGGTTCGGGATACCGCCGGTGCCGACCCCAAAGTCCTCCAGGTTATCCTCGACACAGCGCACGGCGGCGATGGCGGCATCGAGCGCGCTGCCCCCATCCTTCAGCACGTCGATCGCGGCCTGCATGCCGACTCGCGCGTTGGCGCTGCCGACGACGATTCCGACTGTCCCTTCTGGTGATGAAGCCACGTCAGGTTGCTCCCTGCTATCACTCGGGTCTGCCCCGAGACGTGGGGCGGGCACATTTGCCCTCCCCAATCAAAGATGCCCGGGCTGGATATGACGTTACTCGTCGCCAATCACGACCGGGTCGAGATTGGCCGCGTTGACGAGAGCGTTGAACGCCGGTATTTCGCGCTTGAGCGTCTCGTTGACACGAGCGACCTGCTCGTCAACGCGTTGCGAAAGCTCAGCAAAGACATCCTGCGCCTGGCGCGTCGGCGGCTCGTCGGCGCTTGCCGCCGCATTTGCGACCCGAGCGAGCTTGGAGTTGAGCATCACCGGCAGGGCGAGCGTGTCCTTCGGGCTGTTGGCGCGCACCTGGATCAGTTCCGCTTCGACCGCGCCAATCGCGTCCTTGATCTCGTTGCCCTTAGCCGCGATCGTTTCTCCGGCCTCGCTGTCCTTCGTGCGCTCGATCCAGCGCTCAATCTGATCGCGGGCCGAGCGGATGCGATTGATCGCGGTGTTTGTCTTGGAGAGCTTGTCGCGCACCTGGATCAGGAAGTCGAACTGCGCCTGTAAGTCCTCCGGCGTCGCATCGTAGCGCGGGTCCTTCAGGATGGTGAAAGGTTGCGAGGAGGTCGCGTCTCCAACGACCAGCCGCGCTTCGTATTGACCCGGCACAGCACGCGGCCCAGCCGTCGCGGCCTGGTCGCCGCCCTTGGCCACCAGCCTGACGGCGTCGGGATAGCGCATGTCCCAGACGAAACGATTCAGCCCGGCGATTGCGGGAATGTACGTCTCCTTCGCGTCGCCGCTGCCATTCTTCGGCTTGCTGCTGAACGACCGCACCTCGTTGCCGTTGGCGTCGAGGATCGTCAGCGAGATCGGCTCCTTCGGCTCGTCGGCGAGGTTGTAGTAGAAGACCACGCCGTCATCGGGGTTATTGCCGGCATCGAGGAAGCGTCGTCGCTTCTGCCCCCAGTAGTCCGTGACTGACACGTACGTTTGAACGATGCCGCCAACGAACAGGTAGTTGCGATCGGGCGTTTCGCTGTTGCCAAATCCGCTCAGTCGCTTCGAGCGCACGGTGTCCTTCGGTTGGAAGAGATGCGCCTTACCTGTCGCGTCGTCGTTGGCCAGCTGGCGCACGAGCGTCAGGTCGTCCAGAATCCAGAACGAGCGTCCGTGCGTGCAGACGAGCAGCTCGTCGCCGACGATCAACAGATCATGAATTGGCACGACCGGCAGGCCGAGACGGGCCGTCTCTGGCGCGGTGCCACCCATCGGCTGCCAGCTTTCACCAGCGTCGAACGAGACGTAGATGCCGACCTCGGTGCCGGCGTAGAGCAGGCCGGGCACGGTCGGATCCTCACGGACGACGCGGGTGAAGACATTGGTCGGGATACCGTTGGTGATCTTCGTCCAGCTCTTGCCGTAGTCGCGCGTGACATAAATGTAGGGTTGAAAGTCGTTGAGCTTGTAGCGCGTGGCTGCCAGCCAGGCAGTCGCCGGATCGTGCGGCGACGCGTCGATCAGGCTCATCAGGGCCCAGTCGGGGATTGTTGACGGGGTCGCGCCCTCCCAGGTCTCGCCGCCGTTGCGGGAGACGTGGACGAGGCCGTCATCGGAACCGGCCCAGATCACCTGCGGATCGAGCGCCGAGACGGCGATCGTGAAGATGGTCGCATACACCTCAGCGCCGCTGTTGTCCTTCGTGATCTCACCACCAGAGGAGTGCAACGTCTCCGGGTCGGCGCGGGTCAGATCCGGCGAGATGACGTCCCAGGCTCGGCCTTCGCTGGTTGAACGATGGACGACGTTCGTGCCGTAGTAGAGGACGTTGGGATCGTCCGGCGCGAGGATGGTCGGCGATGTCCAGTTCGGGCGGAACTTATACCCTTCCGCTCCTGCCCCGCGATTGCTATCGGGCCAGACGGCGATGTCGAGCTTCTGGCCGCGCGCGTGGTCGTAGCGGGTGAGCGTGCCGGCCTGGGCGCCGGCGTAGATGATGTTCGGGTCGTCCGGTCGGATGGCGATGTAACCGGACTCACCGCCGCCAATCTCGTACCAGTCGGTCATCGCGATCGCGTCGGTGTTCGAGCGGCTCGGCACGCTCATCGTCGTGTTGTCCTGCTGTGCGCCGTAGACGCGATATGGGTACCGAGAGTCAACGGCAGCGTGATAGAACTCGCCAGTCGGCTGGTTGTAGACCGTTGACCAGCTCTGTCCGTAGTTGAAACTGACGCAGCCGCCGCCGTCGCCGCCGAGGATCGCGCGGTCGGTATTGACCGGATCGATCCACAGGTCGTGGTAGTCGGCGTGCGGGCCGGAGACGACGGAGTAGTTTGAGCCGCCGTCGACCGAGCGCCAGATCTCGAAGTTCAGTACCCAGACAGTGTTGGGGTCGCGCGGATCGGCGCGGATGTGGTTGAAATACCATGGCCGGCCGGTGAGATTCGTGTCGCTGGAGAGCTGCTGCCAGGTCTCGCCACGATCTTCCGAGCGGTACACGCCGTTGTGCTTCTCGAACTGATCGGCCTCAACGATCGCCCAGATGCGGTTGCCGTTCGCGGCGACAGCGACCTCCATCTTGCCCTTGTCGCCCGGCGGCATACCGGGGTTCTTCGTGATCTCCTGCCAGGTGTCGCCACCATCGGTCGAGCGGAAGATCGCGCTGCCGGGTCCGCCGCTGTTCAGGTAGTACGGGCCACGTTGAGCTTCCCAGAAGCAGGCGTACAGGATGCGCGGATTCATCGGGTCGATTTCGATGAAGTTCGCGCCGGTGCGCTCGTTGACGAAAAGCACGCGATCCCAGGTTGCGCCACCGTCCTTCGAGCGGTAGACGCCCCGGTCGGAGCTGGGACCCCAGGCGTGACCGAAGGCCGCAACCCAGACGAGGTCCGGATTCGTCGGATGAACGACGACGCGGCCGATATGGTGGACCGCGCCGAGGCCGATGTGCTGCCAGGTCTGGCCGGCGTCGGTTGAGCGATAGATGCCATCGCCGTGTGAGACATTGCCACGGATGGTTGTCTCACCCATGCCGACGTAGATGACGTTCGGATCGGAAGGAGCAACGGCAATCGCACCGACCGACGCGCGGCGAAAGTAGCCGTCGGAGACGTTCTGCCAGGTCGAGCCGGCGTCATCCGTCTTCCAGACGCCGCCACCCGTGGAGCCGAAATAGAACGTGCCGACGTGATCGGGATCGCCGCTGACCGTTGTAACCCGCCCTCCGCGGGTTGGGCCGATCGAGCGCCAGTCGAGTCGATCGAGGATTGCTTGCCGAGACATGCCGTCTCCTTTCTGAGCGTTCGTGGGTCGGGCTACGCGGGCCGCATCAGGCGAGCCATGAAGCCGGCTCGTACAGCGAGGAACGCAGCCCGGCCCATAGATTCCGGTACTGCTCCCATGCGCCCTCGCCCTGGACGGCGATCGTGATCGGGCTGATACGCTCGATACCGGCGGTGCGGGCTGCGCGATCGCACTGCTGCATCGTCAGGAAATCAACCTCGATCCGCAGCGGGTCGCCGGGCGCGTAGACCCTGGCTTCGTCGAGCCGCGACAGCGCGCGCTCGGCAGCAGCGGTGATGTCGTCCTGGGCGGCCTTCAGCGGTCTGCAGATCGCGGCGTTGCGTCCGCAGGCCTCCTTCACCGCGACCGTCTCGATCTGCTCGCCGAGGAAGGCGCGCGCCTCGCCGGTCGTTGTCAGGTCGCCGGTCACGAGGACGACTGGGATGCCGAGCGCGCCGAGGATCGCGGCGTTGAGTCCGGTCTCGCCGTGCGCTTTGCCATTGACGCGCAGCTCGTGAACGGCCACGCCGGCAATCGTGTGCGGGTGGACGGCGTCGTAGGTCTGCGCCATAGCGTGGTAACCGACGAAGAGCGCCGCGTCGAACGTGCGGGCGTCGGCGCCCTGCAGCTGGCAATAGTCGCGCGCGTTGGCGCTGCCGGACATCAGGTGCGCGGCGGGGTGCAACTCCTCGAAGAAGATGTTGCGCATCGGTCCGTGTCCATCGGCGACGAGGATGTAGTCGGCCCCGGCTCGGACTGCGCCCTCGACTGCTGCACTGGCGTCGCCGGTCATGAGCCGGCGGCCACGATCGTATTCGCGACCCTCTGCGCCCATCATGTCGCCGTGGACGATGCCGGTAATGCCTTCCATATCCACCGAGATGTAGACGTTCATACTGCTCCTCTTCATCACTCACTCATGGTCTCGACCGCTGGGCATAGTAGATGAAGCGCGGGTTTTTCGCGATAGGCGCAGCAGGCCATTGACGCAACGCGACGACCCCGGTAGGTTGTCCGGGCCATGCGAATACTCGCTATTGGGAGGGGAGCCTGGAGAGATGCCAACAGCAGGAATCGACACGCTCATCCGGGGCGGCCGCGTCATCGACCCCGCGTCCGGCGTAGATGGCATGCTGGACGTCGCGGTCACAGACGGCAAGATCGCTGAGGTCGCAGCGGGTATCGATCCGTCCGGCGCGAAGGAGGTTATCGACGCGACCGACCGGATCGTCACACCGGGGCTTATCGATCTGCACACGCACATTTACTGGGGCGTGACCTACTGGGGGATCGAAGCGGATCCGGTCGCAGCCGTCAGTGGCGTCACAACCTGGCTCGATGTCGGCAGCGCCGGCTCGTACACATTCCCCGGCTTCCGGCGCTATGTTGTTGAGCCGAGTAAGGCGCGTATCTTCGCGCTGCTGAACCTGTCGGCGATTGGTCTCGTCGCGCCGTCGTGGGAACTGTCGAACCCGGACTATCTGAACGTCGATCTGGCTGCCTCGATTGTTGACGAGAACCGCGACCTGATCCTCGGCATCAAGGCGCGCATCGACGGACGGACGACGCGCGGCGTTGGTATGCTGGCCGTCGAGCGCGCTCGCGAGCTGGCCGACAAGGTCGGGCTACCGTTGATGGTGCACATCGGCTCGGGGCCACCGACCATCCAGGAGGTCGCGACGTTGCTGCGGCCCGGCGACATCCTGACCCACTGCTTCAGCGGCGGCGACATGCGCATCATGGACGACAACGGCAAGATTCTGCCGGAGATCGCCGAGCTGCAACGGCAGGGGTTGGTGCTCGACATTGGCCACGGCACCGGCTCATTCTCCTACGAGGTCACCGAAGCGATGCTGGATCAGGGCGTCTTGCCGGACGTCATTTCCAGCGACATTCACCAGACTGCCCGGCAGGGGCCCATGTTTGATCTGCCGACGACGTTGTCGAAGTTCCTCAATCTGGGCATGAGCCTGCCGGACGTGATCGCCCGTGCGACGACCAACGCGGCCAGGGCAATGCGCCGTCCGGATATGGGCACGCTTGCGGTCGGCGCTCCTGCCGACGTGGCAGTATTCCGGCTCGATGACGGCGACTACAGCTTCTTCGATACTGACATGGCTCGTCGGGAGGGCGGCAAGCTGCTCAGTGCGACCGCGACACTCGTCGATGGTGTGCAACTGCCGCGCACTTCCGAGCGACCAATGCACTCCTGGGCAAAGCTCCCGGAGCGTCAGGTAGGTGTTCAGCCGCCAATGGCGAACAAGGAATAAAGGAGAATCCGTGTCCGATATTCGTATGCTGCCATTTGAGGTAGCAGTCTCTGCAACGATGCTAGCTGACATCCAGATCTCACCGGATGGCAAGCAGGTCGCGTACGTCACGACCGCTGCGTCGGTCGAAGGTGAGGCCAGGACGAGCGCCATCTGGATCGTCGATTCCGATGGCGGCAAGCCGCGACGGTTGACGACTTCCGAGGCCGCCGATGGGTCGCCGCGCTGGTCGCCGGACGGTACGTCGGTCGCGTTTCTCTCGGACCGCCTGAAGTCCGGCTCACCACAGGCCTACGTCATCGCCGTTAACGGCGGCGAGGCAGTGCGCCTGACCAACCACGACGGGCCAGTCACCGACCTCGACTGGTCGCCGGACGGTAAGCAGATCGCGTTTACCTCGATGGACGGCGAGTCCCCAGATGAGAAGCGGCGCAAGGAGGAGCGCGAGGACTGGCTGGTCGTTGACGCCGACCTCAAGCGTGCGACGCTCTGGGTGATTGATGTGCCCGAAGACCCGCGTGCCGCAACCGGGTTCCCCGAACCGCGACGCATCTCGCCAGAGGGGCTGCATGTCGGTTCGCTTTCGGGTCGCGCGTTCTCCTGGGCACCGGACTCGAAGGGGCTCGCCGCGATCGTCGCACCCGGTCCGAAGGCTGATTTCCTGTTCTCGCCCGATCTGGCGACGTTCGATCTTGACGGGACGATGAACAACCTCGGCAACTTCCCCGGCCTCGGCGACCGACCGCTCTACAGCCCGGATGGCTCGACGCTGGGCTTCATCGCCTGCGAGCGTGAGATGCCGTCGCTGTTCTCGCTGCGCACCATCCCGGCTGGCGGCGGCGATTCGACTGTCGTCCTGCCCGACTACAAGGGCTCGTTCACCAGCATCGCCTGGTTGCCCGAGGGCGACAGGATGCTGGCAATGATCGAAGAGGGCCAGCAGCACGCGATCCGCTTCGTTGATATCGAGGAGCAGTCGGCCGAAGCCGCCTTCACCTTGCCGGCGGGATCGGCAGGGCGAAGCGGGAATCCGCTAAGCGTGTCGCGCGATGGATCGCGTGTCGCCTTTGCGCGGGCCAACATGGACTCACTCGCCGACCTCTATGTCGCTGACGTGGGCGGCACGCCGCAGAAGGTCACCGATCTCAACCCGTGGATCAGAGACTACGACTTCGGTGAGATGCGCGAAGTCTCGTGGAAGTCGACCGACGGCATGGAGATCGAAGGTTTGCTGATCCTGCCGGTCGGCTATGAAGAGGGCCAGCGCTACCCGCTGTTGCTGCACATCCACGGCGGCCCATGCGGTGCGTGGACGAGCCAGCTGTATGCGAACTGGCACGACTGGGGCCAGTTCCTGGCGCAGCGCGGCTACGCCGTGCTGATGCCGAACCCACGCGGCTCGTCCGGCCAGGGCTCGGACTTCCTCTGCGCTATCGTCGGCTGCTACGGAGAACCGGACTGGGACGACCTGATTACCGGCGTTGATTCCATGATCGAGCAAGGCATCGCCGATCCGGAGCGCCTCGTCGTCGGCGGCTGGAGTGGCGGCGGCTTCCTGACGAACTGGACGATCACCCACAGCGATCGCTTCAAGGCCGCCGTCTCTGGCGCGGGCATCGCCAACTGGGTCAGCTTCCAGGGAACCGCCGATGTGCGCGGCGTCTTCGATGCCTACCTCGGCTCAGTCGTCGACGATGTTGAAGTCCACTGGCGGTTGTCGCCGATTCGCGTTATCGGCAACGCAAAGACGCCGACGCTGATCCTCTACGGAGCGGCCGACGCGCGCGTCCCACCGTCGCAGGGCTACGAGCTGTACGAGGGGCTCAAGGCGCTCGGCGTTGAGACGCAGCTCGTCACCTACCCGCGCGAGCCGCACACGATCGGTGAACGGAAGCATCAGCTCGACCTGCTCCAGCGCGTCGTTGACTGGTATGACCGTCACCTCGGGATTGAACGCGGCGAATAGACAGCACGCATGCAGAACGCGCCCCCCGCACAGGGGGCGCGTTTCCTGTGGACGCACGAGCCGGTCGACGGTTGCAGTCAGGCGTTGATGGAAGTCGATACCGCCTCGCGCGGCGCCTGCCAGAGCAGCGCGGCCTGCACGATGACATCTCGCGATGTTTCGGGCGTTGGCGTCGGGAACTCCAGCCGACCCTGACGGAAGATAATGATGATGAAGATCGCCATGACGATCAGGAAGGCGGCCAGCGTCGCGACCATCGCGATGCGGGAGTCGCGCGTTTGTGGGAATCTGTAGCGATCCCGCCGTGGCTTCTCTGTCATGCGATGATAATCGGATCGTAGGGGAACCGTGTCAATGGTCTGGCGCGCTCGGATTCAATAAGCACAACATCTTCGCAGCGCACATAGAACTGGCCGGGCATGCCGATCTTCGGTTCCAGCGCGAAGCACATCCCAGCCCGGATCGGCTCATTGAATTGCGGCAGCATCCACGGATCCTCATGCACATCGAGTCCGATCGAGTGCCCCAGCGCGTACCACGAAAACTGATCGCGGAAGCCGTCTTTCGTGACTTCGTCAACGACGAAATCGTGTACACCGCTCGGCGTGATCTGTCCATCGCCCATGACGTTCATTGCAGCCTGAATAACGCGGGTGATCGAATTCCAGGCGGCTAGTGCCGTCGGGTCCGGGTCGCCGATGAATGCCGAGCGGCCGAAGTCGGAGCAATAGCCGCGATAGCGCACGCCCAAGTCAAACGCCAGCGACGTCCCGTGGAGCAGCGGCTTGGGCTCATCGCGGTCAATCCAGGCACGCGCGTACCGTGAGCCGTGGCCATCGACCACGACGACCGGCATGAATGAGAAGCCATCTCCGCCGTGGCGCTTGAGCTGGTAGTCGACCTCAATCACGAGATCGCGGTCGAGCATTCCGGGTGTGATCCGGGCGATGACATCGGCGAAGGCAGCGTCCGTGATCTGCGCGGCCCGCTCAAGGATGGCGATCTCGCCCGCGTCCTTGATGGCGCATACCCGGTCGAACCAGCCGTCTGACATTGCCAGGAACTGCGCTGCCGGCAGCGCGCGCTGGAGGCTGAGCAATGCCTGGCTCCAGAGCATCTTCGGGACGCCGATGCTCAGCCCTTCAAGACCGAGTGAGCGCACCGACTCGGCGAGAAACTCGTCCGGGTCAGCGCCATCAGGCATGACAAGCACATCGAACGGCAAGCCCTCGACGTATTCGCCGACCCAACTGGGCCGCAGGATGAGCACCGGTTCAGCGTCGAGGCGCAAAACGAGGCCGGTGATCCAGTCGCCGTACTGCCGACCGACCTCCCAGGTGATCGGCGTCTCCAAACCGGTGACATACTGGAAGACCGATCCGTACGGGAGAAATGCAGCGTCCATACCGGAATCGCGCATACCGGCCCGCATGCGCTCGACCCGCTGCTGAAGCAACGCTGATTCCATCTGCGTCGTCCCTCGCTCTTCCGTTACGCCCAATCGCCGCTGTCGGGCGGGCCGCTGCCTGTATTCTGCCGCATATTCACCTGCCAATCATACGCTGAATGCGCGTAAGGCTGCGTACGTACATAGTGACCGCACGGCAGATGGCCTTCCGCATCTGCTCAAATTGGCGTGCGTCCGTACGCCTGAATCTACATGATGTGACTCCTTTGTGATGCGATTCACATTGCGGGTCGCCTGAGGGGTCCGTACAATCCCCGACCGGCGGAGCCTTTCGAGGTCAAGTCACGGACTGGGGGGTTCGTGCCGCCGCACATGCCACAGCGCTGACGCGTCGTCGTCAGCCGGGAGGGGCATCGGAACAGTGGAGGGGATGCCGTATCAAGCGGGGGAAAGCGCTTGGCATTCTGCTGCTGGGCGGGACACTGCTCGTCTCGCCGATCGCACCGGACGTGATTCCGGGCGGCGCAGCGGAAGTCCAGGCTAAGGAACCCACGCGCTCGCTGACTCAGTCAACAGCGCCGTGGATCGCACTGATCGCGCGTGTGTCACAGGAATCCGGCGTACCAGCCGGCGTGATGCGAGCGCTGATCGCTGTCGAATCGGACGGCAACGTTGCCATTCCGAACGGCTCCAGCGGCCAACAGGGATTGGCTCAGATCACTCCAGAAATGGCCGGCCTCGTCCAGGTCGGCGGAGATCTGCAACAACCGGATACGAACCTCACCGCCGCGTCGCGCTACCTGACGGCAGCCTACGCACGCTGGGGCACCTGGGACCTTGCGGTCGCTTCGTATCTTGGCATGATCGATGACACGGGCCGCTATCCGGCCGAGCGTCACGATCGCTATTCGTCCGCTTTCGGTACGCTCGCGCGCTACCAGCAGTCGCTCCATGATGGTCGCTACGATAACGCTACCCCGCTCACGCAGGCGCTAGCCCTGTCGTATGGCCTGGAGGCTATTGGCATGCCGTACCTCGCCGGGGGCGATGACATCGCCGACGGCGGGTTCGACTGCTCGGGTCTGGTCTACTGGTCGTTCCACATGGCCGGCGTCGAGCTTCCGCACGGCTCCGGCGCGCAGTGGAACGCGACGCAGCGGATCGATCAGTCGCAGCTTCAACCGGGTGATCTCGTCTTCTTTGGCGGGACCTGGGGTGCCGGAATCTCACACTCCGGTATCTACGCCGGCAACGGCTACTTCCTGCACTCAGTTGACTGGGGTGAGCCAGTGCAACTGACACCACTCAGCGACTCATACTGGGGCGGGCATCTCGCTGGCTTCGGTCGTATTCCCTGAGCAACGCCTGGTCGTGATAGACGCTGCACGCTCGGCAGCGTCTATCACAATCACGCGGTAGCACTATTCGGCGTTGATACCGAGCGTCTTTGCCTTCTCCCGCCCGCGCTCCAGCGCGTGGTCACCGGTTACGTCCGGGAGCTCCTGCAAGTAGAGAATCTTCCCTGAGCGATACCCGAGCCAGAGATTGTCGAAGTCCTGGGGCGGGATGTAGGCCGTGTTGAAGTCGCCTCGCCCGGTGTAGACGAGTACCGCAGCGAAATGCAGCTGCCAGTGATCGTTGTCACCGTTTGGCTCAAAGCGAATGTAGACTGGCATGCTCGGCAGCGTTTCCGTCTTCATGATGTAGTCGGTTCGCGGGTCGTTGAGCACGCTGTTGTTCACCCGGATCTGCGGCGACGGCAGGTTCGGCTCAAGCGGCGCGCGCCCCATGATGTACTCGCGCAGGGAGCCGCGCTCGAAATCATCGGCCGATGAATCGAGATGAAACTCGCGTCCGCAGATGCCGAGATAGACGTCGCCGTCCGTCCCCGCGCCATTGCCGGTGCCGGTAATGACTTGGCAGAGAATACCGGTGATGTTGGCCATGATGCTCTCGCTTCTCTGTGGTTCTCACAAATGTGTGCGGCGCGTGCATGAATGATGGCCGAGCCTGCGAGGATAAGCCGCGCTTATCGAGCGCCGACTGCGTATGACGCACTTCTGTGTTGGGGCGGGTGAACCTATTGGATGAAGGGTCACGTCTAGCCGCCTGGAAGAGCGATCAGCTCACGCACACCAGGGATCAGCTGTCCTGACCTGACGAGTCGCCGACAGTCGCGGCGATGGTCATGCAAGGGGGTAGTCATCCAAGTGCCTCCATCGTGAATGCTGGTCTGTGCTGGACACTTGATGGGTGTTCGACAATTTGATCGCGCAGTCGGGCTCACCTGTGAGCGCCGGAGTTTGCGATTCCGGGATTGACGCAATTACCTCCGTTCATTGGGAAGCTCGTTCCTGAAGCAGTGCGACGCAACGTTGCGCACAATTCGCATTGTGAGACCGCGACATTGCGCTGTCAATGCCGGTCTGTCGCGATAAATTGACGATGTGGTGAACGCGCCCGGAGCAGGCGTCTGGGATTGATCAGCGTCAGACCCGCTCCACGAACCAGCCGACCGCGCGCTCCAGTACATCGCGACTGTGTTCCCGCTCGATCGGTCCGTGGCCTTCGCGGGGGTAGACGACAAGTTGCGTCTCGACCCCGCACTCGCGGAGCGCGCGCCACATCTCGTGAGCCTGACCGACCGGGCAGATCGGATCCTGCTCACCATGCAGAAACAGCGTCGGCGTCGAGACGTGGCGCACGTGCGCCATTGGCGAGAACTGGCCGTAGCGACCGTCCCAACCGAACGGATCGTCCCGATAGAACGTGGTGTCGAAATCCTGGATTGTGCTGCAGCCGTGGAACGAGATCCAGTTGGTGATCGACGCGCCGGCAACGGCTGCCTTGAAGCGTCCCGTCTGTGTCACAGCCCAGGCTGTGATGTAGCCGCCATAGCTCCAGCCACCGATGCCGAGGCGGTTCGGGTCGGCAATGCCATGCGCGACCAGCCAGTCGACTCCGGAGAGGACATCATGCAGATCCCCACCGCCCATGTCGCCGATGTTTGCCTCGGCGAAGGCGCGGCCCCAGCCCATGCTGCCACGTGGATTGGGAAGGAAGATCGCGTAACCGTGCGCCGCCAGCATCTGCCCCCAGCCCATCGAGCGCGTGCCCATGAAGTCGTAACCCCATAATGCCGTCGGCCCGCCATGGACGAGCACGATTGTCGGCAACGGCCCGTCGCCTGCGCCATCAGGGCGTAGAAGCAGGCCCTGGATCGTCATGCCGTCGGACGATGTCCAGTGGATCGTCTCTGGGGACACGAGCGAGCGGCCGGCGATCTCCGGGTTCGTCGTGGTCAGCATCGACCATTGCAATGAGTCGCCCATGAGGTCGGCGATGTGTACCTCGGCCGGCTGCTCGGGAGTGCTGAGGACTGTTGCGAGTCGCGTGCGCTGCTCGGCTGTTGCCGCCGATACTACCGTGCTGCCATAGCGATTGATCCCGTTCCTGCCGCGCCAGATTTCACTGTATTCGCCGGACAGCGCGAGTCGTCCGATGGTCAGCTCACCGTTCTCAATAGCCGCGCAGAGTAGCTGGTCCGGCTCGTTCCAGAGTACCTGCAGGTATGAGCGTGGATGTCCCGCGGTAATGACCGCTACCTTGCCATCGATACTACTGATCTGGACATCGCCGCCGGTCATCCCCTGATCGCTGAACGCAGAGACAATCGACGCAACCCGGCGGCTATCCGGCGACCAGGTCGGTCGTGTCGCCTGCCCGGTATCCGAGGCGAATGCCGAAACGACGCCACTGGCGAGATCAATCCGCACCAGCCGCCCGCGATACCAGTCCCAGTTGAACGAGGTGTCGGATACGATCGCGACGACGGACCGGCTGTCCGGCGCGATGGCGAATTCCCAGATGTGGAGATCGCCATGCTCGATCGGTGAGCGGTCGCCGGTTGCAGTGTCGAGACGCCAGAGCCGCGTCAACCGCGGTCCGTCCTCATAGACGGTCCAGTCGCGTCCGGCTTCGTGATCTGCCTCTTCGTCTTCGGGCGCGGGGTCAGAGATCGCGACGATCAGGCCATCGCTCGATGGCAGCCAGGCCACGTCTGCGACGGACGCCGGGCCGCAGGTCAGGGCGCGAGCCTCGCCCATGGCGTGGCTGAGGATATGAACCTGATCCGGACCGGCGTTGTCGCGCGAGCCGAGGAACGCCAGATGCTCGCCGTTCGGCGACCAGCGCGGCGAGTGTGCGCGCATCCCGTCTGCGGTGAGTGGTCTTGCCGTCCCGTCGTCGGTATCAACGAGCCAGATACGTGACGCCGCCTTACGGACGCGCGCCGGCGTTGTGCTTTCGGCGACGATGTAGGCGATCTGATCGCCTTGCGGCCGCAGGTTCGCGTCGCTGACCTGCAGCAGATTCAGATAGTCATCGACGCTCATCGCCCTGTCACTCGCCGTGTCGCTCATCGTGAGCCTCCTCATCGTCACCGTGTAGTTGCCGAACGCATCAGCTCCCGGCTTCGCTGTGCTGTTGCAAGTGCGTCATCTCACCGTAGAGCGTGACGATGCGCTCGAATTCATCTGCGTCGTGGAAGCTGCATTGTCCTGCGCCGAACGCTTTGGCGACCTCAATGCAGAACCGCGCCACCTGCTCAACATCGGTCAGGTGCGTCGCGCCGGTGCCTGAGCCTGGCACCGGAACTTCGGTTGTGATCGCGACGCCGACCACCGGCGCGGGGGTCGCTGTCGCTGGCTGGAGAATGCTGTTCAGGTGGAAGACGCCATTGCCATAGGGCGTAATGTCCTGCGTTGTGAGCGCGAAGACCGCTGGCAGTCGTCCGGTCGTCCACTGCATGATGTCGAGCAGATCTTCGCTGACGCGCAGGATGTACCCCTGCTTGACGGTGGGGGAGATCGCGAAACCACGCGTGTTGATGATGCGATTGCCCTTGGTCGTGTCGACTGAGAGGATCGCCTCCATCCGGTCGTCGACCTCGAACTGGTTCATCTGGGCAGTGGCAACCGGCGATGCCATGAACGGCACGGGATCGTGGGGACGCACCGGTGCATCTGGGCAGATGTGGGTTGCGACGATGACATCGCCGGGGAGCGTGTCGCCATTGCGCTGCATCTGGCCCATCTTCATAGCCGCTGCAATTGCAGCTAGCGCGCCGTCGCCATCCGACACAAAGCCAATGCGCTCCGGCCGCGCCCCGAGTCCGCCGAGTCGACCGATGATGCCGAGGGTCGGCGCGGACCCGCCGCACGATCGGCCGTCGCGGCCGGGGATCAGCGCCTTGACAAAGTCGGTGTAGCCATTCGGGCCGGTCACGCGCTCGACCTGAACGTCGCCAAGACCGCTATTCGTCAGCATCTCGGCAACGCGTTGGCCATCGACTGTCGCGCTGTCCAGGACATCGAAGGCATCCAGCACCTGTCGCAGGACCACAGCATCCCTCCCACCGAACAATCGAACGTGCAGGTTATCAGCAGCACCAGCCGCATTATCACCGAGATCCGAGGATCGCGAGCCGAACGCTGTGCGCACAATCAACGCGCGGTACCGCAGATAGTCAAGCTTGGTAGCAACAACGCACAGTGCTATTCACAATGCGTATGTAAACGGATGTTGACAACCGCAAATCGCAATGTTAGGGTGAGGCATTCTTGTTGGATGGCACATGCCGCATGGCCATTGCAGTGCGTATGCGGGAGCGTACAGGATCCTGAATAGTCTGCGGCATGGCATGCGAATGGGCTGGATCGCAGCATGCGATTCCGGCGTGGCGCAAACGTCATCCAGCGAGAGTCAGGGCAGCGGAGTCATCCTGGCAGTGCCGAGCCACATGTTCGGCAGGACCGACCCGACATCCTTCGATGCCCATTCCTCCAGGCGCCCGGCCTCGCGGAGCGTCTGTCGGTTGCCGGTTTCGACGGGCTGCCCCCTTCGCTTCCTGAAGTGCCGTTCTACTTGATTCGCTACCCGGCATGTCTCAGTTGTTCGCTTTCAATCACGTTCATCGCACCCATCAATCGCCGACACCCGATCCCGCTTGCGTGTCTGGCGATCGTCGCACCAGTGCATCATCACCGGTCGCGTCCACAACGCGACCCTCGAAGGGAGCGTTCCATGGTTGATCAGAGCAAAGTCTCGGCTCTGGAAGCGCGCATTGCCCAGCTCGAGGCATCGCTGCGTCAGGTGCCAACCGGCGGATCGAGGCCGGGCGATCTTGCTGCGTTCAGTGCTGGAAGCTGCACCAATAACTGCACCGCCGCCTGCACGATCGGCTGCACCAAGGGCTGCACGGACGGGTGCGCCGCCGCGCCGGTCGAGATGGAGGCAATCAAGCCGCAACTCGATCTGCAGGGCGTCATGGCGGACGCGTTCATGGTTTTTGAGAAGGCAGCGGGACGCGGCTAGGAGCTGGAGGCGGCCGGCATCGGTTGCGGAACCCTTCGCCGCCGGTGCGCTGCCGGAAACGACATGGGTCTGCCACATGGTCGACATCAATCAGCTCGAAGCTCGCATCAAGGCACTTGAAGCACGGGTTCGCACCGTTCCGCGGAGGCGTCCCACCGCCGAAGACCCGCAGACGCACGGTTGTACCCACGGGTGTACGGGCACGTGCCCGGATCCAACCGGTGACTGCACCTACGGTTGCACCGATGCGTGCACAAACGGTTGCACCGACGCCTGCGGTGTTCAGTGGCAGGGAGCAGTTGACCACGCTGCTGGAGCGTTCCAGGCGTTGATTCAGGCCGAAGTCGCGCAACCGCCGAGCGTTGAGCTCTTCGAACGTCTCGTGCGCGCGGCGAACGATACGACTCCGTGACAAAGCGAAACGGACTGTATCCGCAATGACGAGCAGCGCTCCTCAGCAGTCGGCCTCCCCGACCAGTCGTCAGATACAGATGCCGCCGTTCGAGGCGACGGTGGCCTGGCCTGAGGCGATCGAGGCGCTGGCTGCCGAGGTCCTGCTCACGACGCCAGCGCCGGCAGCGAGTGACGGCAGCACGCCGACATTCGATGCCGGGCTGGCGATCCTCGCCGCGCTCGCCCGCGATACTGCCGCAGGCGAGCGCGGCATCGCGCGCTGGCTCGACGACGCTGAGCGGGCGGCATACTCCGGCGCGTTATTCGGTGGGCTTGGCGGCCTGCTCGCCGGCATTGCGCTGTCCCAACAGCGCGCGCCTGGATTGACGAAGCTGACCGAACCGCTCATTGAGGCGGTCAGCAGCACTGCCCTCGCGCCGGGCTGGATGACCGAACCACGCGCCTGGCACGACTACGATCTCATCTCCGGCCCATCCGGCAGCGCGCTCGCGCTGATTGCCGCCGGCGCGTCACTGGAGCACGTCGCACCGCTGGTCGATTGTCTCAGCGAGCTTCTTCGCGAGCCGGATCTGGACGGCCTGCGGGTCACCACTTATCAGCACGACGGGTTGCGCTTCTGGAACTACGGGCGTATCAACACCGGCCTCGCGCACGGCGTGGGCGGCGTTGCGCTGGCTCTGGCCGCAGCAGCAGAGACCTATCCCAGCCTTACCGAGCGGCTCATCGCGCCACTTCAGCGAGTCGCAGCCTGGATGATCGGCGAGGCGTATAGCGATGCATCCGGATTGCGAACCTGGGCGCCGGCGGCGCGAGAGGGGCGGACCCCGCCGACAACGCTCTCGCGGCGGGAGGCCTGGTGCTATGGCACGCCCGGGCTGGCGTGGGTGCTCTATGAAGTCGGCCGGACGCTCGGTGATGCCATGATCACCCGCTTTGCGATCGATGCGATGGCGTCGTATTGTCGCGTGTTTGACGAGCGTCGGTTCATCGACGCAGCCCCGATCAGTGACGAGCTCGCTTTCTGCCACGGCGTCGCGGGCATTCTGGCGATTGCCGACGCCTTCGCGCGCCACGCGGACCTGCCGGCAGCGCACGAGCTGGCCCGGATGCTCGAAGCAGCACTCGTGTCCCGAGTCGACGATATCCGACGTCTCGGTGTCGAGAACCAGACACTCCTGAGTGGCGCTTGCGGCATCCTCGCCGTCCTGCTGACCCGCGTAGGCGGCTCGCGCGACTGGCTCCGAATCGTCGGTCTGCGATGACGCCGAGTCGCGCGGAAACAATCGCCGAGACAGTCGTCATCGGTGGGGCTGCAATGCCTCTGTCGGATTTCCTGAGCCTCTGCATCGATCAGTCACCTGCTGTCACAGACGACATCCGCGACGCCTGCGCGCGCTTCATCGCGGCAGGCCAGCGTGCGCTCGCAACCGATGGGTGCGCCGTTGGATGGCTACAGCGAAACATCACTGTGCCCGGGCACGCGCCATCTCCGCAGCTCTATCAGTCGGTCGCCGACCTCATCAGGCAGGCGCGAGAACGAGAGCTGGCGGATCTCGCATTCTTCATGCACAAGCCGCCGGGCATACGGCTGCGCTTACGTTCGCCGTCGCCTGACGACGGCGCTCTGGCTCAACTGCTCGACGCGGCACTGGGCCGCTGGCTGCATTCGGGGCTGATCGACGGCTGGCTTCCCGCGGTCTACGAGCCCGAGACGTACCTGTTCGGTGGCGCGCTCTCGATGCAGCATGTCCACGAGCTGTTCAGCGTCGACGCGCTCGCCTGGCTCGACATCCACGCGCTGGATACCCGTGCTGCCGCGCCGAGCTGGGCAGTGTCGCTGCTGATGCTGCGCGCGTTCCTGACTGCGCTGTCAATTGCGGACTGGGAAGACGTCGACATCTGGGAGCGTGTCCGTCGTACCGGTCGAATGCTGCCTCCAGATATTCTCAACTTACCCGACAGTGCCGAGCTGTTCGCCGAAATACGTGCTGCCTGGAGTCAACCCGAGTCGCTCTATGCCGACCTCTCGGAGTCGCAGCGTGCAGTTATCGAGCGCTACGACAGCGCCATTCGCCTGATCGCCTTGCGCTGGCAACAGGACTACTTCGAATCTCACGGAGCGCGTATCGGACCGCGTGCTGCGGCAGCGCTCTTCGTCATCTTCCACTGGAACCGCGCTGCGCTTCCGATGACTCGCCAGGCGCTGATCACCGAAGCGCTCCTGACCAGAGAGACGATCTAGCATGTCCGCCTTGCTCGGAGAATCTGGTCTTCTGCGCATCGCTGGCTGTCCGGTGCGCGTCTGGCTGCATGCTGCAAACCCGGCTCACACCGCAGCGCTTCGCGCCTACGATCGCGACAAATCGGCCAGCGAATCCGTTGCAGCATCCCTTGCCGAACGAATCGGCGACGAGCTGATTCCCAACGACGCACTTGACCGCGAAGGGCGTCGCCAGGCGCTGCGTTTGCGCCGGCGTTTGCACAACGGCTCGCTGGACTCTGGCCCTGACCTGCTGGCGGTCGCCTGTCTCGCCGACAGTCTCCCGGCGACCCGCGACCTTGCTGCGTCTCTGCGCAGCGCCCACGCGCTCCATGCGCGACTATGCCAGCAGGAGCGGACGCTGGAGGCAGCGATCACTGACGAGGTGCGGCGTGTCGATCTCATCGCGCTCGACGCTGCACTCAACGAGCCGAGCGTCCGCCACTTGGTGCGCTTTCGGCGCAACGAACAGCTCGCTGAACGCCTGGCCAGACCAGTGGACGATCGTCGCGCGCATCACTACGCCGAATACGTCTGGGACATCATCGAACGCGCCACCACCCGCAGCACGCCCCGCGACTGGCACGGACAGGTTGCACGTCTGTGGATTACCACCGACTCGGAAGAGCAAGGCGTGCCGGTTGTCGAGCCGGGTTTCGCGACGATCTGGAGAGAGAATCTTCATGCCGTGCGCCGATCGTTGCAGCATGGTGCCTGGCCCCCGCCGGACGCAACGCGACTCTCTCTCGCGCCGCTCTGCTGGACGACTGAAGATCACGTGCTGGCGCTGACCAGCGATCCTGACAATCCCGCGCAGGTCCACGAAGTCCAGCTTCGGCGCACACCACTGCTGAACGCGATCATCGCTGCGCTCGCACCGGGCGCACGAGAAGCAGCGGCGTTCGAGCGTGGAGCCATTCCCGCTGCGCCTCCCGAAGACGTCGACCTCATCTGGGGCTTTGTCGAGTATCTGGTGAGTCTCGGCGTCGTTCAGCCGGCACGGACGCCGCACATTCAGGTTCAGGGATGGGATGACCATCCCGCCGACCAGAACCAGCAGCCAAGTGACCGGAGTGGGTTCACGGATGTCTATCGGCGAGTGAGTGGCGGAATACCGCCGGACATCGCTGCGCGTCTGCAGACGTCTGTCGAAGTCGCGCAGCGCGTACTCGCCGCGATCCATAGCGATCAGGCCAGTCCTCGAACAGGGATCTCTGCCGACGACGACTACGCAGTTCCGCTGCTGGCCCTCCTCCGCGAACCGCTCCTTCATCCCGATGTGCAAAAAGGGCGGCCCGACCGATCGCGCCATTGGCCCGTTCCACGCCAAACCGATTCCGTCTATACCGCAATCTGCCGCCGGATAGGCGAGCACGCAGGCGAGCCAATCTTCAATCTCGACCGGGCGCTGCTGGATGCCTGCGGCGCGCCTTCCGGTCAGATCGACTGGCCCGTCGACGCGATCATGCGGCTGGCTCGGCCCGGTGCCAGTTATCTGGCTGTGCTCGATGAAATGTTTCCGGCCGGATCGATGGACGCGCGGTTCGTCACCGATCTGGCGAGACTGGGCGAGCCTCTCCCCCACGTGACTGCCTATCGCGATTTCCTGCGCCAGATCGAAGAGGCGAGCGGCATCACGTTCGTCGAGGTGCTCGTGCCGCCGCTGTCCGAGGGCGCTGCAAACGCCGTGCGACGCCCGCTGTACACCAGCGCGTGGACGGGTGACCCGGACCTCTGCACGTACATCGACGCCGACGAGGCGCGCCCGCGCTTCATTCCCCTGCAGTCGATCAGCCTTCGTCACAGCAGTGGGCGGCTCATCGCCGAAACAGACGGTCAACGGATCTGCCCGATGTACCACGCCACCCGGATTCCGCTGGCACCGTGGAACGTTGTCCTGGAGACGCTAATGACCACGTCTCCGCTGCCGTTGCGCTGGGCTCCCCGGCGCTTGCATCGAACGCTGGACGCGTTCCCCGAACACGACCATCTGCCGCGTATCGCAACCGGCGACCTTGTCCTTGCCGGTGAACAGTGGCGCATCGATCCCGGGCGGTTGTGGCGGCCCACTGACCAGCCGCTCACGAAGGCTCGTACGCTGGAACGGCTCCGTGATCGCCTTGATCTGCCGCGCTGGATCTTCATCAAAAACGGAACCGCAAGGCCGACCCCGTGCGATCTCGATAGCGTCCGCGCCATCCGCACAATCGAGCAAATGCGCCGCGGCGCAACTCACCTGCTACTCATCGAGATGGTGCCTTCGCCACCGGATTTCTGGCTCTACGATGGGCAACGCGATGCACGCTGCTCGTCGGTCATGCTGCGTCTGCCGGTCAACGAGACGTCGCCGTCAATGGTCGCGCGCATTGCCTCGCAGTTCGCGGCATCGCGACACGACACTCACATCCTCACGCGCCAGCACGTCAGCTAAGCAGACGAGTCCGGGTATCATGCTCCTGCCGGAGCGCCTGGCGTGTGATCGTGCCGCAGCACATGAAGGGACCGTGACCTGATGCCGCTGACCAGACCGACGTGGCCCAATGGCGCGAGTTGCGCCGTAACGCTGACGTTCGACAATTTCGGCGAATCGTTCGATCTGCTGCGCTATGGCCATGCCGGAGGCGCGAATGCCGATGGTGTCTACGCGGCGCGCCGTGGCGTTGAGCGGGTGCTGGATTTGCTCGCCCGCCGTGGCGTGCCAGGGACGTTCTTCGTCGAAGGCTGGAACGCCCGCAAGTATGCCTCGCTGGCCCGCGACGTGATCGACGCCGGCCAGGAGATCGCAGCGCACGGCTGGATGCACGAAACCTGGAGCCAGCTCGCACCCGATCACGAGCGCGACCTGATCCATCGTGCAATGGACGCGATTACCGAAGCGACCGGCGCGCAGCCACGCGGGTGGCGCGCACCATCCGGGCTCGCAACTGCGTCGACGTTGCGCCTGATCGCCGAAGCCGGCTTTCAGTACGACAGCTCGATGGCTGATGATGATATTCCCTACCTCCTGCAGGCAGACGCTTCGAGCGACACTGAGATAGTAGAGCTACCGTGGACGTGGACGCTCGATGACGCCGTTTACTTCGCGCATCCCGGCGTTATCCGCGACCCACGTCGTGTCGTCGATCAATGGATCGCCGAGTTCGACGCCGCCTATCTGCAGACCGGCTACTTCATGCTCGTCTGCCACCCGCGTTACATCGGCCGCCCGGCCCGCATCGGCGAGCTTGAGCGCCTCATCGCGCACATCCAGCAGCACGACGACATCTGGTTCGCCCGCTGCGACGAGCTCGCTACTGCAACCGCCGGCCAACCGTGGGCACCACGATACTCAGCTCCGGCGGTGATGGAGGAGGGGGAGTAGGGGAGTCTCTCGCTGGAAAGATCGAGCGCAGGTAAGAGAGATGGGCTCGATCCGTTTGTACGGACAAACGGCGTCAGTCATCGCCTCAGACAACACACACATTCTCCTGTGGCGCAACGTGAGCCCACTGTCGCTGGACGGTGAGGCTGCGGTGACCTTGCCATCTCCTCGGCAGACCGCCTTGGAACCACAGACATTTTGACGAAGAGGGTGGACTCGCAAAGATCCCGTAACTTTTCGGGGTCGTACGCATCGCAAACGTCATCCAGTTTGCTGTAGTGCCGAAGGTGGGAGTCGAACCCACACGACCTTGCGGTCAGCGGTTTTTGAG
>JBDHWD010000002.1:0-101522 GCA_039810005.1 Thermomicrobiales bacterium | reverse complement strand
ACTTTGCGGATAATCACTCTTGTACGCAAACTGGCAGAATGACCGGAAGTCGCCTCTTGGACGAATCGGATAACTGGAGTCATTCTGCGACGAGCCGAGCCATCGCGGCAACGCGCCGGGGCTGACGGCATATACTTGGCGGGATACGTTTCGGCGGACGCATGACCACGGTCGGGAGGGTACGAGGACGATGGCGATCTCAGTTGGGAGCCGGGTTCGCGGCGGCGCGGCGATTGTCCGTGCGTTGGAAGCAAACGGGGTCGACACCGTATTCGGCATCCCGGGCGTCCACAACCTCGATATTTATGATGTCCTGTTTGAGCACCCGACGATGACGAATATCCTGGCTCGTCACGAACAGGGCGCGGGCTTCATGGCCGACGGCTATTACCGCGCAACCGGAAAGCCCGGCGTCGCGCTGATCGTCACTGGGCCCGGCGTGACGAACGTCGCGACCGCTGCTGGTGAAGCATTCGCGGATTCATCAAACATCTTCATTATTGCTACCAACCTGGAACGCAAGTACATCGACCGCCTTGAGGGCAACCTGCACGAGATGACTGACCAGATGGCCATCATGCGCCCATTCGTGAAGTGGGCCAAGCGCGTGATGAGCGCCGAGGAGATCCCGGCGGCCATGGAGGAAGCATTCACGGCGCTGGCGACCGGCCGTCCGCGACCTGTCTACCTCGAAGTGCCGATCGACGTTATGGCCGAGGAATTCGAGCTGGGCGAGATTGAGGCAGCTCCGGGTGCTCCAGTTGCGGACATCTCGGCACAGATTGACGCGGCTGCAGACCTGATCTCGAAGGCTTCCAAGGTCATGATCTTCGCCGGCGGCGGCGCTTCGTCACAGGAGGCTTCTGAGCGCGTTGTCCGGCTCGCTGAAGCGCTTGGCGCACCAGTCGTGACGTCGCTCATGGGCAAGGGCGCGATCCCTGAAGATCATCAGTACGCTGTCGGTGCGTTTGGCTATCGCTGGTCGGATGACAACCCGACAACCGAGATCATGCGCGGTAGCGACCTGGCGATCGTCGTCGGCAGTGGCCTCGGCGTTCGCTCGACCGGTGACGGTAGCATGCCGCTCCCGGCGAACATCATTCATATCGACATCGATGAGTCCGAGCACGGCAAGCGCTACGATCCGGCAGTCAGCATCGTTGCCGACGCGAGCGAAACGCTCGATCAGCTGCTGGAGAAGGTCAATGCGGGCGCGACGCCGAAGGAGCGCTGGGAGACGAGCGCCGTCGCCGCCGTACGCGATCGTCTGCAGGAGCCGGTCGATGCGCGAACCGCAGGTTACGTCGAGTACCTCGACGCGCTCCGCGCTGGCATGGACCGCGACGCCGTCCTCTGCAACGACATGACGATGATGGCCTACGAGGGTGTGCGCTACTTCCCGGTGTTCGAGCCGCGCACCTACACGTTCCCGCGCGGCTTCGGCACGCTCGGCTCGGCCATGCCGACCGCCATCGGCGCGAAGGTCGCCCGTCCGGACGCGCAGGTCGTATCCATGACCGGCGACGGTGGCTTCCAGTTCACGATGGAAGAGATCGGCGCGGCGGTTCACCATCGTATTCCGATCACGATGGTGATCTTCAACGACGCGACACATACCGCGGTAAAGGCGGCACAGAAGCGCACCTACCCCGGCCGCTACGTGGCGGTTGATCTGGTCAATCCGGATTACGTCAAGTTGGCAGACGCCTACGGTATCGAAGGTGTGCGCGTGAATTCGCCAGAAGAACTGACTCAGGCGCTCGAGCGCGCCAAGTCATCGACGATGCCGGTCCTGATTGATGTTCCGATTCAGCTGGAAACGTACTAGCGAGTGGTTGCAACAACCTATTCAGCACCGCGCGGGCGATCAGCCTGGCTGAACCCGCGCGGCGCGGCACTATCAGCCATCGTCTTCTTCGGTGGCGTCTGTAGCATTGCGGTCGAGACGAGTGCATCGCGGCTTGTCGGGCCCTACTTTGGGTCATCGACCTTCATCTGGGCCAACCTGATTGGCCTGACACTGCTCTACCTGACGCTCGGGTACTTCATCGGTGGTCGGCTGGCCGACCGCTATCCCGATCCCGAGCTGCTGTTCGTGATGACGGCGATCGCCGGGTTCAGCGTCGCGTTCATTCCGCTGCTGTCGCGCCCGATCCTTGAGATCTCCCTTTCGGCGTTCGATAACGTCTCCGTTGGGGCGTTCTACGGTTCGCTGTTGGGCACGATGTTGCTGTTTGCCATACCCGTTACGCTCTTGGGCTGCATCTCGCCTTTCGCGGTACGGCTGCGCCTGGCGGATGTCTCGGCGGCAGGCAACACCGCAGGGTCGCTCTACGCGCTTTCGACCGTCGGCTCGATCATCGGCAGCTTCTTGCCGACGTTCGTACTGATCCCGGTGTTTGGGACGCGGACGAACTTCCTGATCCTGTCACTGACGATTCTGATACCGTCGGTACTGGCGCTCCTTGCAATTCCCGCCGTTCGTGAGCTGGCCCTGGCCATCGCGATGCTGCTTGTCGTCGCCGTAGCGCCGGTATTTCAGCCGTCGGGGCTGATTCGTCCGCCCGAATATGGGACGGTGATCCACGAGGCGGAGACGCCGTACAACTACGTGCAGGTCATCAAGTATCGCGACGAGATTCGGCTGGCGCTGAACGAAGGTCACGCAACGCACTCGATCTATTCGCCAGACCAGAAGCTCACTGGCGGTCCATGGGATTACTTCATGGTTGGGCCGTACTTTAACGTCGATCAGACCCCGGAAGACGTGCAGAGCATGTTGATGATTGGTCTGGCTGCCGGTACCGTGGCGCAGCAGTTCACCGAGGCGTATGGCCCAATTCCGATCGATGGCGTTGAGATCGACGGTGAAATCGTCGAAATTGGCCGCGAGTACTTCAACATGAATGAGCCGAACCTCAACGTCATTGTCGATGATGGCCGCTATTACCTGAGCCGGAGCGAGAAGAAGTACGACGTGATCGGCGTCGATGCCTATCGACAGCCGTATATCCCATTCCACCTGACGACCAAGGAGTTCTTCGAGTCGGCACGCGATCACCTGACTGATGATGGTGTCGTTGTGTTGAACGCGGGACGGACATCGACCGACTTCCGTCTGGTGAACGTGATGGCCTCGACGATGGCCGCAGTGTTCCCGAACGTCTACATCATTGACGTCGATCGCTTCACCAACAGCATGGTGATCGCAACGAACGAGCCTACCGACCTCGAAAACTTCGCGGCGAATATGGCGGGTATCTCAGAGGATTCGCTGATTCGGCAGGTCGGAGATATCGCGATGAACACCGGCAATATCCGCGAGTGGACGGGGCATGATCGCGTCTTTACCGACGATCTGGCGCCAGTTGAGCTCGTCGTCGATCAGATCATCCTGCGCGCAGCGACGGAGGAACAGTGATTCAGCCCGCAACCAGCGCTCGTGTCGCTTTCCGATTCGAGACACTGCTCGATGCCCCGGTGGTGCATGGCATCAGTGGGCGTCTCGCGTCGGCAGGGCATCAAGGCGATGTCGGGCATGGACGCGACACGGACAGCGACCAGATTGAGTACAACCGTTCCGCCTTCCTCGCCGACCTGGGTATCGACCCGACGGTGCTGACGCTCGGTCGACAGACGCATGGGAGCAACGTCCAGGTCGTCACGGCAGTTGATCGAGGCCGTGGACGCTTCCCGAAATTCGACGGCTATCCGGAGACGGACGCGCTGGTGACGAATGACCCAACGATCGCACTCGGCGTGATCGTTGCTGACTGCGTGCCACTGTTGCTCTATGATCCGGTACAGCACGCAATTGGCGTTGTCCACGCGGGCTGGCGTGGCACCGTGAGCGGCATCGCGACGCGCACGGTCGAGACGATGCGGGCTTCGTTCGGAACGAACCCTGTCGATTTGCGAGTCGGAATCGGTCCTTCGATCGGTCCGTGCTGCTACGAAGTTGGCCCGGAGGTCATCGATGCATGGACCGAGCGCGGCATCGATCGATCGAGCGCCGCCATTTCGAACAAGGGATCGCACTTCGATCTGTGGACGGCAAACCTGCTTAATCTGCAGGCTGCTGGCGTTGACCCGGCGCAGGTCGAGCTCAGCGGAGTTTGCGTTCGATGTAACGTTGACCGATTCTTCTCCTACCGTGCTGCGCGTCAGGGCGCGGCGCTGGCAGGGCGTATGCTTCTGGTAGCCCAGTTGGCGGAAAGGACCGGTGTATGACATCCACCGCCAGCAGCCTCGCTGCTCACATTACAGACGTCCAGGACCGAATCGCGCGCGCTGCGGAGCGCAGCGGTCGCGCTCCGGAGGACGTGACGCTCGTCGCCGTCAGCAAGACCGTTGGCCGCGCTGAGGTTAACGCGGCATACGATCTCGGCCTTCGTCACTTCGGTGAAAATCGCGTACAGGACGCGATGCCGAAGTTCGAGGGCTCGCCAGCAGACATGCACTTGCACCTGATCGGCAGCTTGCAGACCAATAAGGTTCGCCAGGTCGTCGGGCGGACGCACCTGATTCATTCAGTCGATCGAATCGGCCTGATCGAGGCGTTGCAAGCGCGGTGCAGTTCGCGCGATGTCATCCAGCCAGTCCTGCTTCAGGTAAATATCGCTGCCGAGGAGCAAAAGCATGGTTGCTCGCCGGACGAAGTCCCCGGGCTCATCGAGGCGACGATGGCATCGCCCAACCTGGAGCTGCGCGGGCTAATGACGATGGCACCGCTAGTTGGCGATGCCGACGTGACGCGGCCCGTCTTTCGCGGACTTCGCGAGCTTCGGGATCGGCTGCAAGATACTTACCCTGACGCGAATCTCAGCGACCTGTCGATGGGTATGACGAACGACTTCGAGGTTGCAATCGAGGAAGGCGCGACGATCGTGCGCGTTGGTCGAGCGATCTTCGCACCGGTACAGGTTCCATGACGCGAATCGTCTCCCTGGGATCCGGTAGCAGCGGCAATGCGTTTCTGTTCGATAACGGGATTATTGCCTTCCTGATTGACTGCGGCGTCGGATCACGCACCGTGCAGGCGGCGATTCGCGATTTCGATGTCCAGGATCGCCTCGCCGGGATCGTCGTCAGTCACGAGCATGTTGACCATGTGCGAGCGCTCGATTCCATTACGAAGCGCTCCGGCTGCCAGATCGTGACGACGCAGGGCACCCAACGCGCTATCCGCTACGAGCGTGCCTGCACGCACCGCTCGGCTGGCGATCATTGGCAGGAGAGCGGCGTTGAGGTTGAGTTCGTCGCCGTGTCGCACGACGCCGCCGAGCCGTGTGGCTTTGTCATCGATGACGGCACGCTCCGCGCCGCGATATTCACGGACCTCGGTTATGTTAGCGAGCCAGTTATCGAGGCGATGGCTAGCGCTGATGTCATCGTTCTGGAATCCAACTTCGATCCACGGATGCTGCGTTTCGGTCCCTACCCTGCCCGGCTCAAGCGCCGGATCGAGAGCCCGCTTGGTCATTTGAGCAACGACGATTGCGCTACGGCGCTCGTTGCTGCGACAACGAGCAGGACGCGAGCAGTCTGGCTTGCGCATCTGTCCGACAAAAACAACACGCCGACACTGGCGCTTTCGAGCGCCCGAGAGGCGTTGGCACTTGCTGGACGGACAACGACATCTGTTGGCGCGCTTGGTCGGAGCGAGCGGACCGATATCACTGCGCCGCCTGCTATGCAGTTGACGCTCGGCGTGGGCGTATAGACGGCGAACAGCGTTGACTGACGTGAAGTTTCGACTGGCGACGGCGAACGACCTGGATGCGATCATTGACCTGCTCGCCGATGACGTTCTTGGATCGCAGCGTGAGTCGAGCGATCTGACGAGCCACGACGCCTACCTCAACGCGTTCCAGCAAATCCTGGACGATGCGCGGAACGAGCTGATCGTCGGCGATGTCGGCGGGGAAGTCGTGTCGGTGCTGCAGGTAACCTATATCCCCGGGCTCTCGCACATGGGTGCCGAGCGCGCGCAGCTCGAATCCGTGCGCGTGTCGTCGGCATATCGTGGGCATGGGATTGGTCGCCAGATGCTCGAATGGGTTGTCGCCCGGGCACGCGAACGCGGCGTCCGCATTGTCCAGCTCACAACAGACAATCGCCGCATTGATGCGCACCGCTGGTATCAATCACTGGGATTTGAAGCGACGCATGTCGGCATGAAGCTGCGCCTTGACGAGGAGTCTCCCGCGCAAGCGCCTGGCCCGCGCCGGGATCACAGTTAGTTCGCCAATTCGGTAAGCGCGCCGACGGCCCAATCTGCACCTATCGCCAGGCTAGTCCGCTGCCGCTTCCGCTGTCCGGAACTGCATCGTGTAGAGCTTATGATAGGTCCCGCGGCGCTCCAGCAGTTCGTCGTGCGATCCAGCCTCAACAATGCGGCCATGATCCAGGACGACGACACGCGACGATTCGCGGATTGTTGATAGCCGGTGGGCGATGATGAAAGATGTCCGCCCAGCGAGCAGCGTGCGAAGTGCCGACTGAATGACCTGCTCGGTCTCCGTGTCGACGCTCGAGGTGGCTTCGTCCAGCACGATGATGCGCGGATCGGCAATCAGCGCACGCGCAAACGAGAGCAGCTGTCGCTGCCCCACCGAGAGAGTCGCACCGCGCTCATGAACTTCGGCATCATACCCGCCTGCCAGGGCAGTAATGAAGTCGTGCGCCCCAACTGCGGTCGCGGCAGCGATCATCTCCTCGTCGGTTGCGTCGGGTCGCGCGAACTTGATGTTGTCGCGAATTGTCCCGGCGAACAGGAACGTGTCCTGTGGCACGACGCCAAGCTGCGATCGGAGCGATTCCTGAGTTACATCGCGGACATCGTAGCCGTCGATACGGATCGCGCCCTGACGCACATCATAGAAGCGCGTCAGCAGGTTAATCATCGATGACTTGCCGGCGCCGGTCTCGCCAACGAACGCGATGGACTCGCCCGGCTGCACTTCCAGCTGGATGTCGTGCAGCACCTCAACTTCGTCGTAGCCGAAGCGCACATGGTCGAATTCGACGTGCCCTTTGATTCGTGGCAGCTCGATGGCATTCGGCGCGTCTTTGATCTCCGGCTCGGCGTCCAGGATTGAGTAGATGCGCTCGCCTGCCGCTGTGGCTGCCTGCAGCGTGTTGTAGGCCTGCGATAGCTGATTGATCGGCTCGTAAAAACGGGCGACGTAGGCGACGAACGTCACCAGCTCACCGACGGTGAATGCGACGCCGTCGACCATCCGACCGCCAACGTAGAGAACCAGCGCGATCGTGACGTATTCAACGAACGTGACGAACGGAAAGAGAAATGCCGACAGTCGCGCCGCGTCGAGGTTAGCGTCGAGGTTCTCGTCGTTGAGGTCAGTGAAAGCACCGAGGTTGCGGGGCTCGCGGGTGAAAGACTGGATAACGCGCATGCCGGCGATGTTTTCCGCAAGGAAGCCGTTGACCCGTGCGATCGTGATACGAGTCTGGCGATAGGTCAGGATCGCGCGCTGCCGCCAGAAGCGCATCATGATGATCATGATCGGGAGGAGTGCGAACGCAACCAGCGCGAGCTTCCAGTTGGTCACCCACATCAGCACGATAATGCCGACGAGCAGTGCCATCTGCGACAGGATGTCGACCAGGCCATCGGCGAAGAGCTGGTCGATGACCGACACGTCGTTCTGCAGGCGGGACATGATCGAGCCGACGCCGCGCCGGTCGATGTAGCGGATATCGAGTCGCTGGATATGAGCGAACATCGATGAGCGCAGGTCATAGACGATGCGCTGCCCGACCCGACCCATCAGGTACATCTCGAAATAGCGCGCGACGAATCGGAGGAGGAGTACTGCGAGGAATGCAATGCCGAGCATGTTAAGCGCGTCATTGCCATGCAAACCGAGGAAGCTTCGTCCTGTTGTGCCGTCAATGGCGTCGCGGACGATGTCGACCGACAGACCGAACAGATATGGGATCGCCAGCTCGAATCCTGTGACGAGCAGGATGAGAACGACTGCGATGCTCGCCGGTCGCTTGTACGGGCTTACCTGCGCGACGAGACGTCGGGCGATCCGGCTGTCATAGGCTTTTCCGAGGAGATCGTCTGGATTCGATATATTGCGCATGCTCGTTGTCCGGACCGACTAATCCGCCGCCGTGACGAACTCCTCCTGATCCTTCAGCTGCAACTCGTACAGCCTGGCGTAGTGACCCCCTTGGGCGATCAGCCGCTCGTGCGTGCCGCGCTCGACAATCGCTCCTTCGTCGAAGACCAGGATCTCGTCGGCCTCCTTCAGGCTGGAAACGCGCTGGGCGATGATGAAGGTCGTACGACCAGCCATCGCACTGTTGAGCGCCTGCTGAATCTGGAACTCCGTTTCAGTATCCACGCTTGAGGTTGCGTCGTCGAAGACCAGCACACGTGGATCGGAGCAGATTGCGCGCGCGATCGCGACGCGCTGCCGTTGGCCACCCGAGAGCGAGACGCCCCGTTCGCCGAGTTGCGAGTCGAACCCATCCGGCATCGCGCTGATGAAGTCGTATGCCTGCGCGATTCGTGCTGCCTGCTCGATCTCTTCCATCGTCGCGGTCGGGTTACCGAAGGCGATGTTCTCGCGGATGGTTGTTGAGAACAGGAACGTCTCCTGCAGCACAAAGCCGATATTGCGGCGCAGGCTGGCGAGCTGGATGTCGCGGACATCGATGCCATCGAATGTGATCGAGCCCCGCGAAATTTCGTAGAAGCGGGCCAGCAGATTTGTAACTGTGCTCTTGCCACTTCCAGTCGAGCCAATGAGGCCGACGACGGTTCCGGCCGGCGCGCTGAACGTCACATCGCGGATCGCGGGCCGCGCCGTGTGCGGATAGGTAAATGAAACATCGGCGAACTCGACGTCGCCGCGCGGTGCATCCAGGACTACGGAACCGTCTTTGTCCTTGATGGCGGGCCGCGTGTCGATGACGCCGAAGATGCGATCGCCCGACGCAATGGCGCGCGCGACCGAGTTCATGATCCAGCCGAGCTGGCGAAGAGGGTTAGCGAGCAATGTCAGATAGAGATTGAAGGCGACGAAGGTGCCGACAGAGAGGGAGCCGTTCAATACCTGTCGGCCGCCGTACCAGAGAACCAGGCCAAGAGACAGGCCAGAGAGAAATTGCATAAAGGGGAAGAAGAAGGAGTAGTACTTAATCGCGTCGATCTGTCGGTCGTACAGCACATCGAGGGAGTGATCGAATTTCCTGGTCTCCGAGTCTTCTTTCGCGAAGATGCGGACAACCCGGGTGCCGGCGAGGTTCTCCTGCATGACGCTCGACATCTCGCCGAATTCCTGCTGAATTCGCGCGAACATCGGGCGGATGTTGATTGAGAAGTAGACCGCGGTAAAGGCGAGAATGGGCATCGCCGCCAGCGAGATAATGCCGAGCGTAAAGTGCTCCCGCAGGAGCAGGAAGCTGACGATCGCGAAGATCGTAATTGCGTAGATCACCATCCGCAGAGAGAACATCAGGAATCGCCGGATGGCATTGACATCCTCGGTCGCACGAGACATCAACTGTCCGGACTGAGCGACGTCAAAGTATTGAAAGGGCAGCTTCAGCAGGTGTCCGTAGAGCTGGTGGCGGATATCGGTTGATACGCTTTCCGCCATTGCCTGAAACAGGTATGAGCGGATGTACGTGAAGACCGCCTGCAGGGCGACGACACCGATGATCAGCCCAGCGCCGGTGAGGATCGCTGACTGATCGCTCTTGACGATGCCTTCGTCGATCACGCGTTGCACCAGCCGCGGCACCAGAAGTTGTGCCCCGGTCGCAACGAATAGCGCAATGTACGCGATGACGAGCCGTCCGCGATACGGTTTCAGATACAGCAGGATGCGCCAGATGACACGCACGCGCGGCTCCTCGGAAGAGTCAACGATGCCCCGGTCAGAAGAACTACTATAGCAGGCTTCTCAAACAGCGCACGACGGAATCCTATCGATGTTTGCGCATAATTCAATCTCTCGGGCTCTTTCCGCGTACAAACGATCATTTTTGCTGTCCAACCTGATTGACGGGAGAACGAGAATACGGCTACAATGGGTACGTACAGGGAGGACATACACGGTACGCCGCGCGAAAGGAGCAGGCGTGGAGGGCGAACGTACTGACTATCAAGGAGTGATCGATGATGCACTCCGGATCGTCTACAGCCACCATCATCGCTTGGTGACCCGGCTATTCCCCGATGCTGAGCGCCCGCTCAACATGGCGACATTGCGAAGCGGTCCACTGGGACAGGATCTGCTTCGGCTTGCGCAGCTCGCCCGCGGCGAGGTTCGTGAGCCCAAGGATCGCGTGCTTGAAGCAATCGATAGCGTCTTGCAGCTTCTGTTCTGGCCTCCGATGGCAGAAGACTATACCGTTCCGCGGTCGTTCTGGGAGACGCCGCTGGGTGGCATGCTATCGATGGCCAAGTATCGTGCCTACGAGCCGTCCGAGCTTGTGTCGATTGGCGCTGCCGCGCAGCGTCTTGGTGTCACTCGTCCAACGATCTATCGCTGGATGGATGAGCGACATCTCGGCTACGTTCGCGACGAAATGTCCGGACGCACGTTCGTGGTTCAGCGCGACGTTGAGTCGCTGCTGCACGATGCCGGAGGGCTTCAGCAAGGCTAGCTAGCGAGTTCAGGAAACGGCCGGCACGATTGTGCCGGCCGTTTTGCTATGCGCGCGCTGTCTCGACGCTGCGAACCGCTGCGTCGTGTAGCAGGTGCTCGACTGCAACTGGCTCGCCATTCCGCATGTAGATACGCGGCACACGAGCCATCAGGCGCGTTGCGACCTCATAGTTGTTGGTCGCTGCCATCGGTCCGATGTCCTCGAACGACATCGCGCCGTTGGCATTAGATCCGACGATGATGACCTCGTCACCTTCGCTGACATCATCCGCGTCGCCAACAATCGTCTGATCCATGCAGACGCGGCCACGAATCGGTCGGCGTTGTCCGCCGATCACGAACCAGCCCTGGTTGGCCAACGGTCGTGGCAGCCCGTCGGCGTAGCCGATCGGGATGGTCGCCAGCATTTCGTCGGCTGTCGTGCGATAGATGCAGTTGTATGACACCCCGCAATCAAGCGGAGCCTGACTCACTCGTGCGACAACGCTCCGAACCGACATGACCGGCTGGAAGCGCTCATCGCACGGGACTTCCGGTGAGGGCGACAGTCCATACGTAGCAGCGCCGGAACGCACCATGTTCGTCGGGCCAACGCGGCCTGTGATGATACCGGCGCTATTCGCAAGGTGAACCCAGCGCGGTTCGATGCCAGCTTCGCGAACTTCAGCGACCGCTGCGCTGAACAGCGCGATCTGCGCGCCCGTTGGTTCGGCGCCCGGTTCGTCTGCGCTGGAGAAGTGGCTGAAGACGCCGTCGATCTCGATTTCCGGCATCGCCTTGAGGCGCTGAACCGCGGCGCTGATTTCTTCGGGCAGGAACCCGTAGCGACGCATGCCAATGTCGACCTTGATATGAACGCGCGCTGTTGCTCCCGCGGCCTTCGCTGCTTCGCGAATGCGCTCAACCATCGACCAGCTGCCGGCAGCCAGCGTCACGCCGCGCTGAATTGCAGCGGTTAGCTCGGTAGAGACCGGCGGCCCGAGGACGAGGATCGGGATGTCGACGCCGGCGTCACGGAGGCGAAGCGCCTCGACAATTCGCGCTACGCCAAGCCACTCGCAGCCTATGCTCTGGGCAGTGCGACCGCACTCGACCAGGCCGTGCCCGTACGCGTCCGCCTTGACGACGGCCATGAACGCCGCCCCCTCTGGCGCGCTGGCGCGTAGGACGCCAATGTTGTGAGCATAGGCATCGAGATCAATGATCGCGCGCGTCTCGCCAACCGATTCCAGGCTTGACGCGAGCGACGAAGTCGTTGAGTCAGTCACGCCCTTCGGCGCTCCCTTCAGCGATATCAGCGGCGTCCGCAACGAGGCGGACAATATCGGATCGGGAGACAATCCCAATCACTCGACCGTCGGAGTCAACAACCGGCAGCGGGTTTACGCTCTGCTTGAACATCATGTTTGCCGCATCGCGAATGGGTTCTTCGGCGCGGATCGTTCGCACGTCGCGTGTCATCAGATCTCCGGCCGTTGACGCTAGAACGCGACGTAGCTCCTCGTCGGAGCGATCCCACGGAAAGCGGAACACGGCGTCGAGGAATGTCCCATACGCTGGAGGATCGACATCGATCTCGCGCGAGACAACATCAACTTCGGTCACCAGGCCGACCAGGTAGCCGTTTTCCACAACGGGGATGCCAGAAATGTCGTGGTCCGTCATGAGCCGTGCGACATCGGTCACGCTCGTGTCTGGTGACACAGTGATGACATCGCGAGTCATGATGGTTGCGACCTGCGAATCAGTGCTCAACACGCGGTCTGCCCTCCTCTCCCCATCGCCATCGTTGCCAACCAGGGCGCTGGACGTCCAGATATGCTCGACTCAGCTCGTCGATCACATCGTGGGCGACAACCCCCACTGTACCTTGCATGTGCGCAGCGCGCTTCCCGGCTTGCGCACCAATGAAAATGCCAGCCCGGGCGGCATCCCATGGCGATAGACCCTGGGCGAGCAGCCCACCGACAATGCCAGATAGCACATCGCCGGTGCCGGCAGTTGCCAACTCGGGAGTCGTTCGCTGCGCGAGCCAGACGTGGCCGTCCGGATGCGCGACCGGTGAGTGGCCAGTCTTCAGGATGATCACCTGACCAAACTGAGAAGCGGCACGCCGCGCAGTCTCGACCGGGTCAGCCAGAACGTCGCTGACGCTGCAGCCGAGCAAGCGGCTCATTTCGCCCGGGTGAGGCGTCAGGACCGCCGATCCCGGAGTCAGCCCCGCTGGCACCTCCGGTTGGTCGGACATCCAGTTCAACGCGTCGGCGTCGATCACCTTCGAGCGCCGACGGATTTCGTCAGGCGCTTGCCGCCCCAGCAGATGCTCCAGGATTGTGGACGCATGGTCGCTCCGACCCAGACCGGGCCCGATGACCATTGCGTGAAGCATCGAATCACGCTCGTCAACGAAGCGCCGGATTGCTGGGAAGCTGTCGTCATCGTCGCAGGGGACGACGACCGCTTCCGGCACTTGCGTCGCAAGGACAGGAACAATCGCTGACGGAATCGCCGCGGCGACCAACCCTGCGCCGATTCGCAATGCTGCTTCGGCAGACAGGCGTGGCGCGCCAAAGTAGGTCGGCGCCCCACCGACGATGAGCACCGCGCCAACGCTGCTCTTGTGCGCATTGGCCTGTCGCTCGGGGAGCAGGCCAGCGATCGTGCGGCGATCCAGCAGCTCAGCGCGCCCGCGTATCGTCGGCGCGACAATGCCAATATCGATGACCTCTAGTTCGCCGACATAGCCTGCGGCTGGCTGACGGGTCAGCCCGAGCTTGGGCAGACCAAGGCACAGTGTGACGTCGGCAGGGAGTGCATCCGCCGCGGCTTCGCCTGTGCTTACGTCAACTCCTGAGGGAACATCGATGGCGATAACGCGGGCACCTGTCGAGGCTCTCGCGCGTCGGGCGTCAGCGAACACGGCTGAGACCTCGGCTGGGAGTGATGGCCGGCTGCGAAAGCCGTAAATGCCGTCGAGGATGACATCTGCATTACCCAGCGCATTCGCACCACCGGTCGCGATGGCGGCTCGTTCTCCGTCGCTCATCGGCAGATCGCCAAGTTCGTTGCGATTGACGAGCAGCGCCGTGCTGCGCCAGCCGCGTGTGCCCAGGATGCCGAGCGCGACGAGCGTGTCGCCGCCGTTATTGCCGGGACCGACCAGGCCCGTGACTGCACCGACGATTGCGCAGTGCGATTCGATCCAGTCCGCGATCGCGGCTGCCGCGCGGCGCATGAGATCGGGGCCGCTGGCTCCGCGCTCGATCGTACTGCGCTCGGCGGCTGCCATCTCGTCTGCTGTCACCAGGACCGTCATGGCAAGTCGTTTGCCTGCTTCGTTGCGATCACAATAGCCATTGCGTCGCCGCGCGAATGCGTGAGCGACACAGCAAAGTGCCGGAATCCGAGTTGGTCGGCGCGGCGTTGAGCGGTCTCGTGCAGCACGAGAATCGGCTTGCCGCGCCGGTTTGGCAGGACTTCGATGTCCCGCCAACGGACGCCGCGGACTCCAGTGCCGAGCGCTTTCATCGTCGCCTCTTTGGCCGCGAACCGGGCCGCCAGCTCCTGGACACGCTTGCCATAGCGCTCGCGCTCACGCGGCGAGTAGACGCGATTCAGGAAGCGGTCGCCGAAACGCGCTAGCGTCTGGGCGATACGCTCAATCTCGATGATGTCGATACCAACCTCGACCGGCCCGGCGGCCTCGCTATCCCAGACCGGCTGATAGTTACCTTCCGACGCCGACATAGGTCAATCCCTGTGCTCTGACATCCTCGGGCTCGTAGATGTTGCGACCATCAAGGAGCAGCGGCGTGCGCATCATCTCCGCGACGCGTTCGAGGTTGGCCTGCTTGAACTCGTTCCAGGGAGTGACAACGCAGAGCGCATCAGCCCCGTCGACAGCATCGTACGGGTTGTCGCAGATGACAACGTTCGGCAGCAGCGGACGAGCTGTCTCCGACGCGGCAGGATCGTAGGCGCGGACGTAGCCGCCGCGCTGCTCGATCATGCGGATGATATCGACCGCTGGCGACTCGCGCATGTCGTCTGTGTTCTGCTTGAACGCCAGCCCCCAGATGCCGATCTGACGCTCGTTCAAATCACCCAGATTCTCCTGCAGCTTCTGAACGAAGCGGCGGCGCTGATCGTTGTTGATCTCAATCACGGCGCGGAGGAGCTGCGGATGCGTGTTGGCTTCTTCGGCCATGTAGGCCAGCGCGCTGACATCCTTCGGGAAGCAGGATCCGCCGTAGCCGATGCCGGCTTCCAGGAACAGCGAGCCGATGCGAGGATCGTAACCCATGCCCTTTGAGACGACGGTGACGTCTGCTCCGACGCGCTCGCAAATACGGGCAATCTCATTGATAAACGAGATCTTGGTCGCCAGGAATGCGTTGGATGCGTACTTGATCATTTCAGCCGAACGGAGATCTGTGATAACGATCGGCGAGTTGAGCACGCTGTACAGGCTGGCGACCTTCTCAGCCGCTTCGCGCTGATCGGATCCGAGAACAACCCGCTCGGGATTCATGACATCGTGGACAGCCGAGCCCTCGCGAAGGAACTCGGGATTGCTGACGACCGCAAACGTCGCGTCTCCACTGATGTGCTCTTCGAGAATCTTCGCAACCAGGTCGCCGGAGCCAATCGGCATCGTGCTCTTGTTGACGATGACAGTGTGACCAGTGAGGTGCTCGGCGGTTGTCGTCGCGGCGCGTCGGACGGCGCGCATATCGGCTTCGCCGTTGAACGATTGCGGTGTGTCGACGCAGATGAAGACGAATTCGGAGTTCGGAACAGCGTCTTCGTACGACGTAGTGAATCGCAGTCGGCCGGCCTGCAGATTGCGCGACAATATCTCTGGCAGCCCCGGCTCGAAAATCGGGCACTCCCCTTGCTGCAGGAGCTTGACCTTCTCTTCGTTAATGTCGATGCCGACAACATCGTTGCCGAGGTCGGCGAATGCAGCTGCGTAGACGAGGCCCACGTAGCCGCTACCAATAATGCTGATCCGCGCCATGTACCGTCATTTCCTTCTGTTGGACGCAGTCAGAGGGGAATCATCCGGCACGTTCCGACCGTTCGCCGCCCCCGAGTCCCGCAGTAATTCACCTGTCGTCAGCGACACGTTTGCAATCCGTGTCTGAAAGCTCTCTCCGGAAGCGTACACTACGATCGACGTAATCTGGCTTGGCAAAGGCGAAAGATTGCCCAGATCGAAGGACACACGCCGCCACGCGTCGCGCTCGATCCGGGACGCCCGGAACTCATCAACCGGATGCGCTGGATCGTCGATCGCGTAATAGCCGTGCGACCATATCCGCTCCTTGCCATCGACATCGATGTAGTTCATCGTCACGATCAGTGGAAACTGATTGAGATCGTCGCCACCTCCGGCCGGTACCTGGTCGATAATCTGGACATCGAGCTGGAGACGCAGGGACGTGACGACGCGCAGTGTCTTGCCGATTCTCTGGCGTACACCGGCCTGGACGACGCCCGCGCGATCAGACGAGGGCCTGCTGATCTCCAGCGCGATGACATCGCCGTTCGGTGTTGTGTCGGGCACGAGCTCGATGGATGCATTCAGCGGCACGACTCCCGCGTGCTCTGGGTTCTGCTGGCGGAAGTCGATCCAGCCATCCATGCCGTGCTGAAACGAGCCGTTTACGATGAGCTCACGCACCGGTCGGGTGATAGCACCGAACTCGCCATTTGGCGAAATCACGGTCTGCTGATCGTCATTCAGAACAAGCTCGGATCCGGACGTTCTGACCGTCGCCTGTCCGCGTAGCACGGCGGTCCGCACGCTTGTATCGCCGACTTCGTGCCCGTCGGACGGTGAGATGACTTCGAGCAGGAACGCGCCTGCTTGTTGTCGGTCGCCGTCGGACGCCATGACGACGCGGGTACCGTCGGCCTCGATGACAACTTCGCTATACGAATAGTCGCCGGCCGGTTGCATGTTGACGTAGATGGCGCCGCGCTCCGGGTGGAACTCAATGAGTTTCGTGCGCTCGATGAAGCGTGAGGACCGCATACGATGAATCGTCACGACCGAGTCCTCGGCAATCTCGACCGTCGTGCCGTCGAACGCCTGCAGTTTCACGACCGTACCAAGCGTTGTCGAGACGCTATCCCCTTCTTCGATGCGCTCGTTGGAATCGATGAGTCGCCAGCCGGCATCGCCCGGAGATTTCACCAGCGCTCCCGTTCCGCTGACGAGCGTGATGCGCGCGCTGCGTGGCTCGGTTGCGTGACGGCTGACCCATATGCCCGCAGTGATGATGAAGACAAGCAGGAGAAGTGCAGCCAGTGAAGCAAGGCCCAGCACGACCCAGGCGCGACGCATCTGCGACTCAGGCGACCGTAGCGACAGATCGCGATTCAGCATTCTTGGTCGCGAGCTATCCTGCTCTGTGCCGTCGGTCGCCATGCGTTACCGTGCGAGATCGCGAGCACGCGCCGCGCGATGTTTGGCGCGCTGCTCGGCAGCGACCCGCTGGTTCGCTGGTTGATAGGTTCCCAGGAACTCCCGGTGCTGTTCGGCAAAGGTCCCGGCTCGGATCGCGACTTCCATCTGCTCCATCTGCCTGATCAGAAAGCGGATATTGTGTATCGACGCAAGTCGGTAGGCGAGCAGCTCACGAGCGCGGAACAGGTGATGAATGTATGCGGCAGAAAACGTCTGACAGGAATAGCAGTCGCAGTCCGCCTCGATTGGCTCGTCCAGCAGCTTGAAGCGCGCTGCTGTTATGTCAATACGCCCCTCGCGCGTGAAGAGCGCGCCGCGCCGTGCGACGCGTGTCGGCAGCACGCAGTCGAACATATCGACTCCGGCAGCAACACCGTTCCACAGATCCTCCGGCGACCCGACTCCCATCAGATACCTGGGTCGATCCATCGGCAGGCCGCTTATCGAGGCGTCGAGCATCTCGGCCATCGTCTCCTTTGGCTCACCGACGCTCAGCCCACCAATAGCGCAGCCATCGACATCAGTCGCCGCAACGAACGCGGCCGATTCCTGTCTTCGTCCGGTGTCGAAGCCACCTTGCGCGATCCCGAATAGCAGTCCGCGTGGGGATTCGCCGTGGTGAAGCTCCTGGAAGCGCTTGATATTGCGTGGCAGCCAGGCGTGGGTGCGCTTCATCGCCTCAGCCTGCGCAGAATCGGAATCATCGAAGCCGGCCAGCACGTCGAGCGCCATCGTAATATCGGAACCGAACTTAAGCTGCAGTTCCATCGCGATTTCGGGGCTGAGGAGGTGCTCGCTGCCATCGAGGTGAGAGCGGAAGAGGACGCCCTCGTCGCTCAGCTTGCGGCTGCCGGCCAGACTGAAGACCTGGAAGCCGCCCGAGTCAGTCAGAATCGGGCCGCCCCAGCGCATGAAACGGCTGATTCCGCCGAGCTCAAGGAGCGCGTCGGCACCCGGGCGCAGCATGAGGTGGTACGTGTTCGCCAGAATGATCTGGCTGCCCGCGCCACGGATATCATCCGGGTCGAGCGATTTGACGGACGCCTGTGTACCGACCGGCATGAAGACCGGCGTGCGGACTTCTCCACGCGGCAGGCGAAGGCGACCGACGCGCGCGCGTCCATCCGTGGCTTCAACGACGAACGAATTGAGAGGCTGCTTCATCATGGACGCTAGTATGCCAGCAGGCAGCTCTGACAGTGGCTGACGTGCGTCGTTTGCTGCTGCAGCGCGCGTTCGATCTGCTATACGGCCCTCTCGCTGCGCTGCATGAGCCGGCAGGACGCGTGCTGATGGGCGGAGCATGGGATGGCCGTCGCCGAAAGTTGCTGGATGGCGCGCCGGACGGCGTGCTGCTCGATCTTGGCTGCGGCGAAGGCAGGCTTTTGCACGATGCGCGGCGACGTGGTCGTCTTGCAATTGGCATCGACCCGTCGCACAACATGGTTGCGCGGGCACACCGGCGCGGCGCGGTCGTCATTCGTGCATCAGCCGCAGCGCTGCCGCTGCAGGACGAATCCGTCCAGTTGGTGACGGCGACCTATCCAGGGCCGTGGATATTCCGGGAGGACACGATTCAGGAGGTCTCGCGAGTACTCGCCGCAAACGGAGAATTTCGAGTGCTGCTCGGTGGCACCATCGAGCGAGGCCCGTTCGCGACTATCCGTATCTGGATGAACCGCGTCGTCTATGGAACAGCAGACCCGTACCCGCCTGATCTGCCACGAATACCTCACCTGACGGGTGAGCTTGTTGCTTCCGACGACCGCTGGGGCAGCGCGTTTATATGGGTCGGAGCCAGGGCCGGCTAGCTGTTTGTGGTGGCCGCGGGAGTCTCTGCGTTGACGTCAATCTCATCGAGTGCAGCCAGATCAGCGAACGGATCGTCGCGTGTCGCTTCGCTCGCAGCCACAGCCGCAGCCGTCTGGGGCTTGCTGGCGGACTTGGTGCTTGTCCCTTCGATCGACGACGGGATAGACTGAGCGATTGCGGCCGTTTCCTTCTGGACGTTGCTGACCGTCTGCTTGACTTCGTTGACCGAAGACTGGACGTCACCAATTGAGTCTTCGAACTCGGAGGTCATTTCACGGGTGATCTTGCGGAAGTCGCGCACGGCCTTGCCGACCTGCGCTCCAATTTCAGGGAGCTTCCCAGGACCGAAGATGATCAGGGCGACAACCATGATCACCAGGATCTCCGGGGTGCCCATGCCGAAAAGATTCATTGCAATACTCCGGGGTCCGCAGTGCTATTAGCGCCGGCAACATCGGGTGTCAACGACTCAGCAGTATACCATCGGGGCGACGCGCCCCTTATCTCGAATGAGGGGCGGTCAGATGCGGCTATTTCGGCGGGGACAGGAGAACAGAGGGGCTGTGAGAGAGGGCGATGGAGATGTCTGGCTCGTTGTCGGGTTAGGGAACCCGGGTCGGCGATATGAAGGCACCCGCCACAACGCAGGCTTCATGGCGGTTGAGCGACTGCAGCGGCGGCTTCCCGAAGGAACGTCGCGGGCCAGATTTCAGGCGCACATCGTCGAAACGCGCGACGGCGATTCACGGGTCGTTCTCGCTCAGCCGCAGACGTTCATGAACGAAAGCGGCATCGCGGTCGCCCAGCTCGTGCGCTGGTATAAGGTGCCGCTCGACCGGCTGCTGGTTGTTTATGACGATCTGGACCTGCCGCTTGGCACGATTCGACTGCGGGCAGATGGCAGCGATGGTGGACACAACGGCATCGCGTCCATCATCCGTAGCCTGAAGACGAACACGTTCCCTCGTCTCCGCATTGGCATCTCCCGCCCGGCGTCCGGTCCGACAGTTCCCTACGTGCTCTCTCGCTTCAACGCAACTGAGCGGCGCGAGCTCGAGGACATTCTCGATCGCACCAGTGACGCTATCCTTGTCTGGATCCGGGAGGGACTGGTCTCGGCAATGAATCAGTTCAATCAGAAGGCGACCGTGGAGACGAAGCCGAAAGGCGCGTGATACAAACCTTCGGGTCGCGGTAGCGCGCGAGCGGCTCGCGAGCCAGAAGCCTGGATTGATTGCAGCGACGGGAAGGGATGGTTGCATGGAGTTGGGTAAAGTGGCTGTCGTCGGTGGCGGGACGATGGGAAACGGCATTGTGCAGGTCATCGCGCAGGCCGGTATTCCGGTGACGATGATTGACGTCAACGAGGACAGCCTCGAACGCGGGATCGACACGATTCGCCGCAATCTCCAGCGCAACGTTGACAAGGAACGCATGACCGCGAGTGACAAGGATCTCGCGCTCGGGCTGATTGAAACGTCTCTGTCTTTTGATCCGATCGCCGACGTCGACCTGGTGATTGAGGCCGTCCCCGAAATCGCTGAGCTGAAGCGCGACATCTTCGAGCGTGCCGATGAAGTTGCGGGAGAGAAGACCATTCTGGCCTCGAATACGTCCTCGATTCCGATCACCATGCTTGGCGCGGCCACGCGACGCCCGCACAAGGTCATCGGCATGCACTTCTTCAATCCTGTGCCGGTAATGCAGCTCGTTGAGATCATCCGCGGTCTGGAGACTGACGACGATACTGTCTCGTCGGTCATCGCGATGGCCGAGCACGTCGGCAAGACGCCGGTTGAGGTCAACGACTTCCCGGGCTTTGTCTCGAACCGCGTGCTGCTGCCGATGATTAATGAAGCCGTCTTCTGCCTGATGGAGGGCGTCGCGACTCGTGACAACATAGATGCGGTCATGAAGCTGGGCATGAACCACCCGATGGGTCCGCTGGCGCTGGCCGACCTCATTGGGCTTGACGTCTGCCTTGACATCCTCGTCGTTCTGCATCGCGACCTCGGTGATCCGAAGTACCGACCCTGCCCGCTTCTGCGCAAAATGGTCGCTGCCGGCAAGCTCGGCCGCAAGTCTGGCGAAGGCTTTTACGACTATCGCAACGCCTAGCGTGGTCAGCGACCTGCGATAATCTGAACCAGGCGCAGCCGCGTAGTGCCTGTATGCGTATGCCTCGATACCTTCGGCATCGATTTCGTAGGCTTAAACGCGCGGCCCACCTGCACCTCCGGTCGGCAACGGAGCCGACTACAGGCCAGTACTGTGAGGAGGGTTCCATGGCCGGACCATTGAGCAGCATGCCGGGCGACGATCGCTACAACAGCCCGCCTCCGGAAGAACGCGAGTTCACCACAACGTCGGGCGAACCGGTGAAGCCGGTCTATACGCCGGAGGATCTGGAAGCGATCAGCTTCGATTACGACCGTGACCTCGGTGATCCGGGTACATACCCGTTCACTCGCGGCATCCACCAGTCTATGTATCGCGGCAAACTCTGGACGATCCGCATGTTTGCTGGCTTCGGATCGGCTGAAGAGACCAACGCACGCTTCCGCTATCTACTCGACCACGGCGAAACAGGGCTGTCGATCGCGTTTGATCTGCCAACGCTGTATGGACGCGACACGGATGATCCGCTAGCCGAAGGAGAGTTCGGCAAGTGCGGCGTCGCTGTGTCGTCGCTGGCAGACATGGAAGTGCTGCTGGACGAGATCCCGCTCGATCAGGTCACAACATCAATGACGATTAACGGTCCGGCAGCCGTAATCTGGGCGATGTACATCGCGACAGCCGAGAAGCGGGGCGTTCCGCGCAGCAGGCTCCGGGGAACGTTGCAAAACGACATCCTCAAAGAGTTCACCTCGCAGAACGAGTTCATCTTCCCACCGCAACCGTCGATGAAGCTCGTCACGGACACCATCGAATTCTCGACTCGCGAGATGCCGCTCTGGAACTCGATCTCGATCTCTGGTTATCACATCCGCGAGGCGGGCGCGACGGCAGCCGAGGAGTTGGCGTTTACGCTTGCCGATGGTCTGGCCTACGTCGACGCGGCGATCGAGCGTGGTCTGGATATCGACGAGTTCGCGCCGCGACTTTCCTTCTTCTTCAACTGCCACAACGACTTCTTCGAGGAGATCAGCAAGTTCCGCGCAGCCCGGCGAATCTGGGCGCGCCTGATGCGCGAGCGCTACGGTGCGAAGAACGAGCGCTCACTCTGGATGCGATTCCACACTCAGACGGCTGGCTGCTCACTGACAGCGCAGGAGCCGGAGAACAACGCGATTCGAACGACGATTCAGGCACTGGCTGCGGTTCTGGGCGGCACGCAGAGCCTGCACACGAACTCGCTCGACGAGGCGATCGCTCTGCCGAGCGAGTGGGCGGCCCGTATTGCCCTGAGAACGCAGCAGATCATCGCCCATGAGAGCGGCGTCACGAATATCGCTGATCCGCTCGGTGGCTCCTATGCCGTCGAAGCCATGACGAGCGATATGGAGCGGCGGGTGTACGCGATCTTCGACGAGATCGAATCGTACGGCGGCGTTGTCCCTGCGATTGAGCAGGGCTACTTCCTGCGCAGCATCGCCGATAGCTCATACAGCTACGAGCAGGCGCTGGTTGAGCAGCGCAAGATCGTAATCGGCGTCAATGCCTTCCGCTCCGATGAGGAGCCCGGCATCCCGATCCTGAAGATGGATCCGCACGGCGAAGCGCGCCAGATCGAGCGCTTGCAGCGCACGCGCGCCGAGCGTGATGACGCAGCGTACCGCGCAGCCATCGAGCGTCTGGATAACGCCGCGCGCGACGGCGTGAATGTCATGCCGTTTCTTATTGACGCTGCAAATGCTTACGCAACGCTCGGCGAGATCACGAACTGCCTGCGCCATGTGTACGGCGAGTATCGACAAATGGTTGTCGTCTAGGAGCGACTGGAGGACATCATGGTCAGTCAAGCACACCCCCGCACCACGCCGATCCGCGTGCTGGTCGCCAAGCCCGGGCTGGACGGACACGACCGCGGCGCCAAGGTCATGGTCCGCGCGCTCCGCGACGCAGGGATGGAAGTAATCTACACCGGGCTGTTTCAGACGCCGGAGATGATCGCACGCGCCGCAATCGACGAGGACGCCGACGTCATCGGGCTTTCGATCCTGTCCGGTGCGCACCTGGCGCTGTTTCCGAAGATCTTCGCTGAACTCGAGAAAGCCGGTGTGGACGACGTTCTTGTGGTCGCCGGTGGGACGATTCCGAACGAGGATGTGGACCGGGTAAAACAGCTTGGCGTGGCGGCGGTCTTCGGGCCGGGCACGCCGATGGACGAAGCAGTGCGCTTCATTCGCGACCATGCACCGGATCGGAGCGGTTCGTGACGGCGACCGCCCCTCGGGATCTCGTCGAGCGCTTTCGCGCCGGAGACCGCGCCGCGCTCGCGCGCCTGATCTCATTCGTCGAGAACGGCAAAGCTGCTGGCATGCGAGCAATGGGCGATCTCTACGGATCGACCGGTACTGCCTACGTTGTCGGCATTACCGGCCCGCCCGGCGCAGGCAAGAGCACGCTGACGAACGCCCTGATTCGCGGCTACCGTTCGCGTGGCCAGACGGTCGCTGTCGTCGCTGTCGATCCGTCGAGCGCTCTCACCGGTGGCGCGACGCTCGGCGACCGCATCCGCATGCTGGACAACTTCGACGACCCGGGTGTCTACATCAGATCGATGGCGACGCGCGGCGAAATGGGCGGGCTGTCGATCGGTGTTGGCGCAGTCGTCCATCTGCTGGATGCCTATGGCTTCGACATGATTCTGATTGAGACGGTCGGCGTCGGTCAGGACGAAGTCGATGTCGGTGAGCTCGCCGACACGACGCTCCTGATCCAGGTACCCGGCACCGGTGACAGTATTCAGGCGATCAAAGCCGGCGTGCTGGAGATCGCGGATGTTCTGGTCGTCAACAAGGCCGATCTTCCCGGCGCGAACGATATGGTTCGGGATCTTCGAATGATGCTTCGTCTCAGCGAATCCCGGCCGTGGACGCCGCCAATTGTCGAGACGGTGGCCAGCGAGCATCGCAATACCGACGCGCTGATCGACAAGCTTGACCAGCACCGCCAATTCCTTGAAGACAGCGGCGAAGGACGCATCCGGCGTGCTCGACGCGATCGGCGGGAAGTCGTTCGCCTTGCGCGTCGTCAACTGACCCGCGAAATAGAGGCGGTAGCGAGTGATGCCGGTCTCGACGATCTCTTCACATCGCTCGCAAATCGCGACGCAGACCCAATCACGGTTGCGTCGGTCGTCGCTCGGCGCACGGTCGATCGGTTTCGGCAGGACGGTTAGCTCGCGGCTGCGATTGCCCTGACGATTCGCGCTGCGAACACGGCTGCGCCGACCCCATTGTCAATGTTGACGACGGCCAACCCCGGAGCGCAGGACGCCAGCATCGTGGTGAGGGCGGCACTGCCACCGCTGGCTATGCCGTACCCGACAGATGTCGGCAACCCGATCACCGGAACGTCAACCAGACCGGCGATGACAGTCGGCAGAGCGCCGTCCATGCCGGCTGCAACGATGAGTGCCTTCACGCCCTCCGACGTCAACGATCGAAGCGGTTGGACCAGTCGATGCAGTCCGGCGATTCCCACATCGGCGATCAGCGTGACATCGCAACCAAGCTCAGTCGCAACGGTAGCGGCTTCGCCGGCGGCCGCGAGATCGGATGTGCCAGCTGTGAGGATGGCGATGCGGCCAGCTGCGGCGACTGGTTCAGCTGCATCACGCACCATGACGAACGTGCTACCGGAGAACGGCTGTTGTATCTCGACGTCTCCAAACGATTCGGCCACCTGGTCGACACGTTCGCGATCGATGCGGCTTACGATAACGCGCGGGTTCGTCACGAGCAGGGCCCTGCATGCAGCGACAATCTGCGCGTCGGACTTGCCCTCGCCAAAGACAATTTCCGGTGCTCCCGTGCGCTGCTTGCGAGTGGTGTCCGTCCGAACGTCCAGCCTCTGATCGATCGATTCGGCGGCTGAGGCGTTGAGGGCTTTGACAATGTCGGCGAATGGATCGCTCATTCGCCCACCTCGCGCGCAATGGCTTCGTCAATTACTGCGCCGATGTCAGTCTCCGTCTGCTTGCCGAGCCAGATGAGGAACTCCACGTTCCCGGCCGGACCCGTAATCGGTGAGCGCACAAGGCCGCGCACCGCAAAGCCAATCTCCCGAGCGGTTTCGATCGTCAGCGTAATCACTTCGCGGCGCACCCGCAGATCGCGCACGACACCGCCCTTACCGACCTTCTCCTTGCCGGCCTCGAATTGCGGTTTGATGAGCGCGATACACGCGCCCGAATCCGACAGCAGGCGGTAGGCAACTGGAAGGATGAGTGCCAGCGAAATAAACGACACGTCAATCGTCACGAGGTCGACCGGCTCCGGAAGCGTTTCCAGATGCCGAGCGTTGACACGCTCCATCACGACAACGCGGTCGTCCGATCGCAGCTTGTAGTCGAGCTGCCCGTATCCAACGTCGATTGCATAGACGCGACGAGCGCCGCGCTGGAGCATGCAGTCCGTAAATCCGCCGGTTGAAGCGCCCAGGTCGGCGGCAACAACGCCGTCGACGTCGATTCCGAATGCGTCCAGCGCGTGTTCCAGCTTGAGTCCACCACGGCTGACATACGGCAGCTTCGCCTTCAACGTCAGCGGTAGCGCATCGTCAAGCATCTCAGCTGGACGGGAGATCACGCGATCACCGGAGCGGACATCTCCGGCCAGAATCAGTGCCTTTGCCTGCGAGCGTGAATCCGCCAATCCGAGCCGGACGACGAGCTCATCAGCGCGAACTTTACGCGGCTTGTCGTTCATCGGTTGGCAATCCCGTACTGACGGGTGAACCGGCTGCGCTGGACGTGGCAGATGGCGACTGCCAAAGCGTCGGCAGCGTCGTCGGGCGTCGGAATTTCGGGCATCTGAAGCAGCATCTGTACCATGTACTGCATCTGCTGCTTCGTCGCTTTCCCGTAGCCTGATATCGCTTCCTTGACCTCAGACGGTTTGTACTCGAACACCGGCATGCCGTGCTGCGCAGCGGCAAGCAGCACGACGCCACGGGCCTGCCCGACACCAAGTGCAGTCGTCACGTTGCGCGCGAAGAAGAGCTGCTCGATTGCGAGAACGTCTGGCGCGTGGTCGCGAATCAGTTGCCAGACAGCATCGTAGACGCGGACAAGGCGCTCTGCCGTCGTCTCGGCAGTCGTCGTGGCGACCACACCGTAGGTTATGAGTTCCGGCTCGTCCTCGCCGCGCACGAGCCCATATCCGAGTAAAGCCGACCCCGGGTCGACGCCAAGGGTGATCACCTGAATCCTCCATTGCAAGCCGAATCGGCAACAACTGCCGTGAGCGACGTCACCGCTGTGTATTGAAATATGGGTAAACCTGCCGTATACTCCGCAAAAGGCAAGCTACAGGCGAATCCACAACGGACGACAAGGATACTCGTGTTCGCACATTGACCGGCATTCTGGGGACCTCTCATAACGCCAGCCGGCGGCACCCCGCGAACATGCCCGAAGCGTCCTCATCGCTACAGTAGCAGTTGGCGCAACATGGGCGGGAGGGGCATTCGAGCATGGTATCGAGCCTGCTATCCAAGGGCAAGGATCAAGGGTTCCTGCTATCGGATGAGGTGATCGCCGCATTTCCCCGGATGGAAGAAGACATTGCAGCAATTGACGAATTATGGTCTGCACTTCTTGAACACAATGTTGAGATAATCGATCAGCCCCCGGCACCCGGCCCGGCCGCATCCAGGTTTCAGTTCACGCGCACAAAAGCAATCGAGCAGACCAACGGCACCATTGACATCGATGCACTTGCCAAACCTGCGCGCGATGATCCCGAAACCTACGTTACTCCTGGCGCAACTGATTCAGTTCGTCTGTACCTGCAGGAAATTGGTGAGACTGACCTTCTGACAATGCAGGAGGAAGTCTGGCTGGCAAAGCGCATGGAGCGCGGTCTGTATGCGGCCGATCGACTGGCCAAAGGTGAGTACGAATCTGACTCGGAGCGACGTGAGCTGGAGTCGGATCGCGAGGACGGCGAGAAGGCGCGCGCTCACCTGATTCAGGCCAACCTGCGACTCGTTGTCTCGGTCGCCAAGAAGTATGTCGGTCGCGGCCTGTCGTTCCTGGATCTGATCCAGGAGGGCAACATCGGCCTGATGAAGGCCACTGACAAGTTTGACTATCGCCGCGGATTCAAGTTCTCGACCTACGCCACCTGGTGGATTCGACAGGCGATCACCCGCGCAATCTCCGACCAGAGCCGAACAATCCGCCTGCCGGTTCACGTTGGTGAAACGATCAACCGCGTCAAGAAGACCGGCCACCGTCTCCAACAGATCTTCGAGCGCGAAGCCACGCACGAAGAGATCGCCAGAGCGATGGATGTGCCGATCGCCAAAGTGCGGCAGGTCCTCGATGTCTCGCGCCTGCCGGTGTCTCTCGAAGCACCCGTTGGTCAGGAGGGCGACGCATTTCTCGGCGATTTCATCGAGGATGAGTCGATGCCGCAGCCGTTGGAATTGGCGTCGCAGCAGTTGCTGCGCGGCCAGATCGGCGATGCACTCGACAAGCTCACCGAGCGCGAACGGCGGATCATCATCCTGCGCTTCGGCCTTGAGGACGGCAAGTTCCGCACGCTCGAAGAGGTTGGACGCGAGTTCAGCATCACCCGCGAGCGAATTCGCCAGATCGAAGCGAAGGCGCTTCGCAAGCTGCGCCATCCGTCGTACAGTCGCACGCTACGCGGCTACCTCGATTAAGCTCACCTGAAAGCAAAGCGGGCCGGTGGCGAACTTCCGCCACCGGCCCGCTTTCGTTGTATTTCGCTACGAGCGCGCGTCCGGCGCGCTGAAAACGAGCGAAACGTTATGTCCGCCAAAACCCAGGGAATTGCTCACGATGTGAGCCAGCGGCGCTTGCCGGGCGGTATTTGGTACGCAATCGAGGTCACAGTCCGGGTCGGGCACTTCGTAGTTGATTGTTGGCGGCATCGTCTGCGATTGCAGAGCGAGGACCGAGAAGACGGCTTCGACCGCCCCGGCAGCGCCGAGCAGATGGCCAGTCGCCCCCTTCGTCGAAGAGGCCGGCGGCGCGTCCGCGCCAAAGACGGTGCGGATCGAGCGCGTCTCGAATGCGTCGTTCAACTTCGTCGAGGTGCCGTGCGTGTTGATGTAGGAGATGTCTGCCGCGCACAGCCCCGCGCGGGTGAGGGCCAGAGTCATTGCCCGCGCGGCCCCTTCGCCATCTGGGCCCGGCTGGACGATGTGTGAGGCGTCAGCGGTTGCGCCGTAGCCAGTCACCGCGGCCAGGATCGTTGCGCCGCGCTGACGCGCAAAGCGCAGGGATTCAAGAATGACGATCCCGGCACCCTCACCCAGGACGAAACCGTCGCGCTCGCGGTCGAACGGACGGCTCGCGTGGGTCGGGTCATCGTTGCGAGTTGATAACGCGCCGGCGGCTGCGAAACCGGCAACTCCGGCTGGAGTGATGGCAGCCTCCGATCCTCCGGCGACGACGACATCCACGTCGCCGCGTGCGATCATCGCGGCCGCTTCGCCGATGGCGTGCGCGCCACTGGCGCAGGCGCTAACCGTCGCCAGATTGACGCCGCGCGCCCCGAGGCGAATCGAGACGATCCCGGACGCCATATCGGCCAGCATCATCGGTACAAAGAACGGGCTGACCCGGCTAGGCCCTTTGGTGGCGAGTGTTGTAAACCCCGAATCGATCGTCTCCATGCCGCCCATCGCCGACCCGATGACGACGCCGACCCTAGCGCTGATCTCTGGCGTGATTTTGAGACCGGCATGCGCCACCGCTTCGTCCGTTGCCGCGACTGCGAACTGGATGAATCGGTCTGTTCGACGCGCTTCCTTCGCTGATAGCCAGTCTGCGCCGTTGAACCCCGGCACCTGTGCGGCTATACGCACAGGAAAGCTACTGGCGTCGAAGCGATCGATCTCAACGACGCCGCCCTTGCCGGCCAGGATCGCTTGCCACGACGTGCCTGCGCCGACGCCGACCGGCGACACGCATCCGACGCCGGTTATGACAACTGTTTCGCCCTCGCTGCGATCAGGCATCGGCGAGTACCTCCGGGTTCAGACAGTGCGGCGGCTCGGAGCCCTCAAGCACTGCGACGATATTTTTCGCTGCGAGGTCCGACATCTGCAGACGCGTCGCTTCGCTCGCGCTGGCTATATGCGGCAGGATCGTAACCCGCTCGAACGTGTAGAGCGGATGATCGGCGGGCAGCGGCTCCGGGTCCGTCACGTCGAGTCCGACGCCGAACAGACGGCCCTCATGCAATGCCGCGACCAGCGCATCGGTATCGACGACCGGGCCGCGTGCAGTGTTAATGAGCATCGCGTCCGGTTTCATGATTGCCAGTTCGCGACGCCCGATCAGGTGATGCGTCGCTGGTGTCGCCGGAACGTGGAGCGAGACGATGTCGGCCGTCTGCAGCAGCTCGTCGAGCGAGACTTCGCGGAACTCGTTGTTTGACTGTCCTCCGGTGTAGATGACGTTCAGGCCGAACGCCAGCCCCATCTTCGCCATCGCCAGCCCGATGCGACCGAGACCAATAATGCCGAGGGTCAGGCCAGCGACATCGCGACCGAGAAAGCGAAACGGATACCAGGTCTTCCAGTCGCCATTACGCGCGGCGTCGGCTGCCGGAATGATCTGCCGTGCTACCGCCAGAAGCAGTGTGAAGGCGAGCTCGGCGGTCGTCTGCGTCAGCACGTTCGGTGTCGTGCAGGCGGCGACGTTCCGCGCTGTGCAGGCAGGCACGTCGATGTTGTCATAGCCGACGGCAAGATTGCTGACGACCTTCAGGTTCGGGCAGCGATCCAGCAACGGGCCGTCGATCCGATCGGTCAGCAGGGTCAGCGCGGCGTCCGAGTCGGCGAGCATAGCAGCGAGCTGCTCAGGGTCTGGAGGGAGGTCGCTGTCCCACATCGTGACGTCGCCAATATTCTCAAGCACCGACCGCGCGTCGGGATCGATGCGGCGTGTTACCGTGATTCGTACCACGTTCCCCCCTTCCGTCGGTGCATTGTAGTCAGCGCGCTTGCATCAGCGCCAATTCGGCGCATACTGACCGCTGGTATACTGATAGGTGGGCGAGGCGATTAACGCGGCCAGGTGGATACAGCGTTTCGAGCCAACATCACTAGTTTTCGGGCGTCGTTGGTCGGTTCCCAGGAATCGCTCCTCCGGACTCCCACCTGCAGATGCAGGCTCGAAACTAGCCCTCCTGGTGCAGCGCGCTTCGCCCATCCCTTTGTCTAATACCTACCTGTGACGGCCGGGATCAGCAATGAGCACACTCATATACGGCGACGACGAATTGCTGATCGACGAGCGTATTGCCGAAATACGTCGTTCGCTCGATCCTCAGGGGCTCAGCTCAGTCACAATCGACGTCCAGGCGTCCAGCGCGGCGGATATCGCCAGCGCCTGCCAGGCCGCGCCGTTTTTCGGGGGCCAGCGCGTTGTCATCCTGCGCCAGCCCATCGCACCTCCCAAGCGCGGCGGAGATACTGACACCGACGAAGAGGCAGTTGGCCGCGTACCATGGCGCGAGTTGCACGCATTGCTGAAGGCGAGCCCACCAACGACTGAAATCGTCCTCCGTCATAGCGGCTCGCTGTCGCCAAATCACTACATGCGCAAGGCGATCAAAGCACTTGGCTGGCGCGAACAGGCGTATATCGTTCCTCGCGGCGGTGAGCTGCTCGCGTGGATTTCGGATCGCGTACGAGCGCAAGGGTTTGAGATTCAATCGCAGGCGGCGCAACATCTCCTGAATCTGCTCTATCCCGGCAGCTGGCAAAAAGCCGGTGGCCGCAACAGTGGTCCGACACCTGACACCCGCCTGATCGCCACCGAGATCGACAAGCTGGTGACGGCTGCCGACACGGTCATCGACGCTGACCTGGTCGATCAGCTGGTTGAGGATCGCGGCGGTTTTACTGCCTTCTACCTGACCAACGTCGCGTTCACGGGTCAGGTTGATGAAGCGTTACGGGAGCTGGAGCGGATGCTTGAGGCTGGTGAGGCAGCAGAGAAAATTCTGGGGAGCCTGGCGTACGAAGCGGTGGTGAAGTCGATCCTGCGATACTCACGCGCTGTTGGTGCGCCGGCACTCGCTGGCGCGGCTGGTATTACGCCCCAGCGCCTGAGTGGCTCTGCCCGTGCAGGCGTGCCAACGGAGACAGCCAATAAGCGCGTGGCAGATTTGCTGCGTCAGGCTGATGCGTCGATCAAGGCCGGGCACGAAACAGCCTCGACGATCATCGTGCCACTGGTGGCACAGATCGCCGAGGCTATCAGAGTTGGCGCGGGTCCAAGACGGCGTGCGAGTTAGCTCGCGGCCGCCATCTTGTTGTACTTGGCCATCAGGCGGGACTTGCGTCGGGCGGCATTGTTCGGATGGATGATGCCCTTCGAGGCCGCACGATCCAGCATAGCCTGAGCCTTCAGAACCGCTCCGTTTGCGGCCTCCTGCTCAGCAGCCGCGATGGCCTCTTCCGCCTTGCGGACAAGTGTGCGCGACGCCGAGCGATACACACGATTGCGAATTCGACGGCGCTCAGCCACCCGTACGCGCTTCGCAGCAGACTTGCTGTTCGTCAACCTCAGCCCCCTCTGTCTGTATGACAGCATGATCGTGAACACAGAAAGCACGCCCAACACTTGGGCGAGCGAACCACAGGATTATAGCCGATTCGGGATTTACAAGCCACAACCGGCGTATGAACCCGGTCAACGTAACGAGCCGCCTGCTCGGTATACTTGATTGTTGGGCAGTCGACCACCAACACCGCACGGCGAGAGGAATTCCGCGACCTGATGGACGATCGACAACGTATTCGCAATTTCGGCATCATCGCCCATATCGATCATGGAAAATCGACGCTCGCCGACCGACTGCTGGAGCAAACCGGCACGGTGACTCAGCGTGAGATGGTCGAGCAGATTCTCGACTCGATGGATCTTGAGCGCGAGAAGGGCATCACAATCAAGGCCCGCGCCGTCCGCATGAGCTACAAGGCGAGCGACGGCGAAGTCTACGAGCTGAACCTGATCGATACACCTGGGCACGTCGACTTCACCTACGAGGTCAGCCGCACGCTCGCGGCCTGCGAGGGCGCGCTGCTGGTCGTCGACGCAGCGCAAGGTATCGAGGCGCAGACGCTGGCGAATGTCTATCTCGCGCTTGAGCATGACCTGGCGATGATCGCAGTCATCAACAAGATCGATCTGCCGAACGCGCAGCCCGAACGCGTCGCGGAGGAGGTCGGCGATCTTATCGGTCTGCTGCCGTCCGAGATCATTCCAGCATCAGCGAAATCGGGAATCGGCGTGCCGGAGATCCTTGAAGCGATTGTCGCGCACGTCCCACCGCCGGGCGGCGATGCCGATGCGCCGCTGCGCGCCTTGATCTTCGATTCGCACTACGACGCCTACAAGGGCGTCATTGCCTACGTGAAGATCGTGGACGGTGTGCTGCCGGCCGATTCGCGCATCCGCTTGATGGCGACCGGCAAACAGGCTGAGATTCTGGAGACCGGCGTCTTCCGGCCCAGCATGACTCCGATCGGCGGGCTGCGTACTGGTGAAGTTGGCTATGTTGCGACCGGCCTGAAAGACGTCGCCGATGTCCAGGTTGGCGACACGATCACGCTCGCCCAAAGACCGGCCTCTGAGCCGCTGGCCGGCTATCGGCCTGCCAAGCCGATGGTCTTTGCCGGCTTCTATCCAGTCAACAGCGAGGACTACCCTGAGCTCCGCGACGCGCTGGAGCGCCTGAAGCTGAACGATGCGGCGCTTGTATTTGAGCCCGAGTCGTCGGATGCGCTCGGTTTCGGCTTTCGCTGCGGCTTCCTCGGGCTGCTGCATATGGAGATCGTGCAGGAACGCCTGGAGCGTGAGTACGGTCTGGACCTGCTGGCTACCGCGCCGAGTGTCGAGTATGAGGTCAGCAAGATCAACGGCGACGTTCTGCACGTCGATAATCCGTCCGACATGCCGCCGTCCGGAGAGATTGCCGAGATCCGCGAGCCGTGGATGGACCTGACGATCATTGCGCCGTCGCGCTACATCGGCACGATCATGGAGCTGGTGACGACCCGCCACGGCACGTTCGACACGATGGATTACCTCGACGAAGAGCGCGTTTCGATCAAGTTCGGCATGCCACTCGGTGAGCTGATTGTCGATTTCTACGATCAGCTAAAGTCGCGCACGCAGGGCTATGCATCGCTCGACTATCAGTTCCACAGCATGCGAGCGGCTGATCTGGTCAAGCTCGACGTGCTGGTCAACGGCATTCCGGTTGATGCGCTTTCGCTAATTACACACCGCGAGGATGCGTACTCACGCGGTCGAGCGCTTGTCTCGCAGCTCAAGCAGTTGATTCCGCGGCAGATGTTTGAGGTGCCGATTCAAGCTGCAATTGGCAGCCGCGTAATATCGCGTGAGACGATCAAGGCCATGCGCAAGAACGTCCTCTCCAAGTGCTACGGCGGCGACATCACGCGCAAGCGCAAGCTGCTGGAGAAGCAGAAGGAGGGCAAGGCGCGCATGAAGATGGTCGGCAATGTTGAGATCCCTCAGGAAGCTTTCATGGCCGTCCTGAGCCTCGGGGACGAGCGGGGCGCGGAGCGCGCAGGATGACCCTCACCGTCGCGGTGCGCGCCGCCCGATCGCGTGATGACCGCGCCTGGCAGGAGGCCATGCCTGTATCGTCGCTGCTGATTGCGCGTTGCGCTGCGATGATTCCGGTCGGCGCCGTCGCTAAAGGCCTGATGGTCAAGACGTACGACGGCGTACTCGACGGCGCGATCACTGCAGGTACGGCAGCACGCATCGCAGACGATATGATCGCATTGGCTCGCGATAGCGATGTTGAACGCATCATCTATCTGACAGGTGCGTTTGGTGCCATTGGAGACACTGTCGTCGAGCATCTGGCTTCGTCGGCATCGATCGTGTCCGTTGGCGGCGACCTGCCGCCCATTGCCGGACCAACAACCATCGTTGATGCGCTCGCGCTGGCAGAAGCTCGGGCCATCGCGCCATTCGATGCCGGCCTGCTCGCCCTGGATAGCGGCGCGACGACCGTTGTCACGAACTGGTGCGGCGCGGGCGTCATCGCCGCGGCCACATCGGTGCTTGCAGCGCGGCTCGGGGTGACCGACCTGCCAACGGAGTCAGCCGACGGTTACATCGTCATCCCGAAAGCGCAGCATGCCGAGGCGTCGGCATCAATCACCGGACTTCGCCAGATCTACGCTCGCCTGCGGCGGCCGGACGGTTGCCCGTGGGATCGCGAGCAAACCGAGTCGACGACGCTCGAATACGTGAATGAAGAAGTTGAGGAGCTGCGGCAGGCGCTGGCGAACAATGACGCGCCGAACGCCGCCGAAGAGCTCGGCGACATCCTCGGCAACGTGCTTATGGTGGCGCAGATCGCCGAGGAACATGGACTGTTCACCTTTGAGGACGCCGTGCAGGCGTTAAGTGAGAAGCTCGTCCGTCGTCATCCGCATGTGTTCGGAAGCGAGCAGGCCGCATCACCTGATGAAGTCCTCAAAATCTGGAATCGTGTAAAGCAGCAGGAGCAACAATCAACCGTTGGGGGAGGTTCAACGAACGCATGACGACCATCGACAAGTTGCGACCATATAGCACCTGTGGCGAGCTTCGCGCCGACGATGCCGGCAGAACCGTGACGGTGAAGGGCTGGGTCAACCGGCGCCGCGATCACGGCGGCCTCATCTTCCTCGACATTCGTGATCGCTATGGGCTCACTCAGGTGGTCTGCAACCCGGAGGATTCGCCGGTCGCGCACCGTGTCGCTGAGCAGGTCCGGTCCGAGTTCGTCGTTGAAGTGAGCGGCACCGTCCAGTTGCGCCCGGAAGGCACGCGCAATCCGAACATGGCCACCGGCGATATCGAAGTGATCGTGTCCGATCTGGTAATCCTCAATGCCGCGAAGACGACGCCATTTGAGATCACGGATCACTCGGACGTCGATGAGTCGCTGCGACTCGAGTATCGCTACCTCGACCTCCGCCGCCCGAAGATGCAGCACAATCTCATTCTGCGGCACCGAATTGTTAAGAAGATCCGCGAGTATCTGGATGCGCGTGACTTCATTGAGATCGAGACGCCGATCCTGATCAAGAGCACACCCGAGGGCGCGCGCGACTATCTTGTGCCAAGCCGACTCTACGCGGGGCAGTTCTATGCGCTGCCGCAATCCCCACAGCAGATGAAGCAGCTGCTGATGGTCGCCGGCATGGATCGCTACTACCAGATCGCCCGCTGCTTTCGCGATGAGGATCAGCGCGCCGATCGTCAGCCGGAGTTCACGCAGCTCGATCTCGAAATGTCGTTTGTCGACATGGAGCAGATCATGCAGCTGACCGAGGGCCTGTTCATCGAGCTTGTTGGCCTGACTGATATGACGTTGCAGGAATCGACATTCCCGCGCCTGACCTACGACGACGCGATGCGCCGCTTTGGCACGGACAAGCCTGACCTGCGCTACCGACTGGAGATCGCTGACGTTTCCGACGTCGTCGCACGATCAGAGTTCGGCGTCTTCCGTGGCGCGGTCGACTCAGGCGGCGTGGTCCGCGCGATTGCGGTGCCGGGCAAAGCAGATGTGACCCGCAAGCAGGTTGACGAGCTGACGGAGTTCTCGCGGAAGTTTGGCGCGAAGGGTCTTGCCTGGATCGCCTTTGAGGCGGGTGCCGACGGAGAGCGCTCGGTTCGCTCACCGATTGCCAAGTTCCTCTCGACCGAGGAGTTGGATGCGATCGCGGCCGCAACCGGAGCCGGCATCGGCGATCTCATCCTCTTCGTTGCCGATCGCGCAGAGGTAGCCGCAAATGTTCTAGGCCGCCTCCGGGAACGGTTCGGCGATGAGCTAGGACTGGCCGATCCGACCGTCGCTGCGTTCTGCTGGGTTGTTGATTTCCCGCTGCTTGGCTGGGATGAAGATGGCCAGCGCTGGGACGCCATGCACCACCCGTTCACTGCACCGCTCGATGAGGACATCCCGCTGTTGGAGACGGACCCGGGCGCAGTGCGGGCCAAAGCGTATGACATTGTGCTAAATGGCTTTGAAGTTGGCGGTGGCTCGATTCGTATTCACCAGCGTGAGTTGCAGCGTCAGATCTTCGCCCTGATGGGTTACGAGGACGAGCAGATCGTAGAGCGCTTCGGCCACCTATTGCGAGCGTTCGAGTACGGTGCGCCACCACATGGCGGGATCGCGCCAGGCATCGACCGCATTGCGATGATCCTGGCCGCCGAACCAACCCTGCGCGAGGTCATGGCCTTCCCGAAGAACCAGTCCGCGCGTGACCTGATGTTCGATGCGCCGGGCAATGTTGACACCGCACAGCTTGACGATCTCCATATTAAGGTAGTCATGCCTGAGGAAGAGCCGGCGGCGAAGTAGATTTACGAAACAAAAAAAGAGGGCCGCACCAACCGGTGCGGCCCTCTTTGTGTATCTGACTAGCGTCCCCAGGACATGCCAGACGCGGCGTCGATGTTGGAGGCGTCAAATAGCTTCTGCGGTTCAGAGGCTACGAGCTTACCGCCCTCCTCGTTGACCTCGACGTACCACGCCTCAAATGAGCTGTCGCGCTCACGGAAGAAGGCGATCATCTGTCCGTCCGGCGACCACGCTGGAGAGACGACGCTGCCGACGTGCGTGAGTTGATAGGCAGATCCGCCGTCAGTCGGCGCGATCCAGACGTCGCTTGCGGTGCCGGTCCGCTGAACGTAGGCGATGTTGTTCGAGTTCGGTGACCAGACCGCATCGAATGCGCCGTCTGGTGCGATCACAAGCTCGTTAACATCCGCTGTGTCGAGATTGAGCGTCCAGATCTCGGTGTTGCGCGGCGACTCAACGCCAATTCGCGCCGTGAATGCGACCTTCTTGCCGTCGTTCGAAAATGTCGGATTCTCCTGCGGCGCATCAACATTCGCTGCAGCCGGCAGGAAGTAGCTGAAAATCGCCTGATCGCCGTCCAGGTTCTCTGAGTACCACAACGTCATCGGGTCAGAGAATCGCGACTCGCAGTCAGACGTCCCCGTGCCGCGATCGCTAATCCAGATCAGTTGCTCGCCGACTGGTGACCAGGTCGGGTCCAGCGCCCAATACGCCTCACAGGCATATTCGAGGCTGAAGAGCGGAGCCTCCGGCTCGTTGGTTGTAATGCGCTTCAGTGTCTTGCCGTCGGCGCTGGCGATGATGATGTCCGAAAAGCCGTCATGCATTTCGACGTAGGCGAAACGGTCTCCGGCTGGCGCCCAGGTGGGCGACGCGCCATCGACATCATCGATGAGCGTTCGCGTTGAACCGTCCCAGACGCTCACGTGGTGGTCTGACACGAAGAGGATGCGCCCGGTGGGACTCGCGCCGGTTTGTGATGGCTCGTTGGATTCTGGAGAGGCGAGCTGCGGATCGATAGTGCCGCAGCCGACAGCGATCATCCAGATCGAAAGCGCGACCAGCCAGATTGCGTAGCGTCGCTTCACGGCGATCGGTCGCTCTGGTTTGACGGTGAATAGCCGAGTTTGCGAAGAATATCGGCTGCGACCTCCGCCTCGTCCCATGGTCGCTTTTCGGAGCCGTAGATCATGCTCTTCTCATGTCCTTTTCCGGCCAGGACAACCACATCTCCGGCTTTCGCAGCTTGGAGAATCGTAGCAATGGCTGTGCGGCGGTCTTCGATGCATTCGAAGTCTACACCGCGTCGCCCGCCCGCCTGCATCGCGCCGTCCGCGATCGCGTCGATAATAACCATCGGGTCCTCAAAGCGCGGATCCTCGCTGGAGAAGATGGCAAAGTCCGAATACTCGATGGCGACACGCCCCTGAATCGAGCGCTTGTCGATATCACGTTCTCCCGCCGACCCGAACAGGACCATCAGGCGGCCCGGCGTTGCATCGCGCAACACCGTCAGCACCGACTTGATTGCATCGGGAGTATGCGCGTAATCCACGATCACTGCGAACGGTTGGCCCTCGTCGACTGCCTGCATGCGCCCGGGCACAGCGTCCAGCGACTCCAGGCCCTCGGCGATCTGCCTCAGCGACAGCCCAAGCGCATGGCCGACTGTTGCGGCTGCGAGCGCATTGGCGACGTTGTACCGACCCGGCAGCGCGAGTGAAATGCGCGTCTCACCCATCGGGCTGTGCAGCGTGAATTGCTGCCCATTGGTTCCGAACTCGATCTGCGAAGCGCGGAACTCTGCGTCCGACGCTGGATCCATCGAATACCAGAGCATCTCGCAGCCCCGGCCGTGTGCGGCGATGGATCGTGCTCCTTCGTCATCCTTATTCAGCACCAGTGCGCCACGCCGCCCGCGCTGTTTGTCACGCGCGACGTTGTCGAGCAACATGGCCTTCGCTTCTCGATAGGCTTCTACCGAGCCGTGAAAATCGAGGTGCTCGTGGGTGATGTTGGTGACGACGCCGACATCGAACGCGCAGGAGTCGAGACGATGCATGACAAGTCCGTGCGAAGTTGCCTCCAGAATAGCCGTGTCAACCTCGCGATCGCGCATCGACGCCAGAATTCGCTGGATCACGAGCGACTCGGGTGTCGTCTGGCGCGATTCGTGGAGATCGACCTCGCCAGCGATGCGCACCTCAACTGTCCCGATCAACCCTGTCCGCCGACCAGCGTGGCGAAGCATTGCCTCAATCAGATGACTCGTCGTTGTCTTGCCGTCAGTGCCGGTCACACCGATGACGCACAGATCCTGCGACGGATGCCCAAAGAACTCGGCGGCAACAATGGCGAGAGCGGCGCGTGTGTCGGCAACTTCGACGATCGTTGGCCACTCGCCGCGCAGATGCTCAACCGCGCCGCGTTCGACCAGTGCGGCCACCGCGCCTCGCATTCGTGCCTGATCGAGATATGCATGGCCATCGGTATAACCGCCACGAAGCGCGACGAACATGCCGCCAGGCTCAACCAGACGACTGTCGAACTCGATCGACTGAATTGCTGCCGCTGAATCACCGTGTATGGTCGCACTCGGAATACCGGCTACAACCTCGGCGATCGTCCGTGTGTTCGTCGTAATAATGTCGCCTCTCCCCTGCTCCGGTTGGCTCACGTATCCTGGAAGCCCGAGACGGACAAGAGGTTACAGCAATGGGCGAAGCGGATTCGCCATCAGCTCGGCTTCCTGGAGTGCTTCGTCTGCCGCCTCGGCGATGGCCGGGTTGTCGACCTGGGTGAGCTGCCGCAGGCGGCTGATCGCCATCTGGCCACCGATTTCGCCGAGCGCGTGGATTGCTGCAATGGTCACTTCGGCATCTTCGTCTTCGACGGCATCGATAACCTCCGACACTGTGCGCAGATCACCTATCGAGCCGAGCGCGAACAGCGCTTCGTAGCGCAGCTCCGGCTCATCGGAGCGTAACTCTTCCAGGCAGACGTCAACCCAGCGCTGGCTCGCTTGCAGCCCCATGGCATGCAGCGCACTCGCTCGCATCTCAATCGAGAAATCGGCGTAGCCGTCCTCGATCGCCTCCTGAACGTCGTCGCCCTCAAGGTACCCGAGCGATTCCAGCGCGCGGCGACGGACATCAAGAGCGTGGTCGTTCTCAAACACGCGGAAGAGCACATCGCGAATCTCGTCGAGCTGATCGTCGCCAGCTGACTCGTACGCCAAGCGGCCCAACTCCAGCGCCATCAGCTCCCGCACGCGCGCATCAGCATCTGACTCGATGTGTTCGAGCAGGTGCGTCAGAAACTCCGGTGCGTTGTATTCAGACAGGCCGTCAAGAACGGCGATGCGCACGTCGGGCGTCGGGTCATTCAGCGCAGCGAGCAGCGCGCGATTGTACTGATGCTCGATGTTGCTGAGCGCATCATCAACCATCGCGCGGACCAGGCTCAACCGCGATTCGATCGGCAGGTCAAGCCATCGGTCACGGAAGACCGCGACCGCCGGACGCTCGAGGTCGGAAAGCGCGCCTATGTGATGCTCGCCCGATGGGTGAGCAAGGACGGCGTCGAGTAACTGCTCGACGCCGTCGATGGTTCCGTCTGTGCTATTCGGTTCCGGAACTGGGTGTGTAGAAGTATGCATCCTCGGTCGTTTCATCTGCGCTGAACATCGGATAGTCGCCGCTCGTCAGGATCGTGCGCAGCAGGTCGGCCGGCATTGGCCGCTCGATATTTGCAACCGTCAGCAAATCGCTGAACATGGCGAAGTACTTGGGGTGTTCAGCTGATTCCAGGTTCTCCCCGGCGCGTTCGAACGCCGCCATGACGACCTGCTCGGGATGGCGCTTGGTGCGCTCGTCCAGTGGGGCGTGGTCGGCGAGGCGCGGGTAGCGGTTGTCGCTGAGGACGAACTCGTCCTGCGTCGCGCAATAGAACGTTGTTGGCCGGTAGACAAACACGTTCTTCTTCTCGTCCAGATGCAACAGCTTGCGGTCTTCGCCAGAAACCTGGAAGTACTCCAGCAGGTAGTGCAACGGCTTGTCAGTCTTTTCGATCGTCAACACCGCGCCAGGGATCAGATTCTCAGCGAAGAAGTCCTCGAGCCCGGTAATGAACCCGCCGCGATTGCCAGTCGGGAAGCGCAGCTCGGCCTGGACTACGTCCGAGGTCTGCGGCGATTCGAACGTGATTCGGGCAGCGCGCTGATCCTTGAAGCCCGGAGTCGGCATGATCGAGCGCAGATTCGAGTCATACGGCAGGACGCCATAGGTGTACTCGTAGAAGCTGAGAATGTGCTCGACGAGGCCTTCCTCGGCCGGCTCGGCTGCGGCACCATGCTCGAGCAGAACACGATAGTCCTGGCCGATCTCGTTTGCCTTGCGCTTTGAAGTGCCGACAGCTGCCGGGTTCGCCAGCGCCCAGATGCCGTGTTCTGCGGAACCGAGGAACTCGAACTCGCGCTGCTCGTGTGACAGTCGATAGTTGATAGCAAACAGCGTCGCGGCGTAGTTATCGGCGTTTGAGCGCACGCCGAGGATGTCATCGGCGATCTCCGCGTCGGTGACCGTTCCGTTGGGATGCTCGCGGATGAGATCCTCAATTCGACGGAAGTCTCCACGCGAGAAGCGGTGGACGCGATCCTCGGCGATCCATCGCTCGCCCCAGCGCGCCACGTTGATTTCGCCGTCAAGCGCGTGGCGGATCGCCGTCGCGAGATCATCATCGGATGCGCTCGCTGGATCTACCTCTAGCGCACTCTGCACTGCAGGTTTGGCGACCGCCGCAACCGGCTCGGCCTTCTCGGCGACCGGTGCTTCAGCAGTTTCCGTTTCAACCGCACCAAGCAGCGGCGAATCGGACGTTACAGCAGGCTTGCGGGCGGGTGTCGCGCGCTTCGGCTCCGGCGTGGCGAAACGGGTCGTCAGCACCTGCTGCCGCTGCCCAGGAGTCCCGAGGGGCAAACTACCCGTCCGCGTCGTGACGAACGTAACATCGTCTCCGTCGGCCTCACGAGCGAACACGTCCGAGCTTGCGGACAGCGCCTCGTCGATGCGGCTCGACCAGCTCGATTCGTTCGGCTTCATCTGCTCCATGAACTGGGCAAGCTGAGCCACAGACAGGCGGATCGGAGCAGCGTCGCTGAAGAATCGCCCCTGAATTCGGAAGACCTGGAATATCTCGGCGGCGAGCGCCTTCTGCTCGTCTGTACCGCTGAAGGCTGGTGCTTCAAGCGTCTGCTCTGCCTGCATTGTCAGTTGTCCCTCTCCTGCTGGTCAGATGGTGCGGCCCCGCTCATGCTGGCCGGTACGTTATGCGTTGGCGCGCTCGCGGAGCGCGGCGATCAGCTCTTCGGTCGTGAATGGCTCGTCGCGCGACCGCAGCAACGTTAGTAGATAGGTCAGGTCCGGTTCGCTCAAAGTCAGCATGTCACCCCCACGAGTTCTTGCGCGTATTGCAGCCGGTAATTCTACACCAGCGCGACGTAACGCGACCGTCAGTCCTGGTGGGCGAGGACGACCGCGCCGATCACCCCGGCATCCGTCCCGAGCTGGCTCGGCGCGACAAGGACGCGCTGCGCGGCTGGGTCAACGGCGTACTGTCGGATCTTCGCTCGGATTCCAGCCGTCAGGCGCGGTCCGGCGAGCGCCACATAGCCACCGATGACGAAGGCATCCGGGTTCAGCGCCGTGACCAGATTGGCTCCGGCAAGGCCGATGACCTGAATCGTCTCGTCGATAACGTCGCGAGCAATCTCGTCGTCGCCATAGCGCTCGAAGACACGCTGGAGCGTCACGCCGGGGCTCGACAACCAGGTCGCGCGTTCCTCAGGACCGGCCTGATTCACCCGCGAGGTCATGCGGGAGATGATCGCCGGCTCAGAAGCATAGGCTTCAAGATGGCCAGGCTTGCCGCAGGAGCAGCGCGGGCCATCGGTCGTGACGACCATGTGGCCGATCTCCCCGGCGGTCATCGCCGAGCCGTGCAGGAGGGTGCCGCGAATGATGACTGCGCCACCGACGCCGCGTCCCAGGTGCACGTAGACCATGTCGCGCGCGCCGCGTCCCGCACCGTGGGTGTATTCGCCGAATGCGGCGGCGCGGGCATCGTTCTCCAGCACGACCGGAACGCCGAAATGCTCTTCCATAACGCCGACCAGGGGGAACTGCTCGAAGCCCTCGATGCGATGCGACCGGAGCGTGATGCCGCGACGGACATCGACCGGCCCACCAAACGCGATGCCGATGCCTGAAATGTCGGCGTAACTCAGGTTGCGGCGTGACAGGATCTGGTCGATCAGCGTGCAGGCGGTATCGACCGTCGCGTGCGCGGTCATGGCAGAGTCGATCGCGCGCTCGGTATCGCGAATATCGTCGCTCGCATCAGCAAGGACGACGCGCAGGCCGCGCCCGCCAATCTCAACACCGATGACAGGCAGTCGGTCGTCAGCGTGGCTTGGGCCACGAGACTGCGGCATGTTGTTACCTCCAGGGATCGACCGTTCCCCACCTGCCTGCTCAGGCATGATCAACGGCGATACCCGCATTGTACAGGAGTTCACAATCAGTGAAACCGGTTGCAGCAACATCGGCTGCGTGTTAGCATTTCCACGGCTCAGCAGGGCCGATATTCCCCGATAGCTCAATGGTAGAGCAGACGGCTGTTAACCGTAAGGTTCTTGGTTCGAGTCCAAGTCGGGGAGCCTCCGCATTACAGAGCAATAGCGATTTGCGCGTGCGACCCAGCAATCGTGCGCGTTCCTTGTATTACTCCTGAGCGCTACGCTGCCGCAGCCAGGCGCGGATAAGGCGCAGTTGGCCCCAGGTGTAGCCGGACTCGTCGCCAACTTCATCCATGATCGGGCGTAGCAGCTCGTCGCCGACCTTGCGGATGGCGGTGTCAACCTGAGCAATCATCTCCGGAGTGACAACGTGGCCAATGTCAACCTCGGCACCACTTTCAATCGCTTCGACGAGGTGGGCTTCGATTGTCGTGGCTGCAAGCCCGCGCTCAGATGCGACATCCTCGATCGACATGCCCTGATTGAACAGCGTCAACGATGACTTGGCGGTACCGGTCAGTGTCGACCGCCGAGCAGCAGACACTTGCCGTTCTGGCGCTTGTTGCGGCGTTGCGCCGGTCGAGCCGACGAAGTCTGAGATGGCTCCCAGAAATGCGGGGCCGTAGGCGCGAGCTTTGCGCTCGCCAACTCCAACGATGCGTAGCAGCGCGTCCGGTGTCGTCGGAAGTCGCGATGCCATGTGCCGGAGCGTTGAATCCGGGAAGACGACGTAGGGCGGAACGCCGCGCTCATCGGCGATCTGCTTCCGTAGCCGGCGCAACCGCTCAAAGAGCTGCGGGTAGGCGACATCGACAACGTCGGCCACGGCGGACTGGGCTTTCGGCGGCATCGCGTAACTGACGCGTTCGCCGCGGAAGAGGACTTCTGCGCCGCGTGGCGTGATCGAGACGATGTTGTAGTTTCCAGCGTCCTGGTAGAGATAGCCATCACGAATGAGTGCGCGCCCGAGGAACTGCCAGTCAGACTTGGAACGGTCTTTGCCGATGCCCCAGGTCGACAGACGCTCGTGGCCGGAGCGAAGTATCCGCTGATCTCGCGAACCGCGCAGAACATCAATCACATAGGCAAGACCGAAGCGCTCGCCGGTGCGCTTCACGCAGGACATCAGCATCTGTGCCGGAATGGTCATGTCTTCGACTTCGGGCGGGTCGCCGCAGATGTCGCAGCATGGCGGGTCCTGACCGTCAAACGACTCCTCAAAGTACTCCAGCAGCGCGGCGCGTCGACAGGACGCGCTCTCGGCCCAGCCGGACATCTGCTTCAGTTGGCTGAGGGCGATCTCGCGCAAACGCGGTGTTGGCTTCTCGTCAACGAACACCATCTGCCGGGTGACGTCTCCGTAGCTATAGAACAGGATGCAGTCGCTCGGCTCACCATCGCGACCGGCGCGGCCGCTCTCCTGATAGTAGCTCTCCAGGTTGCGAGGCAGATCCTGATGGATGACGAATCGGACGTCCGGCTTGTCGATCCCCATGCCAAACGCGATCGTCGCCACGACGACCTGCACATCGTCACGCACGAATGCTTCTTGCGCCGTCCGCCGTTGCTCGGCATCCATGCCGCCGTGGTAGGCAGCGGCGGAAATGCCATCGCGTTGCAGCCGCTCGGCTGTCGATTCGACGCCAGCACGGGACAGGCAGTAGATGATGCCGCTGGCGTCAGGCTTGTTGCGGATATAGGCCAGGATCTGCTCGTAGGTCTTTCGCTTCGGCCGCACTTCGTAATACAGGTTTGGTCGGTTGAAGCTGCCCTGGAACTGCTCGGCTCGCGCCAGCCCGAGCTGCTGCCGGATGTCGTCCTGCACCTGCCGCGTCGCGGTCGCGGTAAATGCCGCAAAGACCGCTTCCGGAAAGGCGTCGCGCAGTCGAAGCAGGTCGCGATATTCCGGCCGGAAGTCGTGGCCCCACTCCGAAACGCAATGCGCCTCATCAATCGCCACGAGCGACACGCCGCGTTGTTGCAGACGCTGGGTGAATCCGGGAGTTGAGAAGCGTTCGGGTGCAACATAGAGCAGCTTGACCTCGCCGGTCGTGATCTGCCGCATGCGATCGCGTATCTCGGTTGAGGTGAGCGAGCTATTGATATACGTCGCCGGTACGTTCAGTTCGGTCAGCGCATCGACCTGGTCCTTCATCAGCGCAATCAGTGGCGAGATGACGATGGTCAGGCCGTCAAGTAGAAGCGCTGGGAGCTGATAGCAGAGGGATTTACCGCCGCCGGTCGGAAGCAGCACGAACGCGTCGCGGCCGTCGAGGATCGTCCGAACAATGTCCTCCTGCAGCGGCCGGAACTCGTCGTAGCCCCAGACGGTCTGAAGTGTGGACATGACTGGATCGCCGAAGCGTCCGGATCGGGAATTGGCAGGGTGCTGTCCCTGCGATCTGGTGGTTGGTCGTTGCGTCGCCATTGCTCTCAAGGATACGTCATATGCCCAGCCACCTTGCTCAGCCGGGCATGCTAGACTGCCGCTACCAGGAGATGATGAAGCGGCGGAAGGGATTGATCGTGCGAGCGTTGACGGCAGATGAAATCAGGCGGCTTGTTCCGATACGAGACGCAGTTGAGCAGATGAAGCAGGTCTTTGCCGCCTACAGTCGCGGTGAAACGATCAGCCCTCTGCGGACGCCGGTAAATATGCCTGACGGTAGCGGAGTTGTGCTGTTCATGCCGGCATACGTTCCAGCTGGACCAGGTGCGCCGGCGGCGACCGGGCTCAAGGTCGTCTCAGTGTTCGCCGGGAATCGCGAACGCGGCCTGCCCACCATCAACGCAATTGTCGTCGTTGTTGACCCCGAAACCGGCGTGCCGATTGGTCTGCTCGAAGGCGCTGCCGTCACCGCCCTGCGAACTGGCGCCGTTTCGGGTGCTGCGACCGATCTCATGGCCAGACCGAATGCCACGACGCTGGCGGTCATCGGCGCGGGGGCACAAGGCATCACGCAAGCCGCAGCGGTATGCAGCGTCCGGGACATCACCGAGATCCGCGTCTACGATCTGTTTGCTGCATCTCGGGAATCATTTGCCGAACGGCTCGCCGTCTGGATTCCTGAAGGCATGCCAAGGGTTGTCGTTGTTGACAATGCTCGCGACGCAGTCTCGGGAGCAGATGTCATCTGCACCGCGACGACCGCGACGAGTCCGGTCTTTGAGGACGAATGGCTATCGCCCGGAACGCACATCAACGGCATCGGCGCGTACACGCCCGAGATGCAGGAGATTCCCGATGCGACGGTCGCCCGCGCGCGCGTGGTCGTGGATGCAGTCGAGGCGGCGCTGCACGAGGCCGGTGATCTTATCCAGTCGATCGACCGCGGCGCGATACAGCGTGAGGCCATACATATTGAGTTCGGACAGGTCGCTGCTGGAGAGATCGCCGGGCGCGAGTCTGACGATCAGATCACGTTCTTCAAATCGGTCGGCAACGCGATTCAGGACATGATCGTATGCGGTGCCGCGCTGGAAGCTGCTGCGGCGCAGGGCATTGGCCAGACAATCGACCTCACCTGACGCGAGCCGAGCGCGCCCCACCCTGCTCGCAGTCGCGGCCGTTGTCGCGGCAGCAGCATGCTGGGGCGCGCTCGGCATTACCTACGAGCTGATCGGGCGTCACATTCGCGTCGAGCCGGTGACACTGGTGACACTGCGCGCATCGGCGGCAGCGCTGGTTCTTCTCATTGCCTTCTCGCGAAACGCAGCCCTTGCCAACGACCTCGCCGCCTTACGACATCCAAGGATTGCACTGGCCGTCATCACGATGGGCCTCGTCAGCACGGCCACGTTTTATGTCATGCTCATCTATGCCTACCGCGAGGCCGGTGTCGCAGTCGCAACAGTGTTGCTGTACGTCGCTCCAGCCATTGTCGCGATCATGTCCTGGCTTGTTTACCGCATGCCGGTGCCGAACTCGCATCGTCTGGCACTGGCGCTTGCGTTTGCGGGCGTCGTTGGCGTTGCCGGCAGCACGGGCGGCAGCACGACCTGGCTCGGGATCGTTCTCGGGCTGCTCTCAGCCCTGACGTACGCGTCGTACAGCCTGCTCGCGCGACTGGCGCTCGACCACATGTCATCGCTCGCCGTCGTGACGCTGACGATCGCCATCGGCGCAGTCGCGCTCTGGCCGGTCAAGCTGCTCGTTGATGGCGCCGATCTGCCATCGCTGTCGAGTATCGCGGTGATCGCAGTCGTGAATGGGATCGGCACGACGGTCGCGCCGATGATGCTCTACACCTGGGGGCTTTCACATCTCGGGCCGAGCCGCGCAAGCCTGATTGCAACAGCAGAGCCGGCGATTGCGGTGATACTCGCCTACATAGTTCTGGGAGAACGCCTGTCCTGGATACAGATCGGCGGCGGTCTTGCGATCGCCGCCGGTGTCATTCTTGGCAGTCTGGAGCGAAAGCGCCGCTAGTCGTCGGCCGCTGTCGCCACAAGCTGGCGCACGTGCATCGGGCAGTCCCCTGCTGTGCAGACGCCGTCCACGATGTGCTGCCGCCATTCATCCGGGAAGGCGCGCATCATGCCGAGAACCGGCATCGGCGCGACCTGACCGAGACCGCAGAGCGACAGCTCGATGACGTGCTTGCTTGTGTGCTCGATGAGCCTGAGGTCCGCCTCGCGACCATTGCCGTTCCGAATGCGGTCGATGATCTCAGTTAGCGCAGGGTTCCCCAGTCGGCACGGCGTGCACTTGCTGCACGACTCGTAACGATTGAATGCCATCAGGTAGCGCGCAAAGGCCACTGAGCAGACGCTCTGATCAAAGACGACGAAGCCACCCGAACCGAGCATTGCGCCGAGCGGTGTGAGCGAGTCGAAGTCGACCGGATGATCGAGCTGGTCCTCACGGAGCGGGCCGGCCGACACGCCGCCGGTTTGAACGCCCTTGAAGGTGTAGCCATCCTTCATGCCGCCATAGACATCGAAGATGAGGTGCTTGAGGTTGACGCCCATTTCCATTTCGACGACACCGAGGCGCTTCAGCGGGCCCTGGAAGGTGAAGAGCTTGGTGCCCTTGCTCTTCTCAGTGCCCATGCTTGCGTACCACTCGCCGCCGTTGTTGATCACGAGCGCGGTGTTGGCAATCGATTCGGTGTTGTTGAGCATGGTCGGCCGGCGCCAGAGGCCCTCGTCAACGCTTCTCGGTGGCTTGGTGCGCGGCTGGCCGCGCTCGCCCATCACCGAGTACATCAACGCGGAGCCTTCGCCGCAGATGTATGCACCACCGCCGGCACGAGGGCGAACTTCGACATCAAAGCCGGATCCGAGGACGTTGTCGCCAATCAAGCCCCACTCTTCGGCCTGTTCGACCGCCTTGCGGAAGCGCTCAAGCGCGAGGACGTGCTCGCCACCGACGTAGTTGTAGCCGCGGTTCGAGCCAACGGCGTAGCAGGCAATGAGAATACCTTCGAGAACCAGGTGCGGGTTGCTCTCGATGAGTTGGCGGTCCTTGTAGACGTTCGGCTCACCTTCGTGAGAGTTGACGGCGACAAACTTCGGCTCGCCGCGTGACCGTCGAGCACTCTCCCACTTGATGCCGGCCGGGAAGCCTGCTCCACCGCGGCCACGGACCTCGGCGGTCTTCATCTCTTCGATGACCTCTTCAGGGGTCATCTCAAAGAGCGCCTTCTTCAGCGCCGAGTAGCCACCGCGTGCAATGTAGTCCTCGATCGACTCAGGATCGATCACACCCCACTCGGCCGTCAACAGACGCTTCTGGCCGGAGAAGAAGGGATGCTCGGACAGTGGCCGGATTGAGCCTACTGGATCAGATCCGAACGTTCCGACAGCCAGCGACTCGTTCGGCTTGCCCGCCTTGAGCGAATCAATTAGCGCGGGAACGCGGTCGGCAGTGACCTCGGCGTAAAGAATCGAGGGATGGTTCGGGCCCTCAATGACCACCGATGGGTCAGCCCAGTTCCAGCCGCCGGAACCAACGCGCTTGAGCGTGTACGGCAGGCCAGATTCCTCCAGCAGCAGACGCAAATGATCGAAGGTCGCCATTGCGCCCTTGGATTTCGACCACTCGCCAATTGGCACCCGGACAACCCACTGGCTGCCGTCGTGAAGCTTCGCCCAATCAGCCGCGAGCTTCTCCGCGTATTGCTCGAATCCTTGCCGACTAGTGAGCTTCATGATGACCCCCAGCTGGGCCTCGCCGAATGATCTCGGCGATTGCCTCGTTGAAACTGTCGACATCGAGGTGACCAAAATACTCGTGATGATCGACCTGCACGGCCGGTGCCAGCTCGCATACGCCGAGGCACCCATTGACGATCTGCACCGTCAATTCACCGTCCGCAGTCGTTTCGTCACCGCCGATGCCGTAGCGATCCTGCAGCTCATCAATCAGCTTCTGGCTTCCGCCGACGAAGCAGGCCGTGCCATGGCAGAGCAGCATGAAGTGATTGCCGGGCGGTTGCGTCCGGAAGTCAGCATAGAACGTCAGGAGTCCGAAAATGCGATTCTCGGTTACGCCGAGATGATCGCCAACAACGCGAGCCGCTTCCGGCGACACCCAGCCAATGAGATGCTGTACGTCCTGGCAGGCACCGAGAATCATCTCCTGCGCTTCTTCGAAATCTCGTGGTTGGTACTTCGCTCGAAGCAGCGTGCGAATGTCGTCCAGATCCGACTCGCTGACGTGAACCTCTTGAGCCAAGTCTGCGCCCTTCCGCTTTGGGGTGTCGTTGGACGTACGTTGTCGCTGCAATGGGCGCGTGAGATGCTTCACGCGCACTGGGGCGAGTATAACATTGCCAATTTGCCGCACAACACCGAAGCACTCTGGAAGGAACAAGGGATGTTTGAGCGGATCGCCGAGGAGAAGATTCGCGAAGCGATTGAACGCGGTGAGTTCGAGAATCTCAGATCTTCCGGCAAGCGTCTCTCCGCTCAGGATGATGACTACACCGGCGACGACTGGATGGGCAACCACATCCTGCACAATGCGGGCTTCTTGCCCGAATGGCTCGAGCTGCGAAAGCAGGTCTACCACGAGCGGCCGCTCGTGCTGGCGGCCATCGCCGAGTGGCGTGATCTGATCCGGCAATATGGGAGCCGCCACGCCCTGTCGGTGCGAGCCGGAGACAACTATCGGACGTTGGCGACTGCGATCAACGCCAAGATCGATCTGCACAACATTCGTTGTCCCGGCATCTCATTCGAGTTGGGGCGGTTCAGAGAAGACGCGCTGCCGCCGGCGACCGATTCCTAGGCTTCTCGGCACATCTTCCGTACGCGGTCACGCAGCTCAGTCGGGGCGCTCGTCTGTCGACAGCGCTGTCCGATAATGCTCAGCACGTTCTCCTCAAACCGGAAGTGATCGCGGCAGGGTGGACACTGATCGAGGTGGTGCTGCACCTCAAGGCGCTCTTCGGCCGAAAGCTCACGATCCAGATATTGATACAGGTGTTCGATTGTTTGCTTACACGTTCCCATCGAACGCCGCTTTCTCAACGATTCCGAATTCGATTGCCGCGTCATACAGCGTGCGCTGCAGTCGGCGTCGGGCGCGATAGAGTCGTGACATGACGGTTCCCATTGGTATGTCGACGATTGAGGCGATCTCGCGATAGCTAAAGCCTTCAACGTCGGCCAGCAGGACAACCTGGCGAAACTCTTCCGGCAGGTCCTCAATGGCGTTGATAACGCTGTCGACCGACAACTGGCTGAGTACGATGTCTTCTGGCCGCTCGACACTCGGCTGGACGCCGGACTCGATCAGGTGGTCGTAGAGATAAAACTCTTCCAGATCATCCAGCGACGCCTTCGATGGGCGGCGCTGTCGCCGTCGGTACTCGTTGATGTAGGCGTTCGTCATAATGCGAAACAGCCAGGCTCGCAAGTTGGTACCTTCGGTGAACTGATGCAATGAGCGGAACGCTCGCAAATAGGTTTCCTGCACGAGGTCTTCAGCATCCGCTTCGTTTCGTGTCATGCGCAACGCGGTTCGGTAGAGCGCGTCGATGTGCTCGAGCGCCTGCTGCTCGAGCCGATCGCGTTGTGATCCGTCGATGTTCGGTGTGCAAATCACACCGTCAGCGCACGTATCGATCTGGGATGAAGAACACGTGGTCATTGCACAATATTCCAACCAACTAGCTGTCGTCCCGCCCTGCTGACCTTAATTGTCGCGCTTCTGACCGAAGTCATCGAGATCAAGCGTATCGATGAAGTCGCGGAATGCCGAGAGCTTTTCCTCGTTTATCGTCGGTTCGCCCTCGTTCTCGCCCTCAGCCGCAGTCTCTTCGTCACTCTCTTCGTCCAGCTGCACGCCAGCACGCGCCATCACTGAATCGTCGACGAAGATCGGCACCTTCGCCCGAACCGCAAGCGCAATTGCATCGGACGGGCGCGAATCAATCTCGACGCCCATACCGTTTTGCTGAATGATGATCCGCGCGTAATAGACGTCGTTATTTATCTCGGTAATGACGATGCGGTTGATGTCCGCACCAAGCTCGCCGATGACCGAGCGCAGAAGATCGTATGGCAGTGGTCGCGGCGATGAAATGCCCTGCAGCTCCATCGCGATAGCCTCAGCCTCGAACGCGCCGATCCAGATCGGAAGATGTCGGTCACCCTCAACTTCTTTGAGAATGACCACCCGAGCCTGCGTCACCAGGCTGACTCGGATGCTGTCGACGACGGTCTCTATCATGATTCGATGCCCCTTCACAGCGGAAGTCTCGCACCGAGGTAGGACATGCCCCGGATGAAAGACACCATCCCCTAGTGGGGATACGACGGTGTGGACAGGATACCTATATCACTTCTAGGCCAATACGATATCCAGGCCCGCCCGATAATCTGATCGATTCCAATCGGACCAAATGCCCGCGAGTCTGACGAGTTTGCCCGATTATCGCCGAGAACGTAGTACTGGCCATCGGGAATTGTCAGCTCATTCTGACTTAGCGTCCCCGACCAGGCTGTCTCGATGCCATTCAGATACGGTTCTTCCAACCGCTCGCCATTGATATAGACGGCTCCATCATGGATCGCAATTCGCTCGCCGGGCAGACCGATGATTCGTTTGATATACGGCTTGCCGCCGTCAACGGGTGGATGCAGAACGATAATGTCGCCGCGTTGCGGCGGATGAAACGGATAGATAACGTTCTCACCCTCGCGGTCAACAAATGGCAGGACGTTGAGGACGGCGTTCAGATCGAAGTGCCAATAGACCGGGCGGTTGACGAGCAGCATCTGGCCATTGTCGAGATTCGGATGCATTGATTCACCGTCGACCCGGAAATTGAGGACGACCGCGCGAACCGCAACAAAGATCACCAACGCCAGAATCAGAGTCTCGACGACATCCCAGAGCACACCGCGCTGCTGGCTGCGTTGCGGCTGAACGGCCGGAAGATCCTGCGTTGATTGCGCGTCGGCCGCTGGTGGGGTTGTCCGGTGATATCCGTCTCCAGGCGGCTTGCCTGCCTGCGAGCCGTCATACATTCTGTGTCGTCCTTCAAGATGCTATACAGCGGCCCGATCCGAGTATACCGCCGAGCCGTATCGCAACGAGGTCAGTGCGACGATGCGCACGCAAATGCCCGGGCTACGAAAACCCGGGCATTGCTCACGATCCGTGATGATGAGGAGGACGAGCCTAGAGCTCTTCCTTCGCCGGCGTCTTGGTCGTGGTGGTAACTTCCTTGGTCTCTACCACGTCGACCTCTTCGCCTTCCTCGTTGACATTGGTCTTGAACTCTTTGATGCCCTTACCCAGAGCGCCGCCAATCTCGGGGAGCTTACCCACTCCGAAAATGATGACGACAATCACCAGGATGATGACGAGTTCCTGCCACCCCAGAGACGGCATTGGTGGAGCCTCCTATTCGACCGCTGACATCGCGCTTGCGCGGCGAGTATACCGCAGCCTTGTATACGTCAACCAAGACAGTTTCGGTGCTATCGAGCGACTGCGGCGATAATCGACAGTACGACGAAGATGACACCGACGCCGATCGTAAAGTTGTACAACGTGCGCTCAAAGCCGCGCCGCGTTCGATAAATCGACGATGTATCGCCACCGAATGCGCCGCTGAAGCCAGACCCCTTTGATTGCATCAGGATCACAGCCATCAGCATGATCGACACAACGATGATCGCGAGATCGATTGCGAAATCCAACCGACGAACCTTTCGAGCGACGAGTCGAACAACCGTGCAAGGATACTACACGGTCGCTGCCGCGACAGCGATTGCAATGAATGAGTCTGCCTTGAGGCTGGCTCCACCGACGAGGCCGCCGTCGACATCAGACTGACCGAAAAGCTCGGCCGCATTGTCGGGCGACACTGAGCCGCCATACAGAACCCTGACGGTAGCGCCGTCGTCTCCGAACTTGCCGGCCATCCACTGGCGAATCGCCGCGCACATCTCCTGCGCATCGTTGGGTGTCGCCGCAACGCCCGTGCCGATCGCCCAGACGGGCTCGTAGGCGATGACAACTCGCTGCAACAGGCCCGTCGTGACGTTGGCCAGCCCGGCCGCAAGCTGGCGCTCGACAACCGCAATGGCGTCGCCAGACTCACGCTCGTCCAGCAGCTCGCCGACGCACAGAACGCTCGTCAATCCTGCCGATAGCGTGGCATCGACCTTCTGTCCAACAAGTTCGTCCGACTCGCCGAAGATATGACGGCGCTCGCTATGGCCGGCCAGGATCATCTGGCAAACGCCGGCCAGGGCCCACGGTGAGACCTCGCCAGTGAACGCGCCAGATTCCTTGATATAGCAGTTCTGCGCGCCGAGCTGGACACCAGTGTCCCCGAGTCTCTCACGAACTGGAACGAGCCAGGGAAACGGCGGAAACACGGCCAGCTCAACGCCGTCCACGTCGGCAGTGCGGGCGGCAATGCCCTCAGCCAGCGTGCGCGCTTCGTCGAGTGTCGTATTCATCTTCCAGTTGCCGGCAACAATCGGCTTGCGTGACACGATCACTCCTCCAGTGCTGCGACGCCGGGAAGCGTCTTGCCTTCCAGAAACTCCAGCGATGCGCCGCCGCCGGTCGAGACGTGATCCATCTGATCAGCCAGGCCCGCTTGATGGACGGCTGCCACCGAATCACCACCGCCGACGATCGAGTATCCGTCCGAGGCGGCGACAGCCGCGGCAATCGCCCGCGTGCCGGCGTCGAACGGCGATACCTCGAAGAGACCCATCGGACCATTCCAGACGATGGTCTTCGCCTTTGCGATCCAGTCGCTGAACGCGGCGATGCTCTCGGGGCCGATGTCCAATGCCGCCTTGTCGGGCGCAACCTCAGTGACAGTTTCAGCGTTCGCGGCATCGTCCGGGCTGCTCGCTACGACGAAGTCAGTCGGAATGACAAGGTCACACTTCGACGTCTTCGCCTCATCGAGAATCTGCCGTGCGACATCCAGGCTGCCGGTTTCGACGAGCGACTTGCCCATCTCTTTCCCCTGCGCGGCTACGAGGGTGTTGGCGATACCGCCGCCGACCAGGATCGCATCGGCGGTATCCAGGAACTTGCGAATTACCCCGATCTTGTCCGAGATCTTCGCTCCGCCGAGGATCACGACCAGTGGCCGCCCAGGATCGTCCAGTGCTCGCGACAGCGCCGACAGTTCACGTTCCATCAGCAGGCCGGCCGCGTGCGGGAGCTTGTGGGCGACGCCTTCGGTCGATGCATGCGCTCGATGCGCAGCGCCGAACGCGTCATTAACGTAGACGTCGGCAAGCTCGGCCAGCGCTGCCGCCAGATCCTCGTCGTTGCGCTCTTCGCCCGGCTCGAAGCGCACGTTCTCCAGAAGTGCTACATCGCCAGGCTGGATCGACTGCGAGATCTCCTGCGCTGAAGGGCCGACCACGTCGGACGCGAATCGGACGTCCTTGCCCAGCAGCTCGCTCAGCCGCTTCGCAACCGGCGCGAGCGAAAACTCCGGCACAACCTTTCCCTTCGGGCGGCCGAGGTGCGAAACAAGGATCACCGCAGCATTGCGATCGAGCAGCGTGTTGATCGTCGGCAGCGCCGCCTGGATACGGGTGTCGTCAGTGATGGTCGTGCCATCGAGCGGCACGTTGAAATCGACGCGAACGAGCACGCGCTTACCAGAGACATCGAGTGAATCAAGTGTGCGAAATGCCACGCCGTCGCTCCTTTCCGTTGTGACGAGACGCAGCGGGCGGGCGGCTCGTTGCCACCCGCCCGCCAAAAAGATGGACAGCGAAAGCGAAATTAGAGGCCCTGCGACGCGATCAGGTCGGTCAGGTCAGCAACGCGGCAGGAGTAACCCCACTCGTTGTCGTACCAGGCGACGACCTTGGCGAGGCGGGAGCCGGTTACCATCGTCGACAGACCATCGACGATCGCCGAATGGCTGTCGCCGCGGTAGTCGGCTGAGACGAGGGGCTCATCGCTGAAGCTCAGGATGCCTTCCAGTGGACCGTCAGCCTCCTCCTGGAACGCGGCATTCAACGCTTCGGCAGTGGCGTCGTTCTCCAGCTCGACAGTGAGGTCGACGATTGAGACGGTCGGCGTCGGGACGCGCAGCGCGAAGCCGTCGAACTTGCCCTTGAGCTCAGGCATGACAAGCGCCACGGCGCGCGCTGCACCGGTCGTCGTCGGAATGATGCTCAGGGCTGCGCTGCGGGCGCGGCGCAGGTCCTTGTGTGGCGAGTCGAGGATGACCTGGTCGTTCGTATACGCATGCACGGTGGTCATCAACGCGTGGGCGATACCGAAGCGCTCGTGGATGACCTTCGCTACCGGCGCGAGGCAGTTGGTCGTGCAGGATGCGTTGGAGATGATGTGGTGCGTATCCGGATCGTACTGGTCGTCGTTCACGCCCAGAACGATCGTCACGTCCTCGTTGTTTGCCGGGGCAGTGATGATGACCTTCTTTGCGCCGGCATCGCGATGTCCCTGCGCCTTGGTGGCGTCGGTGAAGAAGCCGGTCGACTCGATAACGATGTCGATGCCGAGGTCGCCCCATGGCAGCTTGGCCGGCTCCCGCTCGGCGAAGACCTTGATGTCGTGCCCATTCACCATCAGCGAATCGCCGTCATACTCGATGTCGGCGTCGTAGATGCCGTAGGTCGAGTCGTACTTCAGGAGATGAGCGTTGGTGTGCGGGTCAACGAGGTCGTTGACGGCGACGATCTCAACGTCCTCATACTCCTCGTGCAACGCCTTGAAGACCTGCCGACCAATGCGTCCGAAACCGTTGATTGCTACTCGAGCGGCCATGCGAACCCTCCTTCATATCCATCTCTATCTCACGCAGATATTCTGCGAACCCTCACTCATTCCGTCTGTCAGGCAACTCCAGCCTCAATGCGCTCAGATTCCGTTATTGCACGGCCCCGTTCCACAGCGGAGGGGCGTTGCGCCACATCAGTCAGGTGTTCGCGACCGATCGCCATCAGCGCTTGCGCCAGCTTCTCCGGGTCGTGACGCAGCGGGAACTCCGGATTCACAATGTCTCGCTGATCGACGGCGATCTGCCCCTCGAACTCATGCAGTCCATCGAATTCAACAGCGCTGACGTGCCATTCAGGCTTGATGCGCGTCTCTGCTGGTGCCAGATTCGAGTTGATCAGGACGCGGTCGATGCCGATGCCGTGCGTGTGCTGCTTCAGGACGCGGACGTGGTCAATCACCTTATAGCCGTCGGTCTCGCCCGGCTGCGTCGCAACGTTGCAGACGTACACCTTCTCGGCCGGCGCAAAACGCAGGGCGTGCGAGATGCCCTCGACCAGCAGGTTGGGAAGGACTGATGTATACAGGCTGCCCGGCCCGATCACGATCAGGTCGGCGGACAGGAGTGCGACAACGGCCGGGTCGTAGGCTTCTGCGTGGTCCGGCGAGATTGACAGCCGCTTGATGCGCTTGCGAGCCAGCGGGATATTCGACTCACCGACAACGATCGAGCCGTCATCCATCTCGGCAGACACGACGATGTCGTCGAGCGACGAAGGCAGCACGGTTCCGCGGATATTGAGCACGCGCGACGACTCAATGACTGCCTGCTCAAAGCTGCCGGTGACCTGAGTCATCGCAGTGATGAACAGGTTGCCGAATGAATGCCCATCGAGTGCGGAATCGGCGGCCTCGAATCGATACTGGAACAGGTCGCTGAGCAGCATTTCCGAATCGGCCAGCGCAACGAGGCAGTTGCGAATATCGCCCGGCGACGGCATGTTGAACTCGCTGCGCAAGCGACCCGATGAGCCGCCGTCGTCGCCGACTGTCACGATCGCCGTGATCGACACATTGTGCTGCTTCAGGCCGCGCAAGAGCGTCGAGAGACCGGTGCCACCGCCGATTGTGACGATGCGCAGATCTGGCTCACTCACGCCAAATCGATGCGTGGCAATGATCTCGGCCAGCGCCGGACTGCCCGGGCGGGTATCCATAAAAGGGCTGAGCAACGAGCGCGACAGGCGCAGGAATCCATAGATAGTGATGCCGCCGCCAACGGTGACAACGAGGATCTCGCGGTATGGATGGGGAATGAACTGCAGGGTGAGCGCCTGAACGATTCCGGCGGCAGAAGATGGGAAGTCGTAGGTCCGATAGATCCAGGCCAGGCCCATCGCCAGCGCGAGGCTGATCATGATCAGGCCAACGAGAAGCAGAAGGATCCAGCGCTTAATCAGCATCCCGGGTCGGAGCCACGTTCGAAGCTTCATCGCCTGGATATCCCGCCTCCCACGCACCGCTCCTCGGCGGGGTCAGTATAACATGAGCGGTATCTGCGCCCCGAAATGACGCAAGATCGATGCACTTTACAGCCTGCATCCGGTCCGACCCTACACCATATGACTGGTATAATTCAGGGGTGGAACTGACTGGCCCTTGGTCGAAGTGGGCATTTGCCCACTTTGTTTGTTGTTAGGGCCTTTCAGCGCGCCGCCGCGAGACCGACTCCGTCGCCTGCTCCAACCCGGATGCTGGTTTTGCATTCTGTCGCCGAGGCGAGCGCCTCTCGTCCGCGCGTGTCCCAAGGAGGAAGTGACGCTGATGAAAAGTGATTTCTATATGGCGATCACCCAGATCGCCGCAGAGCGCGGAATTCCCAAGGAAGCCGTTATGGCGTCCGTCGAGCATGCGCTCAAGACTGTCTATCGCAAGCTCGAAAACACCGAAGACAACGTTGAGGTTGAAATTGACCCGGCAACTGGCGGCGTGAGCATCTTCGTCGTCAAGGCTGTTGCCGAAGAGGTCGAAGATCCGACGTCGCAGATCTCGCTGGACGAAGCGCGCGGGATGGATACCGATGCCTATATAGGCAAGATCTATCGCTGGGATCGAACGCCGAAGGACTTCGGACGTATCGCTGCCCAGACGGCCAAGCAGGTCGTACTGCAGCGGATTCGCGACTATGAACGCGACAGCGTCTACGAAGAGTTCGCCGACCGCGTTGGCGAGGTGCTCAACGGCGTGATTCAGCGCGCTGATTCGCGCGCGGTGATCGTCGAGCTTGGCAAGGCCGAAGCGGTCATGCCGGTGCGCGAGCAGGTGTCCAACGAGCGCTACCGACCAGGTCAGCGCCTGAAGGTGTATCTGCTGGACGTCAACAAGGATCCGCGCGGTCCGCAGCTGATTGTCAGCCGCGCCAACGTCAATCTTGTCAAGCGTCTGTTCGAGCTTGAGGTGCCGGAGATCTACTCTGGCGCTGTCGAGATCATGAACATTGCTCGCGAGCCGGGCCTGCGCAGCAAGGTTGCTGTCGCGGCGCGCCAGGAGAAGGTCGATCCGGTTGGCTCGTGCGTCGGCATCCGCGGCGTGCGCATCCAGAATATCGTCAACGAGCTGATGGGCGAGAAGATCGACGTCATCGAATGGTCACCGGACATCAACACGTTCATTGCGAACGCGCTGTCACCTGCCAAGCCAATCAGCGTGGCGTTGAACGAGGCTGAGAACGTGGCGCGCGTCATCGTGCCGACCGACCAGATGTCATTGGCGATCGGTAAGGACGGACAGAACGCCCGCCTCGCCTATAAGCTGACGAACTGGAAGATCGACGTTAAGGATCCGGAATCGCTGCGCGAGCAGAATGATGATCTCTTCCGCGAGGCGCGCGATGCGTTCGCTTCCGGACCGGAAGACTTCATGATGCTCGGTCGGCAGCCGCGACTGGTTCGCCCAGACGGCACGATCTCCGTCCGCGATCGCGACTTCGGTCCGCTGGACGATGACCTCGTTGGCATGAGCGTTGATGTTGAGGTTGAAGCGAACGTGCTGAACGTTTACTACAGCCGCGAAATCCGCGCGAAGTACGATTTCGACAGTGGCGAAGAACTGCCGCTGTATGACGACGTCGCGACGAGCTAACGGCAGGAGCGTGGCATGGCCAATCCTGCACCGACGCAACGAAATCGCAAAGGCTCGCGGCCGCGCCATGTGCCGCAACGGCTGTGCGTTGCATGCCGCGAGCATGATGCGAAACGGAACTATGTCCGCCTCGTGCGCACTCCTGAAGGGGGCGTCGAGGTGGACACAACTGGAAAGCGCAATGGGCGCGGCGCCTATCTCTGTCGCCGACGATCGTGCTGGCAACGTGCGATCGATTCGCGTCTCATCGACCGGGCTCTCAAAGTGACGCTCGATGACGCTACGCGCGAAAGTCTGCGTGAATACGCACAGACACATTTCCCGCCGGATGACGCGGCTGCAGCCGTTTGACCACCATCGTTGCCCCGCCGGGAATGTCACGTAACGAGGAGAGGAGCTCACGATGAGTGGAGGGAACAGGCGCGGAGGCGGGCCGGCCCGTGGAAGGGCGCGCGGCGGACGCCGCGGAGGAAACCGGACCGACAATCCAAACCGCAGCCGTGGTGGCGCAGCGACAATGGCGCCCCCTCGACCTGAAGGGCCAGTAACACTTGGCTCGGTCATGAGTGTGGCCGAGCTCGCCGAAGCACTGCACGTCACGCCAATCGATGTCATCAAAGAGCTGATGCAGCAGGGCATCATGGCGACCATCAACCAGCAGGTTGACTACGAGACCGCCACCGGCGTCGCTCGCGCGTTCGAGATCGAAACCGAAGAGCACGTCCCGGACGTCGTCCAGGCTGCAACCGAAGAGATCGAGAGTCGCCGCGCCGAAGGTCAGAGCGATCCAGAGGCGACGCCACGACCACCGGTCGTGACGATCATGGGCCACGTTGACCACGGTAAGACAAAGCTGCTCGACGCGATCCGTGAGACCAAGGTCGCCGAGGGCGAAGCCGGCGGTATCACCCAGCGGATCGGTGCGTACCAGATCGAGGTGCAGGGTCGAAAGATCACCTTCCTCGACACACCAGGGCACGAAGCGTTCACCGCGATGCGTGCTCGTGGCGCGCAGGTCACCGACGTCGCGATCCTCGTGGTCGCTGCCGATGACGGCGTGATGCCGCAGACGCGCGAAGCGATTTCGCACGTTAAGGCCGCCGGTGTGCCGATGATCGTCGCAATGAACAAGATCGACCTTCCGGCCGCGAACCCAGATCGCGTCAAGCAGCAGCTTGCCGAGGCTGGCGTCATGCCGGAGGAGTACGGCGGCGATGTCCCGATCGTCGAAGTGTCGGCAAAAGAGCATCTCGGCATCGACGATCTGCTTGAGGTCGTTCTGCTCGTGTCGGACATCGGCGAGCTGAAGGCGAACCCGCTCAAGCCGGCGGTCGGCGTCATCATCGAGGCGAAGATCGACCACAGCCGCGGCGTCACTGCCACGCTGCTGGTGCAGTCGGGCACACTGAAGCCGCGTGACATCGTCGTAGCCGGGGCGACGTGGGGTCGCATTCGTGCAATGTCCGATGATCGTGGCCGCAAGATCCGCAAGGCAGAACCGGCTTCGCCCGTCGAGGTGCTGGGTCTTCTGGATCTGCCGGAGGCGGGCGATCTGTTCCAGGTCGTTGCTGATGAGCGCACGGCGCGCGCACTGGCCGAAGAGCGTTCTCGCCAGCGGCGAGCCGAGGCGTTCAACCAGAATCGCATCGTCAAGCTCGACGACATCTACACCCAGATGCAGGAAGGTGGCACGAAAGAGCTGCCGGTCATCGTCAAGGCAGACCTTCAGGGCTCCCTCGAAGCGCTCCTTGGCTCTCTGGCCAAGCTCAATGAAGAGTCGGGATCCGTCAAGCTGACGACTGTTCTCAGCGGAACTGGCGCGATCAACGATTCGGACGTCAACCTGGCTGCTGCTTCTGGCGCAGTCATCATTGGCTTCAACGTCCGGCCGGACGCCGCCGCCAAGCGCAGTGCAGACGCAGCAAGCATCGACATTCGCTACTATGACGTCATCTATCACCTGATCGAGGACGTCCGCGCGGCGATGTCGGGTCTGCTCGATCCGGAGAAGCGCGAGGTCACTGACGGCTACGCCGAGGTCCGCGAAATATTCCGACTTCCGGGTCGGGAGGTTGCGGCTGGCCTGTACGTCCTGGACGGCAAGATCAATCGTAACTCGCGGGTACGCGTGCTGCGCAGCGGTACTGTGCTGACCGATACCATGGTCAGTTCGCTGAAGCGCTTCAAGGACGATGTCCGCGAAGTTGCAGCCGGTTACGAGTGCGGTGCCACGCTCGAGGGATTCAACGACATTCAAGTTGGAGACCAGCTCGAGTTCTACCATGTTGAAGAGGTTGCTCGAACAGCCTAGCGGAACGAGCAGCAATGTCGCGAACACCGGGGCGGCACATGCCACCCCGGCGTTCGTCACTGTGACGGAGAGCGACCATGAGTGATCGTCGCCAGGAACGCGTCGCCGATCTCATTCGCGACGAAGTCAGTCTGATCATTCAGCACGAAATGAGCGATCCGCGTCTCGGCATGGTGAGCATCACCCACGTCGAGATGAGTCCGGACCTCCGCTATGCCCGTCTTTTCGTCAGCATCTACGGGACTGACGAAGAGCAGCGCAGCTCTCTGGTGGCGCTGAACAATGCCTCCGGCTTCATTCGCCGCACGCTCGCGCCGCGTCTGAGGATGCGGACCATTCCCGAAATCTCGTTCCGGCTCGATCGCTCGATGGCGCACGCTGAGTCGATCGCCCGCATTCTTCGGGAACTGGAACCTGAGCTGTCCACGCCGACCGAACTTCCGTCTGAAGATGAGGACGAGAAGTCTTGATAGCTGAGCATCACGACGTCGACGCTGTGCAGCACGAGGCGCTGCGAGACATTCCGGCTATCGCTCGCCAGATTCGCGACCGCGTGCGTGAGAGCGAGCGCCTGATCATTCTGACGCATGCGAATCCCGATGCCGACGCGGTGTCCTCAGCGCTGGGCATGGCGGCTATCTGCGCAACGATCGGCGTTGAGCCGTGGATGGTCACGTCGGGCGACGCCGCGTTGCCGGCCAATCTGGAGTTCATTCCGAACGCACACCGCGTGACCGTGCTAGATCCGGCACTGATTGCGACGGCGGACCTCATCATCTTCGTCGATTGTTCTGACGAGAAGCGTCTTGGCCCGCTCCATGCCTCGCACGGTGAGGATCTGGAGCGCGCGCGCAACACAATAAACATTGACCACCACGTGACGAACACTCGCTTCGGGGCGCTCAATCTCGTCGTTCCCAGCGCCGCCGCTACGGCTGAGATCATCACCGAAATGTTCGAAGCGTTATCGATCGGCGTCGATCGCGACTGTGCGACAACGCTGCTGGCCGGCATCTATGGCGACACGCTCGGCCTGCGGACGCCCAGCACGACGCCAGCGACGATGCGCGCGGCAGCGACTCTCGTTGAGCAGGGTGCAGACCTCGATGTCATTGTCGACCAGCTGTTCCGCCTCAAGCCGTACTCCAGCGTGCAGCTATGGGCGGCCGCGCTTCAGCAGACGAAGTGGACAGGCCCACTCATCTGGACGCAGATCGATCAGGAGATGCTCGATCGCGCTGGCGCAACGCGAGCCGAAGCCGAAGGGCTGGTGAACTTCCTCGCCGGCACGATCGGCGCGCGCGCATCGGCTCTGCTCTATCTCGAACCGTGGGGCTGGCGCGTCAGCATGCGCACCCTCGCTGATGATGTTGATGTCGCGCGAATCCTCAGTCGCTTCAACGGTGGCGGACATCCTCGCGCAGCCGGCGCGCGCCTCGATCCCGGAGACGCATCCCGCGACGAATTCCTGACCGCAGTGGCGAAGGCGCTCACGGTCGACGACGTATCTGCCCCTGCGATCAACGGGAACAGCGATGGCTACCGCGACTAGTTCCCCAATGCGCCACGGATTCCTGGTCATCGACAAAGCGCCAGGATGGACCTCACACGACGTTGTTGCCCGCGTCCGACGGCTGGTTGGCATGAAGCGGGTCGGGCACGGCGGAACGCTCGACCCATTCGCGACCGGCCTCGTCATCGTCGCCGTCGGGCGTGCCACCAGGTTGCTCCAGTATGTGGCCGACAGCGACAAGCGCTATCTCGCACACGTCGTCCTCGGCGCGGCGACCGACACCTACGACGTCGACGGCGATGTCACAACCCGCAGTTCCGCGGCCTTGCCAGACCTCGATGCGATTGAGGCCACGCTGGAGAGCTTCGTTGGCGTCATCGACCAGGTGCCGCCTGCGTTTTCGGCCATAAAGGTGGACGGCAAGCGCCTCTACGCACGCGCTCGAGCCGGAGAGGACGTTGTTGCTCCGACCCGGCAGGTTCGCATCGATGCGATTCGGGTATTGTCGTACGATCCACCCGACCTGTACCTTGACATCGCCTGCGGCAAAGGAACCTACATCCGCTCAATCGCCCACGATCTTGGCCAGCAGCTCGGCTGTCACGCCTATTGTCACGGTCTGCGGCGGATCTCGAGCGGTGGATTTTCGATCGATGAGGCATGGACGCTCGAAGATCTTGCAAACACCGACGTTCGAGAGCGCTGGCCGGATATTGCTCTGCATCCTGACCGCGCTGTTCATCACCTGAGTGCGGCGATCCTCGACGGCGAACGAACTGCTTCGTGGTATCATGGCCGGTCGGTCGAGCTCCGCGCTTCGCATCCCTATTCGAGTGATTCTCTACTGCGCGTTTATAGTGCGGATGGTCGGTTTGTGGGTATTGGCCGACCGGTCGATGATGGATTCATCCGGCCGGCATTCGTGTTCGCAGCCAACGGAGAGTGAGACGACGTGACGACGGCATTTGAGCGGGCGAAAGCAGCGCTGGCAGCAGCAGGAACTGCACCTCATGTCGTTACGATCGGAAACTTCGACGGCGTCCATCGCGGACATCAGTACCTTATTGAGAAGGTCAAGGCGTCTGCGCAACGGCGCGGCGCAGAATCGCTGGCCATCACCTTCGAGCCCCATCCGGCTGCCGTGCTGCGCCCCGATCTCGCACCCGAGCGCATTGCCACGGCGGCTGAAAAGCTGCGCCTCTTGCGTGCGACTGGCCTGGATAGCGTCGCAGTCATCGAGTTCACCCGCGAGTTCTCGACGCTGACTCCTGAAGAATTTCTCGACCTGTTGCTGTCGACTGTCCAGCCGGTGGAGGTTTTTGTCGGCGAGGGCTTTCGATTCGGGAAAGCTCGCGCTGGCGATGGCGATACGATTCGCCAGTTCGGTGCGACACATGGGTTCGATACCACCATCGTGACGCGGCTGCGCGACGACGACGCGATGATTAGCAGCTCGAACATCCGGGCAGCCCTGACGAGCGGTGACATTGCCGAAGCCGAGCGCTACCTCGGTCGGCGCTATCGCCTGCTCGGCACGGTTGAGCATGGTGAGGCCCGTGGCCGCGAACTTGGCTTCCCCACCGCGAACCTGACAGTTGATCCGACAGTCTGCGTGCCTGCCGACGGCATCTACGCTGCTCTCGCCCACTTGCCCGACGGTCAGATGTCGGCCCGCAAGGCGATCGTCTATATTGGTTCACGGCCGACGTTCGATAACGGTAACCGCATCGTCGAAGCCTACATCCTCGACTTCAGCGGCGACCTGTATACGCAGGAGCTCGAGATCGAGTTCGTCGCGCGCATCCGCGGAGATCAGGCGTTCGAGAGCGCAGAGCAGCTGATCGAGCAAATGAATCGTGACGAGCAGGAAGCACGCTTGATCCTGAAGGATCTCTAGTCCCGAAAGTCGAAAGATGTAGCCCGGGGACTGTATAATTCGGGCTGCGACGGGGTGTGGCGCAGTTGGTAGCGCGCGGCGTTTGGGACGCTGAGGTCGGAGGTTCGAGTCCTCTCACCCCGACTTGCATACCTTGCGGGGGTAACTCAGCTGGTAGAGTGTCTGCCTTCCAAGCAGAATGTCGCGGGTTCGAATCCCGTCCCCCGCTCCAGATTTCAGCTCAATCGCACTAGCGCGGCGGCGTCGAGTAATCGGTGCCGCCGTTCTTTATGTCTTGCGCTGTCTTCTAAAGTCAAACGACCAGACCGACCAGTGATAGGATCTTCGTTGCTCTGCTGCTTGTGAGCAGCGGGATCGAATGACCTGACAAGAGCTGGAGGATAAGTGACTGAGCTGAAGCGCGTTGCACTCCTGACGAACGAGTATCCGCCGAACGTTTACGGCGGCGCAGGTGTGCATGTCGAATACCTCAGTCGCGCCCTCGCCAGATATATCGACGTTGAGGTCCGGTCGTTCGGCGACCAGCGAATCGACGATGGATCGCTGCAGGTCCATGGCTATCAGGGTTGGTCGGAGATGCAGACTGGGACCGACCCGCGTTATCGCGGGGCGCTGGATGCGTTCTCCCGGAGCCTGGCGATGGCGAAGGACACGCTCGATGCGCAGGTCGTCCATTGCCACACCTGGTACACCGATATCGGCGGCTTCCTCGCCCGGATGCTGTGGGACGTTCCATTTGTCCTGACGACACACTCGCTGGAACCCCTGCGGCCGTGGAAGGTTGAACAGCTGGGCGCGGCATACCACCTGAGCTCGTGGATGGAGCGCATCAGTATCGAGTCTGCCGATGCGGTGATCGCCGTCTCGAAGGAGACGCGACAGGATATCCTCAACAACTTCACCGTCGACGCCGACCGTGTCCATGTCATCCACAATGGCATTGACCTCGACGAGTACCAGTACGATCCATCGACAGAGGCACTGAGGGCTCGTGGTGTCGATCCGGACCGACCCTACGTGCTATTCGTCGGCCGTATCACGCGCCAGAAGGGCATCATCCATCTGGTCAACGCGATACCCGATATCGACCCGTCGCTGCAGATCGTACTGCTAGCAGGCGCGCCGGATACACCGGAGATCGGCAAGGAGATGTCCGAGCGAGTTGCCGCAGTCAGCGAGCAGCGCCCGGGTGTCATCTGGATCGAGGAGATGCTGCCGCGTCCCGAGGTGATCCAGTTCTACTCGCACGCCGCAGTGTTCTGCTGTCCTTCTGTCTACGAGCCGTTCGGCATCATCAATCTGGAAGCGATGGCGTGCCGTACGGCGGTTGTGGCATCAAACATCGGCGGCATCCCCGAGGTCGTCGTGCCTGGCGAGACCGGGCTGCTGGTGAATCTCGAACTGAAACCAGGAACGTTCGAACCTGTCGACCCGCCTGCCTTCTCTGCGGGCCTGGCGCGCGCGATCAACGAGGTCGCGCTCAGTGCGGAGACACAAGCACGCTTCGGGGAGAACGGTCGCGCGCGGGTTGAGTCGCACTTCTCGTGGGATGCCATAGCTGAGAAGACCATCGCTCTCTATCGTGAGGTCCTGGCCGCTTACTCCTCCAGGTAATGCTTGCCGCGCGCTCCTGTTGCCGATATGCGCGTCTGAGGCGATACTGCCGCAAGTCAGACGATTCATGAGGGAGAGGGCATGCGCATGCGCATCGTCACGGGCGGTATTGCCCAGGAGACGAACACCTTTCAGTGGGAACCGACGAGCCTGAGTGACTTCAGCAAGGGGTCAAGCGGCATTGTCCGCGGTCAGGAGATCCTGGATCTCGACGGCACTGGCGGCATCTACGGCGGTATCGTCGCTGAAGCAAAGGACCAGGGCGTCGAGCTGATTCCGACGACCTACGGCCACGCTGTGCCAGGCGGCCGCGTCTCCAGGGAAGCGTTCGAGACGCTGCGCGACGAGATCCTCGAAGGCATCCGGGCCGCCTTGCCGGTTGATGGCGTCCTGCTCGGCATTCACGGCGCTATGGCGCTGGAGCACAACGACGACGGCGAAGGTCCGCTGATCACTGCTATTCGCGAGCTGGTCGGACCCGAGATCCCGATCATCGCGCCGCTCGACCTGCACACCAATCTGTCGGATGAGATGATGGCCGAAGCCACGGCCTTTGTCGGGTACAAGGAGTATCCGCACATCGACATGCCGGAGACTGGTCGACAGGCGATGAAGATGCTGATCGACACAATCAAAGGCAAGGTCACGCCGACGATGGCGCATGTCCGAGTGCCGCTGATCGCGCCGAATCAGTCGATGGTGACGACATGGCAGTCGCCAATGAAGGACGCGATTGATCGTGCCCGTGAGATGGAGAACGAAGACGGCGTCCTCGCCGCGACAGTCCTCGGTGGCTTCCCCTTCTCCGACGTTCCATTCACTGGTGTTGCGACGATCGTTGTGACCGATGGCGATCAGGCGTTGGCGCAGAAGTATGCCAACGAGCTCGCGCAGCTTTGCTGGGACAAGCGCGAGGACTTCACGATCCATCCGACGCCGATCGATGACGCCATCGCGGAAGCGCTGGCCGCTGAAGAGGGCAGCGTCTACGTCCTGGCCGACATCTCGGACTCTGGAGCGAGCGGTACCGCCGGCGACGGCGCTGAGATCCTGCGCGGCCTGCTGAAGGCAAATGCGCGCTCAGCAGCCTTCGCACAGATCATGGATCGCGATGCAGTGCAAGCCTGCATCGACGCCGGCGTCGGATCAACCGTGACGCTGACTGTCGGCGGCAAGCATGATTCGATGCACGGCGGCTCAGTCGAGGTGACCGGCATGGTACGCCTGATCCATGAGGGCCGATTCATGATGGGCGGCGTCATGGGACGTGGCACGTCTGCCAGCCGTGGCCGCACTGTCGTGCTTGAAATCGGTGGACCGGGCGGCATCGAACTGCAGCTCACCGACTTGCGCGGCCATCCCAACGACCTCAACTTCTTCCGTGCGTTCGGTATCGAGCCGACCGAGCGCCGCATTCTGGTACTCAAGAGCGCAGCTCACTTCCGCGCTGCGTTCGAGCCGATTGCGACAAAAGTCATCGAGGTCGATGCGCCAGGCATCAGCAGCCCACGTCTCGAAACGTTCGATTACAAGTCACTGCGCCGGCCGATCTATCCGCTCGATCAGGATCTGGAGTGGTCGCCCGAGTCGTAATGGTTTTGCGGTCACTTGGGATATGTCGCCGCTGCGTTGGTAGCGGCGACATGACTGTGTCGGAACTGTCATCAGCGATGCAGAGTTCCGGCGTTGGCGAGTCTCGGTATACTGAAGGTCGATCCGCTTACCGGCGTTCGGCGGGCCTGTAGCTCAATGGCAGAGCAAGGGGCTCATAACCTCATGGTCGCAGGTTCGATTCCTGCCAGGCCCACCCAGCCGACCGCTTGTACCCGCGTTCGGACGCGTGTATTATAGGTGTACGTACATACTTCGGAGGACAATGCCAGAGCCAGTCGAGATCGCCCGCACGATTGCCGAGCTAGCGTCGGACGCACTGGCAACGAACATCACGGTCCTGGACATCGGCAAGATTTCAGTGATCGCGGACGTGTTCGTTGTCTGCTCGGTCGACAACCCACGGCAGCTTCGCGCGGTGCAGGAAGACGTGACTGAGGGTCTGCAGGAACAGGGGATTCGACCCATTCGGGTCGAAGGGACTCCCGACACTGGTTGGGTATTGCTCGACTACGGTGACGTGGTTGTCCATCTGTTTACTGATGATCAGCGCCAGTTTTACCGGCTTGAGGATGTCTGGTCCGAAGCGCCAACGCTACTCGTGATTCAGTAGCTCTGAGCATCCGCGTCGACGAAGGGGAAGCAGTGGGAATGGGCCGCACGGTTTCATTGATCGCAGGGGTATCGGTTGTCGTTGCCTTGGCCATTGGCGCGATCATCGCAGCCCTGCTCCGCGTGCCATCCTGGCGCGGACTTCTGACGACCGCGATGCGCCGGACGGATCGTCAGCATCCCCGCTGGGAGCTGCTCGCGCAGTAGTCGTCTACTCGGTCACGTTTCCCTGAATCGGTCGGCGACGAGCGAGCCAGGTGATGATGACGAGTAGTACAAGCGCCATCAGCATCAACCCGTAAAGCTTTGACTCACGCGTCGGTAGCAGTAGCGACGACGCGCCGAAGGCGGCCGTCAATGCGCAGAAGCAACCAACCACTTGTGGCTGCGTCAGACCCGCGTCCAGCAGACGATGATGCAGATGCCCGCGGTCGCGGATGACCGGTGACCGCCCGTGCATCACTCGGTAGATGATGACCCAGGCGGTATCGAGGATTGGTATCCCCATCGCCAGCAGCGTCGTTGCGATCTTCGCGCCGCCGATTACGCTGATCGTAGCCAGCGCAAACCCCAGGAACATCGCCCCGGAGTCCCCCATGATGATCGACGATGGATGCCAGTTGTAGGGCAGGAATCCGAGAATCGCACCAGCCAGCGCGATCGCCAGCACCGAGATCGTAAACTGCGGATCGCCGGCGGGCCGAAAGAATGTGTGCAGGAAGAGAACGATGCTGGAGACAAGCGCGATCGTTCCTGCAAGTCCATCCAGACCGTCCGACCAATTCACGGCGTTCATCATGCCGACGATCCAGAAGATCGTGAATAGCACCGCAATGGCGATCGGCAGGTGGACCGTGCCGACCCACGGAGCGTTGAACTGCTCAACGACGATGCCGTAGTCGCCACCGCGCCAGCGCGGCACGACCACCACCGCCGCTGCAACCACCTGCAGGATGAGCTTCGGCAGCGGCGCGATACCGATGATGTCGTCAAATGCCATGATTGCGACGACGATCGTTGCTCCGACCAGCAGCAGGACAATGCGCTCGACCTCGATCTGAAAGCGGGTAACTGGCAGCGCGAATGAGATGCCAACTGCGGCGATGAAGCCCAGAAAAATGCCAATCCCGCCGATCCGTGGCAGCGGCGTCGTATGCACGCGCAGCGGGTCGGGCATATCAAACAGTTTCGCGTGCAGGGCTAACCCGCGAAGCTGCGGAACAACCAAATACGAGACAGTGAACGCAGTGAGGCCGACGAGCGCGGCAATCAGCCAGTGCGGCATCAGCCCACGCCCGTCAGCTCCACGGATCTAGGCATCCGTTTGAACTCCCGGCAGCGGATAGCTCGTCGCCATCTCATGGACGGACTTGCCAATGCGAGCGATCAGCGCATCGTCATCCGGATTGTGGACGATGTCAGCAATCCACTGCCCGATCTGCTTCATATCATCGACGCCGAAGCCGCGCGTAGAGACGGCAGGCGTGCCAAGACGGATACCACTCGTCTGCATTGGCGGTCGCTGATCATTCGGGATTGCGTTCTTATTGACGGTGATGCCGGCAGCTTCGAGACGGCGCTCAGCCTTGCGTCCGCTAATGCCAGCTGCTGTCAGGTCAACGAGCATCAGGTGATTGTCGGTGCCGCCTGATACGACGCGCAGGCCATGCTCCTGGACCGCTTCGCTCAACGCGCGGGCGTTCGCGAGCACGCGGTCGATGTACTCGCCGAACGACGGCTCCAGCGCTTCGCCGAACGCGACCGCCTTGCCGGCGATGACGTGCATCAGCGGGCCACCCTGCAGGCCCGGGAACAGAGTCTTGTTGACCGGCCCGGCCAGGTCGCCTTCGGCCATGATGAGCCCGCCGCGCGGTCCTCGGAGTGTCTTGTGCGTCGTTGAGGTCGTCAACTGAGCGTGACCGATGGGAGTTGGATGCTTGCCCGTCGCGACGATGCCGGCGATATGAGCGATGTCCGCCATGACAAGCGCGCCCACCTCATCGGCGATTTCACGGAACTTCGCGAAGTCGATGGTTCGCGAGTAGGCACTCGCGCCGCAGACGATCATCTTCGGCTGCACACGCTGGGCGACCTCGCGGACCTTGTCATAGTCGATCGTCTCGGAATCTGGCGAGACACCATAGAAGTGCGCCTCGAAGATCGTACCGGAGAAATTCACAGGAGAGCCGTGCGTCAGGTGTCCGCCCTCGGAGAGATTCATGCCGAGAATACGGTCGCCCGGCTTCAGGACGGAGAGGTATGCCGCGAGGTTCGCCGATGCGCCGGAGTGCGGCTGAACGTTGGCGTGCTCAGCGCCGAAGAGCTTGCAGACGCGCTCAATCGCCAGATTCTCGGCAACGTCGACAAACTCACACCCGCCGTAGTAGCGCTTGCCCGGAAGACCCTCGGCGTACTTGTTGGTCAGGACGCTACCAACAGCCTCCATCACGGCCGCGCTGGTGAAATTCTCCGATGCAATAAGCTCAATGGTTGATGACTGTCGGCGTTCCTCGTTCTTGATCACTTCAGCGATCTTGGGATCTGCTTTTGCGAGCGTGCTCATATCCACTCCGATTCCCTCTTCCCCTCCATGCGATTACGCTACGGTCTGAACATCAGATGGCTTTCGCCCGAGCTTCCGTTCGGTCCCATGAATGAGTCGGTCGATGTTGGCACGATGGCGGAACACGATGATCGCCGCGGCAACGACTCCGAAACCGACGTACGACCAGGGCACAACGTCCGCAGCAGCGAGGATGGCCATCATTACCGGCGTTGCGAGCGCTGCGAGGACCGAGCCGAGCGACACGTACCGCGTCAGCGCAATCGGAATGACCATGACCGGGATCAGGGCGACGCTCCACAGTGACAGCGCCAGCGCAGCGCCCGCACCGGTCGCAACGCCCTTTCCACCGCGAAAGCGCAACCAGACCGGCCAGCAATGCCCGGCAATGACTGCCGCGCCGCTGGCTGCCACCCACGCGTCATCCACTCCGGCGACACGCGCCAGGACGATTGCTGCAACACCCTTGAGGACATCGACGATCGCGACGATGATGCCCCACTTCGTGCCGAGCGCACGCTGCGCGTTCGTGGCGCCCGTGCCACCGCTTCCGACGCTGCGAAGATCGACGCCGGCAAGGAAGCGGGTCAGCACGTAGCCAGTCGGTAGTGTGCCAATCAGATAGGCAGCAACTAGCACGAGCACCTGCGTCATGCTCGGCTCCTAGTCATCGCGTCGTCGGCCGCGGAACTGCAGCACGATCGGCGTGCCATCGAACTGGTAGTAATCGCGGATCTGGTTCTCAAGGTAACGCTCATACGAAAAATGTACCGCACGAGGGTCGTTACAGAAGAATATGAACCGCGGTGGATTCACCCCGCCTTGCGTTGCGTAATAGAACTTGAGCCATTTGCCCGCCTTGGAAGGTGGCGGGTGCTTCGCAACGGCGTCGCGCACAAGTCGGTTGAGCTCGCCGGTGCTGATGCGCTTGACTCGCTCCCCGATAACGTGGAGCGCAATCTCGATGATCTGGTTGACGCGCTGTCCGGAGAGCGCCGACACAAACACGAGCGGTGCCCACGGCGCGAAGTTGAAGAACTCAGCGGCCTTCTTTCGATACTCGTCCATAGTCTTGTCGTCTTTGGTGATCGCGTCCCACTTATTAACGACGAGAACGAGACCCTTGCCCTGCTCGACCACGTAACCGGCGATGTGCTGATCCTGCGCTGTGAAGCCCTCTTCAGCATCTATCACCACCAGTGCGACATCGGCGCGATCGACCGCGCGTTCAGAGCGCAGCACGCTGTATTTCTCGATGCCGCTCTCGATCCGTCCCCGGCGACGAATGCCGGCCGTGTCGATCAGCAGCACGCGGTTGCCGGCCCAGTCGACGACGGTATCGATTGTGTCGCGCGTCGTGCCGGGCATGTCAGCGACAATCGATCGCTCTGAGCCGATTAAGGCATTCAGTAGTGCTGACTTGCCGACGTTCGGGCGGCCAACGATCGCGATAGCCGGAGTTTCCGTCTCCTCCTCGACCTCGTCGGCACGCGGCAGCCGCCGGACGATCTCGTCCAGCAGATCGCCGGTGCCGATGCCGTGCAGCGACGAAAACGGGATTGGGTCGCCCAGCGCAAGCTCGTAGAACTCGTAGGCCAGCTCGCGGCGCGCTTCGTTCTCAGTCTTGTTAACGCCGAGAATGACTGGCTTGCTCGACTGACGAATCGTTTCGGCGACGTCAAGGTCGGCGGCGGTGAGACCCGCCTTACCATCGACGAGGAACAGAATAACGTCCGATTCATCGATCGCGATGCGCGCTTGCGACTGCGTGCGCTCGCCGATCTGGCGCGTCGTCAGTTGGCCGAGCTCATCGTCATCCTGCAGCCCACCGGTGTCGATAATCGAAAACTCGACACCCTGCCATTCGGTGTCGCCATAGAGCCGGTCACGGGTTGTGCCGGGAACGTCGGACACAATCGATCGACGCTCGCCTACCAACCGGTTGAACAGCGTCGATTTTCCGGTGTTGGGCCGGCCAACGATCGCAACGAGTGGTTTCACGTAGAGAAATGCCTTTAGTCGAGAAGACAATGCGCCGTCAGATCAATTCTATCAGCGACCAACTGACGGAGGACTGGAAAAGGAAAAAGCCCGAGCGATCGTAACGCTCGGGCAGCGATATCGTGGAACAGGCGCTATGCGGAGGCGACGTCGACGAATCGATCGATTGCGTCTCGACCGGTCATCTCGGTTGCAGCGAGGAGCAGCTGTCCATCGAGCGCCGGATCGACCTTGCCGAGGTCGTAGCCGCCGATGATGCCAGCCTCGCGCAGACGCGCGTTCAGCTGTGCAGGCGCTTCCGATGAGCGCACAGTGAACTCATTGAAGAACTGGCCGTCGTTCAGCAGCTCGAACTTGCCGGTTGCTGTCAATTGTGAGGCGAGGTAGTGCGCGTTCTGGTAGCAGAGCGTCGCGATCTGCTTCAAACCCTGCGGACCGAGTGTCGATAGATAGACTGCTGCTGCCAGCGCCATCAGTCCCTGGTTCGTGCAGATGTTGCTGGTCGCCTTCTCGCGCCGGATATGCTGCTCGCGTGTCTGCAGCGCGAGGACGAAGCCGCGCTTGCCCTCGGTGTCATAGGCGATGCCGGCGAGGCGGCCCGGCATCTGGCGCACCAGCTTGCTGCGCGTCGCAAGCAGCCCGACGACCGGCCCGCCAAACGACTGTGCGTTGCCGAGCGACTGCCCTTCGCCGGTCACGACGTCGGCACCGAATTCGCCTGGTGGCTTCAGCAGGCCGAGCGAGGTTGGGTAGGTCGAGACAACGAGGTTACCACCAACGCTGTGAGCCTTCTCGGCGAACGCTGCAATATCCTCGATCGTGCCGAAGAAGTTCGGATACTGCACGACGAGGCAGGCGAGGTTGTCATCAAGATACTCGTCGAATTCAGATGCGTTCGTCGCCAGTCCGTTAGCTGGAATTGGCAACTCGACGATCTCTAGCCCCAGCCCTCCGGTGTATGTGCGCACCACCTCACGATAATTTGGATGCACAGTGCCGGCGAGGACGATACGCGTGCGCTTGCGTGGCAGCGACACCGTCAGCAGCGCTCCCTCAGCGAGCGCCGTCGCGCCGTCATAGAGCGATGCGTTGGATACTTCCATACCGGTGAGGTTGGCGATCATCGTCTGGTACTCGTAGATCGCCTGCAGCGTTCCCTGGGCAACTTCCGGCTGGTACGGGGTATAGGCGGTATAGAACTCGCCACGGAAGAGGATTTGCTGCACCGCTGCGGGAACGTAATGCGAATACAGGCCGGCTCCCAGGAAGCTGGGATGTTCAATCGTATTCAGGTTCTTCGCCGCGAGCTCGCTCAGGCGTCGGAATGCCTCCTGCTCCGACAAGGTGCGGGGCAGATTGAGCTTAGGGAAGCGCACGTCTTCAGGAATCGCGGAAAACAGAGACTCGATGTTCGCGGCGCCAACGGCCGCCAGCATCGCCTCGCGATCCTCCTTGGTATGTGGATTAAAGGTCATCCCATCCTCCGGCCGGTACCTTGCGGGTGTCCGGCATGCTTGCTGGCTAGTGACCGCCCGACTCGGCGACGAGCTTCGAATATTCTCCCGAATCCATCAGCTCTTCGAGCTGGCTCGGGTCGCTGATGCGAATTTTCACCAGCCACGCATCGTCATACGGTGAGGAGTTGACGAGCTCTGGTGCATCGATGACGTTGCTGTTCTCTTCGACGATTTCGCCGCTCACCGGCGAATAGACGTCCGATGCGGCCTTGACCGACTCGATAACACCCAGCGGATCGGCCTTGTTGATCGACTGGCCGACGGCGGGAAGCTCAAGATAGGTGATGTCGCCGAGCTCGGCTTGCGCGAAATCGCTGATGCCGATCGTTACGACGTCGCCGTCGACTTTGACCCACTCGTGCGTCTTGGTGAACTTGTAATCCTTGGGAATGTCCATGAACCGTCCTCCCAACCTCTTCTCAGTCGCGCACAGCCGCGCGACACCTCGGGAACCCCAGCCTAGGCGCCGCGCTTGTAGAACGGCATCTTGACCTGTTCGGCCTTCACGGCCTTGCCACGAATCATAATATCCAACGGCTTGCCCGCGCCCGCATATTCCTTGTCAATTATCGCAAGGCCAATGTTCTCGCCTAGCGTCGGCGACGCCGTGCCGCTTGTCACGTGGCCGACCGGCTTGCCATCTACCTGGATCTCGTAATGCGTGCGTGGAACACCCCCGCGCTCGACCATCTTGAAGCCGACCGTTCGACGGGTGATGCCCTTTTCGCGCGCCGCCACTAGCGCGTCCCGGCCGATGAAATCGTCTCGATCGAGCTTGACGGCCCAGCCGAGTCCGGCGTCGTACGGGTTGGTCTCATCATCCATCTCGTTGCCATAGAGCGGCATGCGGGCTTCGAGGCGCAGAGTGTCCCGCGCGCCGAGCCCAATGGGCTTGAGACCATGATCCTGCCCGGCGGCCATAAGCGCATCCCAGACGGTTGCGCTCTGATCGACCGGGAAGTAGAACTCCCAGCCATCTTCGCCGGTGTATCCAGTGCGACCCGCCAGACATTCGACTCCGGCGATCCGCGTTTCGCGCATGGAGAAATGCGCCATGTCGCTAAGGTCAACAGACGACAGCTCGCTGACAATCTCCGCGGCGTTCGGCCCCTGAATCGCGATCATGCCAGTTGATTCCGAGATGTGGTTGACGTTCACGTCCAGGTCGTCGCGCTTGGCAGCTTGCTCCTGCAGCCAGGCAACATCCTTGTCGGTATTCGACGCGTTGATGACAACGAAGTAACCGACGCCGCTGGGGTGTCGGTAGATAATGATGTCGTCGATTACGCCACCGTTCGGGTTGAGCATCAGCGAGTAAATAGCTGCGCCCGGCTCCAGACCACTGATGTCATTCGAGCCGATGTAATTCAGGAATGCCAGAGCGTCATTACCGGTGACTTCCACTTGCCCCATGTGCCCAAGATCAAAGAGGCCCGCCGCGGTTCGCACCGCCTTATGCTCCTCGATGATGCCTGAATACTGAACGGGCATGTACCAGCCGGCGAAGTCAACCATTCGAGCGCCAAGCTGCTCATGCTTTTCGGCCAGCGCTGTCCGCTTCATTGCGCCCCCTCCACCCTCACGACACCAACAATCACGCCGCGTCACTGTACCACTACCGCGACTGACATATCGCGATTTCTCGCCCTATGTGACCGCACGCTCAAGGGCCATCTTCCCGGCGACGCCGCTAATATCGACCGGATAGGTACCAGTCAGGCAGGCAGAGCAGAACTGATCGCTCGGCTGCCCAATCGCCTTGAACAGGCCGTCCAGCGACAGATAGCCAAGAGAGTCCGCGTTTATCACTTCTCGAATCTCGTCAATCGTCTTGTTGGCAGCGATGAGCTCTTCCCGAGTGGCCATATCGACGCCGAGAAAGCACGGCCAGACGACCGGCGGCGCATGCACACGCATGTGGACTTCCTTCGCGCCAGCGTCCCGGATCAGGTTCACAACGGGGCGGCTGGTCGTGCCGCGTACGATCGTGTCATCGACGAGTACGACACGTTTACCTTCAACGACTTCAGGCAGCGCATTCAGCTTCAGCCGCACACCGACCTCGCGCAAGCGCTGGTCAGGCTGGATAAACGTCCGACCGATGTATCGGTTCTTAATCAGGCCCTCAGAGTATGGAATGCCGGATTCGCGGGCGAACCCGATGGCAGCCGGCGTTGCTGAGTCGGGAATGCCGACCACAACATCGGCATCAACCGGCTGCTCCCGCGCCAGCTCGGCACCCATGCGCTGCCGAACGAGGTACAGTCGCTCGCCGCGCATCATCGAGTCGGGTCGCGCGAAGTAGATGAGCTCGAAAACGCACAGCTTGCTGCGGCTCAGGCGCTCGATCGATGTCGAATGGACGCCACTGGCGCTGATGCTGACGATCTCGCCCGGCTCGATCTCGCGCTCGAACCGCGCGCCGACCGTTGCCAGCGCACAGGTCTCCGACGCTACGACCCAGCCATCATCAAGGCGGCCGAGACAGAGCGGTCGGATACCGTTCGGATCACGCACGGCCACGATGCGTGTCGGTGTCAGAATCGCCAGGCTGAACGCGCCCTCCAACTGTGGAAGCGCAACCGAAAGCTTCTCAAGGATCGTCGACCCTGGGCTGCGAGCGATGAGATGCGTCATCACTTCGGAGTCGGTCGACGTTTGCAAGCGGACACCGTCGGCGGTGAGTGCATTGTGAAGCTCAGTAGCGTTCACGATGTTGCCGTTGTGGGCGACGACGATCGTACCGAGATCGCTTTCGGCGGCCATCGGTCCGGCGTTCTCCGGCATCGTCGAGCCTGTCGTCGAGTAGCGAGTATGTCCTACCGCCATCTGTCCGGGCAGGAAGCGCAGGTCGGACTCCGAGAACGCGTTCGCCACCAGCCCGAGGCGCTTGCGCAAACGAACTTCGCCATCGTGGGATACGGCGATACCGGCGCTCTCCTGCCCGCGATGCTGGAGGGCGAAGAGACCGAAAAAGGTCATGCGGGCGACATCAGCGCCAGGCGCGTAGACTCCGAAGATCCCGCATTCCTCGGCCGGCTTGTCGTCATGTAGGTACATCTGCCGTCTACCCGTCTGTCTCGCGCTCCCGAATGCCGAGCCTATTTGCTATCCGCTGCCTGACGATCGAATCCGGTGCTCCACTGATACTTCAGCTCACTGATGGAAATGGTGCCAACGCCATCAATCGCCAGATCGCTGCCTCCGGTGATGCCGATTCTGACGGCAGCAACCCCGGCTTTGCCGGCGCGCTCCTGCAATGTCGCGGCATTGTCCGGACTTATTGCAACAATCACCCGCGACGCTGATTCCCCGAAGAATGCGCGCGCGAGGCTGCCGTCGTTTGCTGCGAGAATCTCGGAAAGCTCAAGCGAGACACCAACACCATGGCCGAACAGCATCTCGGCAACGGCAACCAGCAACCCACCTTCGGACGTGTCGTGCGCGGCCAGAGCAACGCCATCCTGAATCAGGCTGCGCGTGAGTGACTGCACGCCTGCTTCCAGCTCGATGTCCAGCGGCGGCGGTGCACCGACAGTCTTGCCGTGCACAGCGGCCAGATACTCTGATGCACCAAGCCCAGCCACCTGGCTGCCAATGAGCCATAGTTCACTGCCAGCGCTGGCGGACATACCGACGTGCTGGTTGACATTCTCCAGAAGCCCGACGATACCAATCGTCGGTGTCGGCAGAATCGCCTCGTCGCCCGACTCGTTGTACAGGCTGACGTTGCCACTTACGACCGGCGTGCCGAGCGCACCCGCGACCTCAGCCATTCCGAGAATCGCCTGCTGGAGCTGGAAGTAGCCCTCCGGTTTTTCTGGCGATCCAAAGTTCAGGCAGTTGGTCAGCGCTATCGGCGTGGCGCCGGTGCAGGACACGTTGCGCGCGGCCTCTGCCACGGCATGCTGGCCACCCAGATGCGGGTCGAGGTAGACGTACCGCGGGTTGCAATCGGTCTTTACTGCCAGGCCGAGCGACGTCCCCTTCACGCGCACGATAGCTGCGTCGGCAGCCATCGGCGGCACGACCGTATTGGACAGAATCGTGTGATCGTAGGTGCTGACGACCGAGCGGCGTGAGCAGATGTTCGGGCTTGCGAGCAGCGTGCTGAGCGTCGAGAAGACCGACTCAGCCTTCACGTTGTCCCACCGCGAGACATCAGTGGCTCGAGCCGCCGCGATCCGCGCTGACTCAAAGCCATCGCGGACATAGGTCGGGCACTCATCTGTGTAGTACGTGCCAGGAACGTCGGCGACGACCTCGTCACCATCAAGGATGCGGACGTTGCCGTCAGATGTCACCGTCCCGATAACGTCGGAGTGCAAGTCCCAGCGCTCGAAGATCTCGACCAGCGCCGGCAGCGAATCTGGCTCAACGATGATGAGCATGCGCTCCTGACTCTCGGAGAGCATGACTTCGTAGGCGGTCATGCCTTCTTCGCGTCGGCTGACCTTCTGGACATCGATCTCGATGCCGAGCCCGCCCTTGCTCGCGACTTCTACTGACGACGAAGTCAGGCCGGCCGCGCCGAGATCCTGCATAGCGACAACGCCGGGCACCTCAAGTGCTTCAAGACATGCTTCCAGCAGCAGCTTCTCCAGAAACGGATTGCCGACCTGAACGACGCCGCGATGTGACTCTTCCGGGTTCTCAACCGATGCGAACGTCGCGCCGTGAATGCCGTCGCGGCCTGTGTCAGCGCCGACAAGAACGACAAGGTTGCCAACGCCCGACGCTGTCGCGCGCATGATCTTGTCGTGCTCAACGATGCCGACGGCCATCGCATTCACCAGCGGATTGCCGTTGTACCGTTCGTCGAAAAAGATGTCGCCAGCGACAGTCGGAATACCGAGACAGTTGCCATAGCCGCCGATGCCACCAACGACACCGCCGAACAGGTACTGGTTGCGTGGCACATCCAGCGGACCGAAGCGCAGTGAGTTCAATAGAGCAATCGGCCGCGCGCCCATCGTGAAGATGTCGCGGACGATGCCGCCGACACCGGTGGCAGCGCCCTCGTATGGCTCGACTGCAGACGGGTGGTTGTGCGATTCGATCTTGAAGACGACAGCGAGGTTCTCGCCGATATCGACGGCTCCGGCGTTTTCGCCCGGCCCCTGCAGCACGCGCTCACCCTCGGTCGGGAAGTTCTTCAGAAGCGGACGCGAGTTCTTGTAGCCGCAATGCTCGCTCCACATTGCGCCAAACATGCCGAGCTCTACATCGCTCGGCGCGCGTCCAAGGAGCTCGACGACCTGATCGTACTCGGCGCGAGTCAGCGCGACTTCGCGCAGAACCTCATCGGTGACCTGTTCGCTCACGCTCGCACCGCCTGAATCACAGCCTGACGAGCCGCACGCAATACTCGCAGCCCGTCATCGCCACCAATGCCCAGATCGTAGGCCCGCTCGGGGTGCGGCATCAGCCCGACGACGTTGCCGCGCACGTTTGAGACGCCGGCGATGTGGTCGATAGAGGCGTTCGGATTGTGGTCGTCGTGGACTTCTCCGCGTGCATCCGAGTAGCGGAAGACGATCTGGTCGTTCGTGACCAGGTCGTCATACTGCTCCGGCGTCACAAAGTAGCGCCCCTGGCCATGCGCGATCGGTAGGCGCAGGACAGAGCCGGGGTCGATGTCAGCCGTAAAGGGCGTGCGATCCGACTCGACGCGCACGTAGACCCAGGTGCAGACGAAATGCAGGCTGCCGTTTCGCAGCAATGCGCCGGGCAGCAAGTGCGCTTCGGTCAGAATCTGGAAGCCATTGCAGATTCCGAGCACCGGCCCGCCAGCGTTGGCAAATTCAGTCACTGCATCCATGATCGGCGAAAAACGCGCAATCGCTCCGGCACGCAGATAGTCGCCATACGAGAAGCCGCCAGGAATCAGCAGCGCATCGACGTGATCGACCGAGCGCTCCTTATGCCAGATCGGCACGACCTCATCACCGAGGCCAAGCTCGACGGCGGACAACGCGTCGTGGTCCCCGTTCGAGCCAGGGAAAATCACGACCCCGAAACGCATCACACTCTCCCTAATGGTCGGCCAATGCCGTCACTGTTACGCGATAAGTTTCCATGACAGGATTTGCCAGCAACTGGTCGCACATCCGCGCGACTTCGGCCTCGGCATCGGCCTTTGTATCTGCGGTTACCGTGAGTCGCAGGTACTTGCCTGCGCGCACGCTTTCGACGCCGTCATAGCCCAGGGAATGCAGCCCTGCGCGAATGGCCAGCCCTTCCGGGTCGTTCACGACCGGCTTGAGAGAAATGAATACCTCAGCGAGGTACGAATGGCTGAGCGTCGGTTCCCCGGTGTTCGTCACAACACTCACGCTGTCGGAAACTCCAATCCTGTCAGACGTTCATACGCTGATCGATACCGACGAGTGGTTGCCTCGATCACGCCCGGCGGTAGCGGCGGCGCAGGTGGTGTCTTGTTCCAGCCTGATGCCTCCAGCCAGTCGCGAATCGGTTGCTTATCGAGGCTGTCTTGCGAGCGCCCCGGCTCGTACAGACTCGCATCCCAGAAGCGCGAAGAGTCCGGCGTCAGCATCTCGTCAATGACGATGAGCTGTTTGTCGATCAGGCCGAACTCGAACTTCGTGTCGGCGATGAGAATGCCTTGCTGCCGCGCCTTGCGCTCAGCAAAGGCGTAGAGCGCCATCGAGGCATCGCGCAGCCGGCGGGCAACGTCCTTGCCAACGCGGCGCTCGACCTCGCCAAACGTGATGTTCTCATCGTGGCCATCGTCGACTTTCGCAGCCGGCGTGAAGATCGGATTTGGGAGTGCCGAACTCTCGACAAGTCCATCTGGCAGCTTTTCGCCACACACGGTGCGCGAGCGCTGGTACTCGGCCCAGCCGGAACCGGCCAGATAGCCCCGTACGACGCATTCGATATCAATGCGCTCCGCTTTGCGCACCAGCATGAACCGATCGCGCAGCACCTCACGATACGGCTGGACTGCCTCCGGAAGATCATCAACGTCAGTGGAAAGCAGGTGGTTGGGAGCGATCGCATCTGTCTGGCGGAACCACCACGACGACAGCATCGTCAGGACGCGGCCCTTGTCGGGTATCGCGTCCGGCAGGATGACGTCAAACGCCGAGACGCGATCCGACGCGACCATCAGGAGCTGGTCGCCGAGGTCGTACGTGTCGCGAACCTTGCCACTGCGAAACTTGCGTAATGTTGGAATGGATATCTCGCGGAGCGGTGTCGTCACGACGCCGCTCCTGCCGTTGCTTGCGCCGGCTCCAGCAGCCCGACACGCTCGAAAGCGCGGTCGATGTGCTGCAGGTGATAGCCGTAGTCGAATAGATCGTCGATCTCCTCAGCAGTCAGGCGCGAAGCGACCTCCGGCTCGTCCTTGAGATAGTCGCGCAGATGCCCGCCTTCGTCCCAGGCACGCATGGCATTGCGCTGAATGATCTTGTAGGCGACCTGGCGGTCCAGGCCGGCGGCGACGAGCGCGAGCATGGCCCGCTGCGAAAAGATCGCACCGCCCGTCGCATCGAGGTTCTGCTGCATGCGCTCAGGATAGACGACCCAGTTGCTAACAAGTTCGGTGAAGAGATGCAGCATGTAGTCAACAACGATGAAGGCGTCCGGGAAGATGACGCGCTCCGCCGATGAGTTCGAGATGTCGCGCTCGTGCCAGAGAACGACGTTTTCCAGCGCCGTCACGGCGTACCCGCGAACGAGACGAGCGAGTCCGCTGAGGCGCTCGCTTTCGTGCGGATTGCGCTTGTGCGGCATAGCAGACGAGCCCTGATTCCCCGGATCAAACGCTTCTTCCAGCTCGCGAACCTCGGTTCGCGCGAGATGCCGGATTTCAACGGCGAACTTGTCCAGTGATGAGGCGAGCAGCGCCAACGCCGAAATGACCTCGGCGTGACGGTCGCGCTGGATAATCTGGGTGGAGACTGGCGCAACAGCAAGCCCGAGCTCAGCGCAGACATCATCTTCGACATCGGGCGGGACGTTGGCATGCGTGCCAACTGCGCCACTGATCTTGCCGACCCGAATCGCCTCGCGAGCCGCAATCAGCCGCGTCCGATTGCGCCGCAATTCGTCGTACCAGACGGTGAGCTTGAATCCGAAGGTGATCGGTTCGGCATGGACGCCGTGCGTGCGGCCAATCATCAGAGTCGAGCGGTGCTCAAGCGCCTGGAGACCAACGGCTTCGATCGCCTGATCGACTCTGATGAGGATCTGGTCGAGCGCATCGACCGTCTGTATTGCGAGAGCGGTATCAATCACGTCGGAGCTCGTCAGCCCGAGATGAATGAAGCGAGCGGCCTCCCCCACCGTCTCGCCGGTCGCGCGGAGAAATGCGATGACGTCGTGGTCAGTCTCGCGCTCGATCTCCTTCATCCGCTCGACATCGCAGGTCGCCTGGCGTATGGCGGGCATTGCGTCTTCGGGGATCACCCCGCGCCGCGCCCAGGCCTCGCAGACCGCGATTTCAACCGCTAGCCAGCGGTCGATCTTATGTTGATCACTCCAGATCGCGCCCATTTCGGGCAGCGTGTAGCGTTCGATCACGCGCGCGTGCCGTACCCTCTCTGCCGTATCAAAAAGACATCATATTGGTAGGTGTGAGGAAGAACCGGGGTGGATGTACATCCCGGCCAAAAGAGGATCGGTTCCTGACTGGTTTGATCGTTCATGCATCTCCGCGGCACCCGATCGGCCAGCGATCTGAGTATATCGTACGTTCGACGCTTCCGTCCCGCGAAGTCTTGTCGGTCCTTCGGGCGGCGAGTATAGTGGGGTCGGAACGCGCGCCGTGATCATCGATTCGATGTCGTAGCGCCTGGCCTCACGTGGAGGCGTGAGGTGACGAGGAGAAGGCCTCATCGAACCATTCGGCGGATGGCCTTCCGGGTTGCACACCCGCAGGAGCGTTGGAAACCGGCAGAGTGATTTGCCGAACAAGCAACGCCCGCGTGCAGATGGAGAACCGCATAGAGTTCTCGCTTTCCCGTCGCGCTTCCAATGACATTATCATCTTGAAGATCGAACCCACCCGCAGGAGCGGACGGGTCGAAGGGATGCGCGCATGTGCGGAATTTTCGGTTACGTTGGCGCTGAGGCAGACACGGGTGACATGGTGCTCCAGGCATTGAAGCGCCTGGAGTATCGAGGCTACGACTCGTGGGGTGTCGCAGTCGGCGTCAACGGCCATATCGAGATTGAAAAGAGTGTCGGCAAGATCGGCACATCAATGCTGGATCTTCCGGCGTCTGATATCGGTTTCGGCCATACGCGTTGGGCAACGCACGGCGGTGTGAATTACGCCAACGCTCACCCAATTCGAGACTCAACCGGCCGAATCGCGGTCATCCATAACGGCATCATCGAGAACTTCCGGTCGCTGCGCGCCACTCTCGTCGAGGATGGCTACCACTTCGTTAGCGACACAGACACTGAGGTCGTCGCCCATCTTGTCAGTAAGGCGCTCGGCGATTCCGAATCGCCTGAGGCGGTCCGGGCCGCGGTCGCGGGAGCGTTCATGCAGCTGCGCGGACTCAACGCGATTATCATCCTCGACCGCTGGTCGCGCACGCTGACTGCTGTAAAGCACGTGTCGCCGCTCGTCGTGGGCCGTAATGGTCGAGGTTCCTTTATCGCATCTGACACGCTTGCGCTGGCCGGACATGCCGACACGGTCTCGTATCTGGAGGACTATCAGCTCGTCCAGCTCTCACATAGCGGAATCGTCTCGGTCGACGTGCGCGACAGTAGCCCAATCCCGCTCGACTGGACCGATATTCCGTTCGACGAAGGCTCGGCAGACCTGGGTGGCTACCCACACTTCATGCTCAAGGAGATGAACGAGCAGCCCGGCGTGATCGAGCACATCGCGCGAGACAAGATTGCCGACATCCATCAGCTGGCTGGCATGATCCGCGACTCCTACGGAACGTTCCTCGTTGGTTGCGGAACAGCATCGTATGCGGCGCTAACCGGCAGCTACCTCTTCTCGCGAATCGCACATCGCCATGTCAATTTCGTTGTCGGCAGCGAGTTTGAGTACCAGGAGCATTTCCTCACCGATCGCTCGCTCGTCGTGGCGTTGTCGCAGTCCGGTGAAACGGTCGATGTGATCGAGCCAGTGCTTGCTGCCCGCGAGCGCGGCGCGAAGATCGTCGCCCTCGTCAACGTCAAGGGTTCGACGCTCGACCGCATTGCCGACTTCACCGTCCATCTCGACGCCGGCCCCGAGCAGTGCGTCCTTTCGACAAAGGCCTACACGGCGAAGGTGGCGACGCTTCTGCTGACCGCCCATGTACTGAATGGCTCAGAGCACGTCGGTCGCGATCTGCTCTGGCGGGCGGTTGATGGCGTACAGGCAGCCTTGACTCCGAGCTATGTCGATCGCGTGATCGAGGTTGCCGACCGCATCAACGATCGGGCTCACATGTTCGTTATCGGACGCGGCCTCTCCTACCCGACAGCGCTCGAAGCAGCCCTGAAGATCAAAGAAGTCTCGTACCTGCACGCCGAAGGATTTGCCGGCGGCGAGCTGAAGCACGGGGTCATCGCGCTAATCGAAGACGGCACCCCCTGCATTGTGTACTCGCCATTGGATGAGACGCGAACCGACATCATCTCCGGCGCGATGGAGCTGAAGGCTCGCGGTGGATTGATCATCGGCATCTCACCGGAGAACGATGAAGTGTTCGACATCCACCTTCCCATGACAGACGTCGGCGACGCTTCGCCGCTCGTCATGGCACCGCCCGCGCAGATGCTGGGCTACCAGCTCGCGCTGCGCCGAGGGCTGGACCCTGACAAGCCGCGCAACCTGGCCAAGAGCGTGACAGTGAAATGAGCGCCGTGTTCGTCGATACCCATCTGCACCTCGATCTGCCGGAATTCGATGCCGATCGCGAGGCGGTGATCGACCGGGCGACGAGTGTTGGGGTAGTTGCCTTTGTCCTCATCGGCTTCAACCCGCAGCGCTGGGAATCGACGGCAGAGCTTATGCGGCGTCATCCTTCCATGGTGCGTGCCGTCGGGCTCCATCCGAACAACGCCTCCGAATGGACGGACGGCCTGGTCTCGGCGATAGCGCGCGAGGCGCAGGTCGTCGGCACCGTGGCAATCGGCGAGATCGGGCTGGACTACTTCCGCGACCATGCCGACCCGACCATGCAACGCGCCGCATTTGTCGCGCAGATCCGGCTCGCTCGGGAGCTGGATTTGCCGGTGGTAATTCACCAGCGCGAAGCTGAGGACGATGTCCTTGAGCTGCTTGCCGCCGAGGGACCTGTTCGTGGCGTGATGCACTGCTTTTCTGGCGACGCGGCCTTCGCGCATGCGTGTCTGGATCTTGGCATGTATCTCGGTATCGGTGGCGTCGCCACCTACAAGCGATCGGACGCGATCAGGGAAGCGATCCGCACGGCACCGCTAGAGCGTCTGGTTCTGGAAACTGACGCGCCGTACCTCGCGCCACAACGGCGACGAGGGCGTCGAAACGAGCCAGCGCTTATGATCGACGCAGCCGAGACGCTGGCGCTCCTGAAGGAAGTGGAGATCGGCCAGGTTGCGGCAGCAACGACGAGGAACGCCGTAGACCTGTTCGGGCCAGCGCTCAACAGCGCAGTCGGGAATGGAAAGTCAACGATACTGTGCGAGTAATCGTGGCAACGAACAACGCGGGAAAGCTCGCCGAGCTGCGCGAGCTTCTTCCGACATCCATCGAGCTTGTGTCGATGGCCGACGCAGGACTTGAATCTCCCGAAGAGAACGGATCAACGTTTGCCGAGAACGCGCTGATAAAGGCCCGACACGCAGCAGCATATGCAGACGGCGCGATTGCTGACGATTCTGGCCTCGTCGTGGATGCGCTCGATGGCGCTCCCGGCGTGAGATCAGCGCGCTTTTCCGGCGACGATGCAACCGACGCGCAAAACAACGCCGAGCTACTGCGCCGTATGGCGAACGTTTCACCAGATCAGCGGGCGGGACGCTTCGTCTCTGCCGCTGCATTTGTCGCGCGCAATGGCGACGAGATCGTCGCCGAAGGCCAGGTCGAGGGCACGATCCGCGAGGATGCTCGCGGGTCCGGTGGCTTCGGGTACGACCCGTTATTCGAGATCCACGATCCCGAAGCGCCGGAGTATACGGGCCGCACGCTGGCCGAACTGACAATTGCTGAGAAGAACCGGGTTTCTCATCGGGGACGCGCTGTGCGAGCGCTCGTTGCCAAGTTTCGCGAGCGCCAAAACAGCGAACACAGTCCGTGATGATCACGTAGGAGTATGTACGAGTGACCGACACGACGATGAGAGATGCCGGATCACGTATATCACGGCCGAATTGGCATGGTCCCGACGCGTTGCCGCTCATTTCGCTGGCAGGAACCTCCGGGAAATCCACAATAGGCTGGATGCTCACCAAAATCTTTGGCCTCGCCGGTTGGCCTTCAGCGCAGTGGTTGTCATCGGGCGTCTACGTTGACGGTGACCTGCAGGATGGCGAGCTCGGTCCGTGGTCGCGCGTGCTTCTCGCGGCTCGCTACGGCGAACTCCGCGTCGTGATGCAAGAGATGACGGCCGAGACGGTCATCGGCGCTGGTCTTCCACCTCGCACCTACCCCATCGGCATTCTGACGACCCTGTGTGGTAACAACGAAGCATGCCTGCTCTCCGAGGAAGCCAGCCGGGAACGGCGCGCACTGGACATTGTCATCACCTCAATGCGTGACGACGGGCTACTCATCGTCAATGCCGACGACTATGACATCACCAATGTTGCGCTGCACGCCAGCTGCGATACGTTCCTGTATGCCCTGCATGCCGACAATCCACAAATCCAGCGCCATCTGGCTGAGGGTGGACGAGCCTGCTGGGCAGCCAATGGCGCAATTGTCGTTGGCGACCAGCACGATCAGACTGTCATTCTGGACTACATGACTGTCCCGGCGACGCTGCAGGGCACGTTGCTGTTCCAGATTCAGAATCTCATGGCAGCGATTTCGGCGGCCGTCGCGGTCGGGATCGATCCGCTGCTCATCCGATCAGCTCTCGCCGACTTTGCTACGGATCCGGCAACACTGCCCGGTGCGTCGAACGTCCTCAGATACAACGGCGCGCTGGTTATCGTCGATTCACCTGAGCTCGTCACGACCTTGCGCCAGATCGCCCGCAGCATTCGACACGTCCCCCATCGGCGGACGCTCGTTGTTTGCGGCAGCCTTCCGCGCCTGTCGGCTGTGGAGCTACCCGAAGCGGGTCGCATCCTGGGCGGTATCCATGGCGTCGCGATGCTCCACGGCGATAACGAAGAATCGTCGCGCATGTCGATCATCAAGGAAGGCATCGCAAGCGCGACCGTACCGCCCATCCTGATGAATGCGCCTAATGAAGAAATGGCCGTCGATCACGTTCTCAACACGATCGGTCCCGACGACATCGCGCTCGTCCTGGCCGATGATGTTGAAGTCGCGCTGTCACACTTGTGGCCGGCGCCGGTTATCAGCGTTACCTCTCACCGACGAAAGAGTAATAGATGAGCGTTGACGAATCCCCCGGAGTGTTCGATTTCCACACGCACACGTTCTACTCCGATGGCGTCCTGTCGCCGATGGAGCAGGCGCGTCGCGCGGCGATGAACGGCTACGCTGTCCTCGGCATGACCGATCATACGGGTGTTGGCGGCGTGCCCCGCCTGCTAGATGAGCTACGTCGCGATCGGGAGATTATCGAACGCCACTGGCCACTGAAGGTGATCATCGGTGTCGAGCTTACCCACGTTCCGGCCGAGGCAATCGGCGAAGCCGCCCGGTTCGCCCGGGACTCCGGCGCCGAGATCGTCGTCGTTCACGGGGAAACGCCGGTCGAACCTGTGCCGGAGGGCACCAACCACGCCTCCATCGACTGTGGTTATGTCGACATCCTGGCACATCCCGGGCTTCTCACTGACGAGGACGCAGCGCTGGCTGCCGATCGCGGCGTGCTGCTGGAGGTCAGCGCCCGACGGGGTCATTCGCTGACCAACGGCCATGTCGTGCGCTGCGCCGAACGTGCCGGCGCGAAGCTCATCGTCAATAGCGACGCGCACGAGCCGTCCGACCTGCTGACGGTCGGGTTCCAGCAGCGTGTCGCGCTCGGCGCGGGGATCCAGGAATCGGACCTCGCAACGGTCCTGCGGGAGAATCCGCGCTGGCTGCTCGAGCGAGTTCTCAGCCGTCGGTAGCCGCGTATCCGCTCACCGGTTCATAGCTAATGGGATATGTCGCGCACAGAAGTTGGCGCTCTGTGCGCGGCTAGCGACCGACGCCTCGAACCGCTGCCGGCTCGACTACGGTCGAGCGCACGTTGTCGTTGCCGATCGTATCGCAGAGCGCCTGGGCAAGATCAGGGCACCAATCGACGCGGATTCGCGAGCGCAGCACAGTTGTGCCTGATTCCGTCTCGACTTCAATCATCACGGCGTCGTCGCCCGGGAACTCGCGCATCAATCGCGCCAGATGCTCCATCTTCTCAACCTCGTCGCCACGGTCTGGCGCGGCCGACAAACGGAGCCAGACGAACGTCTCGGGCTGCGGCGCTGGCGGATCGTCAGAAGGCTCATAAAGCGAGATGTCTTCGGCGATGATCTGGATGCTGTCGTTGCGCGAATCTGCGCGACCGCGTATCACGAGGATCTGATCCTCATTACACAGTGCGCCGTAACGATCGAACGTCTCCGGGAACAGGACGACCTCCACTGAACCGGTAAGGTCTTCCATCTGGGCGACGGCCATCGTTCGATTTGTGCGCGTCGTCATCTTGCGGACACCGGCCACGATGGCCAGAATCTTTACGTTCTGCCCGGCGATTTCTGGATCGAGCTCGCCGATTGGCTGATGCTGTTCACCTCGCGACCGAACTTCGGCAATCACCTCGGTCAGGGGGTGTTCGCTCAGATATGTCCCGAGGTACTCCTTCTCCCAGGCAAGCAGCTGCTTCTTCGGCAGGGCTGGCTCATCCGATGCTGCCGGAATCACCACCGGCGGCTCCTCCATGAGCGCCCCGAATAGGCCCATCTGCCCGCGATCGCGAGCTTTCTGGGTACGCTGAGCCGACGACATCGCTGAATCGAGCCGCGCCAGAAGATTTCCACGCTCACCGAGACAATCGAGCGCGCCGCCGCGAATCAGGCTCTCCATCACGCGCTTGTTCAGGAAGTTGTAATCCACGGCATCGCACAACGCTTCGAGCGACGCGAACTCGGCATTTGGAAGCTCGTCGCGTACGCGGCAGATCTCATCGACCGCTGCTTCGCCCACGTTCTTGACGATCGAGAGGCCGAACCGGATCGCCTGCCGGCCGTCTTCGAGCATTTCGACATTGAAGTTCACACCGCTGTGATTGATGTCCGGACCGAGAACGGGAATGCCAAGCTTGGCGCACTCAGCAACAGCGGCTGCAACACGAGCCGCCGAGCCCGATGGGTGACTTGGGGCCAGCCGCAGAACAGCGGTCATGTACTCCGCCGGATAGTTCGCCTTCAGATATGCCGTCTGGTACGCGATGGTTCCGTAGCAAACGGCGTGCGCCTTGTTGAACGCGTAGCCCGCGAACGGCTCGATCAGATCGAAGATCTTGTCCGCGTCGGCAGCCGTGTAGCCCTTCTCGATCGCTCCAGATCGAAACCGCTCGCGCTCGGCGCGCATCTTCTCGGCAATCTTCTTGCCCATCGCCTTGCGCATGATGTCGGCCTCACCGAGCGTGTAGCCGGCAAAGCGTTGAGCAATGAGCAGCACCTGATCCTGATAGACGATCACGCCGTACGTTTCGTCAAGGATCTCGGCGAGGTCCGGGTGCGGATAGCGGATCTCCTGCTCGCCGTGCTTGGTCTGACAGAACGTCGGAATGTGTTGCATCGGCCCGGGGCGATACAGCGCGACCATGGCCGACAGCTCCGCGACGGATCCGGGACGGAGATCCTTGATGGCGCGGCGCATACCGGCGCTCTCAAGCTGGAAGACGCCAAACGTCTCGCCCTGACTGAGCAGCTCGTAGGTCAGCGTGTCCCCATCCGGGAACGCTTTTGGGTCAAGTGACTCGCCACGTGTCTGCTTGATGATTTCGACCGCCTCACCAAGAATGGTCAGGTTGGCGAGGCCGAGGAAATCCATCTTCAGCAGACCGATTGCGGCCACGTTTTCCATTGTGAACTGGGTCGTCGGCAGCGCGTTTACGTCTCCACGCGCCGGACGCTGCAGCGGAACGTGCTCGACGAGAGGCTCGGCGCTAATGACGACACCGGCAGCATGCGTGCCGGCGTGCCGCGAAATACCCTCCAGGTGCTGGGCAGTCTCGATCATCTTTCGGACACGGTCGTCTTCCTCGGCCAGAGTCCGCAGCTCGCTACTCTCAACCAGTGCGCGCTCAAGCGTCATGCCCAGCGTCGTCGGGATGAGCCGCGCAACCCGGTCGACGTCGATCGGCGACCACCCCATCGCGCGGCCGACATCGCGCACCGCCGCCTTCGCGCCCATCGTTCCAAATGTAATGATCTGGGCGACGCGGTCATGGCCATACTTCTGAGCGACGTAGTCGATCACTTCCTGGCGGCGGTTGTCAGCGAAATCCATATCGATATCAGGCATCTCTCGGCGCTCAATGTTCAGGAAGCGCTCGAAGACGAGTCGGTTTGCGATTGGATCGATGTCGGTGATGCCAAGCGTGTAGAGAACGATGCTGGCCGCTGCCGAGCCACGCACGCCAAACGGGATCTGCCGATCTCGCGCGAACTGGGCGAAGTCTCGAACAATCAGCATGTAACTGGCAAAGCCAGTCTGCTCAATCACCCACAGCTCATACTCGAGCCGCTGACGGACTTCATCCGTTATGTCATGGTATCGCTCGGCCAATCCGCGCCAGCACAGGTCGGCAAGATGTTGCTGCGGTGTGACGCCTTCGGGGATGCCGGGATCAGGAAGAAGCAATCGGTCAAAATCGAGTTGCAAGTCACAGCGTTCTGCAATTCGCCACGTATTCTCTAGCGCCTCCGGCAAATCCCCAAATAGACGCTCCATCTCCTGCGGAGACTTGAAATAGAGCTGATCCGATTCCATCTTCATCCGTTTGGGATCGTCAATCGTCGCGTTCGTCTGGATGCAGACGAGTACGTCCTGCATCGCGGCGTCTTCCTGATTGACGTAGTGGACATCGTTCGAAGCGACGAGCGGTAAGCCCATACGCTTCGCCAGGTCGATCAGTTGACGATTGACCCGCTGCTGCTCCGGCATGCCGTGATCCTGAACTTCCAGATAGAAGCGATCGGTGCCGAAAATCTCGGCAAGCGACGCTGCCATGCGCTCGGCTTCGGAATCCTTCGCCTCAAGGTAGTTGTTCGCGACCGGCCCACCGAGACATGCCGAAGTGCAGATCAATCCATCGCGCAGCTCGTTCAGAAGCTCAAGATCGATCCGTGGTCGGTAATAGAAGCCATCGATGCTCGCTTTGCTCGAGAGCTTCAGCAGATTGCGATAGCCCTTCTCGTTCTCAGCCAGTAACAGCAAGTGGAAGTTCTGGCGCGTCTGACGATCGGTCATGCTTCCGGGCGCGAGGTAGGCCTCGACGCCGACGATCGGCGTGAGATCGTGGCTCTTCGCCGCTCGATACCAATCGAGCGCGCCGTACATGACACCGTGATCAGTCAGGGCGATGTGGCTCATGCCGTACTCGGTCGCCTTGGCCATGTAGTCGTTGATGCGACCCAACCCATCGAGCAACGAGAACTCGGTGTGCAGGTGCAAATGGGTAAACGACGGCATGAAACCCTCCATCGGGACCGTATAGCGACATCAGGTCACTCGCGGAACGTCATTCTAACTGTACGTACACTGATAACAGGATACGCGAGGTGCCGTCGTAGGACAAATAAGACGGCACCACGACCACGCGTGAAGAAGCACCGTCAGGCGGCTACCACAGCGCCGCCGTGCGCACCGGCTGGTGATGAATACGACGCCCGCTGCGCCTGGCGCACCAGCAGCGAAATCATACGCCGAACGTCATCTCGCACTTCGTCCGGGACGCTGCCATCCTGCAGCAGACCGAGAACCTCAGACAGTACTGGCTCGTTGGCGAACAGGCTTTCGATGCGTCCGGGCATGAAGCCGGCCGACGCCAGCAGCGCATCGCGCTCGCTCTCCTCCAGCGCCATCGCATCGCCAAGCTTCAGCACGGCGTCCCGGGTCGGCATCCGATTGCCGCTCTCGAGCCGGCTGACATAGGAGTGATCGAAGCCGGCAGCTTCGGCCAGACGACTCTGCGAGAGCCGTCGACGATCGCGCATATCGCGAAGCAGACCTGCGAAACCATTCGACTGCCGGACATGTGCCCCGTTGAGGTCATCCATTTCGTGCTCCTCGACCATCCAATTAGCACGGCGACCTCGCCTCGCCCGAGGACCGTTGCCCCTGAACGAACACTCCGTTCGTTCGTAGTGCAAAGACTAACACGCGATTGACACCTGGTCAAGAGGATATCAACGAATCCACATGTTTCGACATTGCTGCACTATTGCGACACTTTCACGACGCGCGCTTGTGTCTCGATGTGGACAGCCTGTGGAGCGTATTCAGGGGTGTTCTGCGTTACCATCCCTCGCGGGCAGTTCCGTCACTTGCTGGCGGCGGTTTGCTGTTGACGAAGGGATAGATATGGCCAGTACCGAACGTTGGGAGCCTGTCTCCTCGCTCCCGGCACTCGAATTCAATCGGCGTATCGCCGATCCGGACGTGTTCTGCGGCGGTGGCAGCGTCGCCGCGCTTGCCTGTGCTGGAGCTGCCGCAAGCGCGCTACTCGTCTTCCGATTGAGTTACCGGCGCAAGTCGAACGCGGCCCGCCGCGACGAGATCAACATGGCAATTGCGGCGCTGGAGGCGCTCACCGAGCGCTTTTACGCCGATGCCGATAACGACATTGCTTCACTCCAGGCGCTGCTTGACGCACAGCGTGCCGCGAAGGAATCCGGGGACCGCGTACCCTACTTCGCCGCATTACAGCGAGCGGCCCTCGCCCCGATCGCAATTGCCGAGGGAGCAATCGCGCTCATAGAGCACGTCATTCCGCATCTTCCGATCGCCACGCGGTTCACGATTAGCGACCTTGGCGCCGCAGCGACGATCGCTGAGGGAGCAGCACGGGCGGCGTTGCTGACTGCCGAGGTGAACATCGAGCTGCTGCGTGACGATCCCGCCTCGCACGACGTGGCGGACGACCTGCGAGCCCGCTGGGACTCGGCACGCCGGCGCGTCTCCGACCTGGCCGACGATGTCGAGCGGGTGACGCGCGAGGCGGTACTGGGTCGAGAATTGGATGGAGGTTCGTCATGACAGCCCAAATGCTTGACGGCAGGCCGGTATCGCGTGCGTTACGAGACCGCGCAAGTGACGAGTTACGACGGTTTCAGAACAGCTACCAGTCCACTCCTGGCTTGGCGATTCTTCTGGTCGGCGGGGATCCGAGCGCCCGCGCCTATCTGAATGCAATCGTCAAAGCGGCCGGTGGCGTCGGTATTCCAACGCATGTTGTCGAGCTGGCGAGTTCCATCAGTCAGACGCAACTGAATCGTCAAGTGCTTGAGCTCAATCAGCGGGCCGATGTGCATGGGATTCTGGTGCTGCAGCCGTTGCCGCCACATCTGTCACGTATTGAGGTCGCGGACCTGCTTGATCCATTGAAGGACATAGACGGCGTCACAACCTTCAACGCGGGGCGTCTGTTTCACGACGACCGCAATGTCCTCGCTCCGTCGACGCCGGCCGGCGGAATGGCACTCCTCAAGCACTACCAGATTCCGCTCATCGGCCGTACTGCTGTGGTTCTCGGTCGCAGTCCGGTCGTAGGGCGACCGATGGCATCAATGCTTCTCGCCGAGAATGCAACCGTCGTCATTTGCCATTCGCGCACGCCCACCCCCGAGCGGTTCACTCGCGAGGCAGACATTGTCATTTGCGCAGTGGGAAGGCCGGCGACGCTCAGAGCGGATATGATCCGTCCGGGAGCAACCGTCGTCGACTTCGGCGTGAACTTCGTGGACGGCAAGATGGTTGGCGATGCCGACGCGGCGGTCGCCGAGGTAGCAGGTGCGCTGACGCCAGTGCCAGGGGGCACGGGACGGGTCACAACCTCGGTGCTCCTCCGCAACACGATCAAAGCGGCCACGCTGCAATATCAGCGTGCCGCAAGATCGGAAGCGACCCAGGCGGACCATGTAGCAGTGGAAGGTGAATGAACGAAATGCTGACTGACATTGAGATTGCGCGCCAAGCGACACTCAAGCCAATCACTGAGATCGCGTCAAAGCTGAATATCAATGACGACGATCTCGAGCTATACGGTCGCTACAAGGCCAAGATCAATCTCTCCGCGCTCGAGCGCCCGTCCGAGCGGCCGCTCGGCAAGTACGTGGTGTGCACGGCAATCACGCCAACGCCGCTCGGCGAAGGCAAGACGACTACGACGGTCGGTCTGGGCCAGGCAATGGCGCACGTTGGAGCGAACGCAATCATCGCCATTCGGCAGGCTTCGCTCGGTCCGGTCTTCGGCATTAAGGGCGGCGCAGCCGGCGGTGGTCACGCACAGGTCATCCCGATGGAAGACCTGAATCTGCACCTGACTGGCGACTTCCATGCAGTCACCGCGGCTCACAACCTCTGCTCGGCATTTGTCGAGAACTCACTCTTCCAGGGCAACCCGCTCAACATCGATCCGTCGACAATCACATGGCGGCGTGTGCTCGATGTCAACGATCGCTCGCTTCGCGAAATCGTAACCGGACTTGGCGATGGCAATGGCAGCCCGCGGGAGACTGGCTTCGATATAACGGCTGCCTCAGAAGTCATGGCGATCTTTGCGCTGGCAACCAGCCTCGACGATCTCCGCGAGCGCTTCAAGCGCATCATCATCGGGCAGTCAAAGGACAAGCAGCCGGTCACGGTCGAGCAGCTCGGCATCGCTGGCGCGATGACCGTCCTGATGAAGGACGCGATCAAGCCGAACCTGCTCCAGACGCTGGAGAACACGCCGGCGCTGGTTCATGCCGGTCCGTTCGGCAACATCGCACACGGCAACTCGTCGGTCGTGTCCGACCAGATCGGTCTGCGTCTCGCCGACATCCTCATCACCGAAGCAGGATTCGGCGCGGACCTCGGCGCAGAGAAGAACTTCAACATCAAGTGCCGGGTCAGTGGGCTGAAGCCGGACGCCGCCGTGCTTGTAGCGACGATCCGTGCTTTGAAGGCCCACAGCGGGCGCTTCAAGATCATCGCCGGTCGCCCGCTCGATCCGGGCCTCAGCAGTGAGAACCTGGATGCGCTCCGAGCCGGCATCGGTAACCTCGTCAAGCAAATCGAGAACGTGCGACGCTACGGGATCCCGGTCGTCGTGGCTATCAACCATTTCCCGGACGACACCGAGGCCGAGATGGAGCTCGTACGCAAGGTCTCTATGGAAGCCGGCGCATTTGACGTGGCGGTCAGCAAGGTGTTTGCTGAGGGTGGCGCTGGTGGCACGGATCTCGCACGCGCGACTCTACGGGCAGCAGAGCACGGCAGTAACTTTACCCATCTCTATTCCCTTGATGCTCCGATCAAGTCGAAGATCGAGACCATCGCGACTGAGATGTACGGCGCAGGATCCGTCAGCTATACGCCTGCTGCAGAGCGTGCTATTCGAACGTATACGAAGATGGGGTACGACAACCTGCCAATCTGTATGGCCAAGACGCACCTGTCGCTCAGCGGTGATCCGCAACTCGTTGGACGTCCCGAAGGCTTCGACTTGCTGATTCGCGAGGTGCGTGCGTCAGCCGGCGCAGGGTTCATCTATCCGATCGTCGGTGAAATGCGAACAATGCCGGGCCTCGGTAAGTCTCCAGCCGGGTTGCGCATTGACATTGACGACGATGGTGAGATCGTTGGTTTGTCGTAGCACCTGCTGAGATTAGGAATACGGGATATGTCTCCCCATACCAGCCGTCGCCACGCAGACACGTCCCAGAAAAAACCGTCCGGCGTGTACCGCGAAGATCCTGCCGATATCAAGACGATCATCTGGGCGTCCATCTGGACACTGCTCGGATTCAAGATCGTCACGTCGATCATCATCCTGATCGCCTTCCCAACGACCGACGCGTTCTGGATGGTAATGGCGCTGTCAGCACCGTGGATCTTTGGGGGACTCTTCTACTACGGGTTCTTCGGTCGCATCCGGCCCGGAATGGTTCGGATGCGCGCACGCCGGAAGAAGCTCATTCATCAGGAGTGGAACGTCGACTGAAACAGAGTCGGTCCTACAAACGCCAACGCCCGCCACAAGTGGCGGGCGTTGGCGTTCAATTCGCGGGGCTGGGGAGCAGGGATTCGAACCCCAACTTTGTGATCCAGAGTCACACGTCCTACCGTTAGACGACTCCCCATCGGCAGGCAACAGTCACGAAGTATACGAACGAATGCCTTTCCCCGCAACCGAAATCGGCTCGGGTCAGTGTTCAAGCTGTCCCACGCCGGTCAGCCGAACCGCCGCCAGGTCGCGCAGCTCATTACGCTCCACCAACGACTCCTCAGTGGCCGTTATGAACGCCTGCCCGCCTCGCACGACTGTTGCGAGGAGCGTGTCGCGATGATTCGGATCGAGCTCTGACAGGATGTCGTCCAGCAGCAGGATTGGCCGGAAGCCAATCACAGATTCCGCGCGCGATAGCTCGGCGATCTTCATCGCCATCACCGCCAGGCGCTGCTGTCCGCGAGAGCCGAAACGCGACAGCACCCGTGCATTCAGCTCCATCGCGATATCGTCCCGATGCGGTCCGATTAACGTTGAGCCGCGCGCAATGTCAGCCGATCTACCCTTCGTGAGTTGACGCTCGTAAAGCACGGCGACGCGCTGCGCTGCGTCCATTACATCGCTCGACTCATCTGCCAATGATTCCCACCAGCCGTCTGCAGCGTCGAGTGTGGAAGAGTACGAAATCTGAAACAATCCAGACGTTGGAGACAGATGACCAAACGACTCGGTCGCCAGCTCAGCGAGCGCCCTGATTGCGCGCACTCGCGCCGCCAGGATGTACGAGCCCAACCCGATGATCTGCTCGTCCCAATACGAGAATTGGTCTGACGCATCGATCGTCGACGCCGCAACATCCTTCAGCAAGCTGTTGCGCTGTGTCAATATGCGGGCATAGCGCGAGAGATGAGCCAGGTAGCGCCGATCGGTCTGCGAGAGCAGGATGTCGAGGAAGCGCCGCCGCACCGACGGCGAGCCAAGAACGAGATCCAGATCATCTGGCGAAAACGTCACGGTCGGAACCAGCCCGACGACATCGCCAGCACGCCTCGACCGGTCGGCGACCTTCAGGACCTTCTTCGTGCCGGAGCGATGCTCGTACCGCTGAATAAAGACGCCGATCTGAACCAGCGCATCACTCCGCCAGACGGATGCATCGACGCGCGCGTACGGGGGCACTCCGAGATCAACACCGCTACCGTGGGCGATAAGGTCGCTATCAAGCGCGCCGCGCCGGGGGCGTGTCGTCGAGATCAGCTCTATTGCTTCAAGGAGAGAGGACTTACCGGTGCCGTTCGCGCCGATGATGCGCAGCCCTGCATCCGGGACCTCCAGGCTTAGCGACTCGTAGACCCGAAATTGCTCTAGCTCTAGGTTGCGAAGTACGACCGATTCGGGACTCGTCACCTGGTCGATTCGCTAGCTGGCGCCAATGACCATCGGCATGATCACATGGACGAAATCTTCGGAATCGGCAGCCTTGATGACGCCTGCGCTGTTCGGACCCTGAAGCTCAAATGCGACGCGCGCATCGCGTAGTACCGACAGCACATCATTGAGGTATCTGCCATTAAACGCGATCTGAACCTCGTCACCTTCGACCTGCGCGTCGATATCGTCGCGATTGTCGCCGGTGTCAGCTGCCGTGCCAGTTACGGTAACGCGTCCAACGTCAAGCGACTCATTCGCCGGCTCGATCTCCAGCTTCACGACATCGTTGTTGCTGCGTGCGAAGATCGTCGCCCGCCTGGTCGCATCCAGCAGGTCATCGCGCTGGACAGTCGTCCGCGTGTTCCAGTCCTTCGGAATGATCTGCGACAGGTCCGGGAACGTCCCGTCAATCAGACGGGTTGAGATCCAGACATTCTCAAGCGAAACGAGCAGCTGGCTCTGATTCGGCGTGATTGTCAGAACAACGACATCGTCGCCGTCGGCCAGAACGCGCGACACTTCCTGGAACGAGCGCGCCGGGACGATGATCGACAGATCCTGTTCGGCCGAGCGGTCGAGCGACACCTTCTGCACCGACATGCGAAAGCCGTCGGCTGCAGCAAGCGTGAGCTGGTTATCGCGCGCGGTAAGCTGCACTCCGGCAAGCACCGGGCGGCTATCATCGCTTGCGGCGGCGAAGACGACCCGCGAAATCGCGTCGCGGAATGCGGCCGGCTCCACGACCAGCGTCGCGCCCCCCTCGGCGTTGCGCGCAATCACCGGGAAATCTTCAGGATCCGTCCCGCGAACGTGTGCCTGGGTTGCGCGCTGCCGGACAGTCACCGTCAACGGCCCCTGTTCCTGGCTCAGCTCAACCGGTTCGTCATCCAGACTGGCGACAAACTCGCTCAGAACCCGTGCCTGCACGGTGATGCGACCGGGCTCAAGCACGTCGGCTTCGACCCGGCATGTGATCGCCAGCTCCAGATTCGTCGCCGAGATCGTCAGCGCTCCATCGGACGCATCGAGCAGATAGTTGCCGAGCGCCGGCAGCGTGCTCTTGGCGGCGACAGCGCGGCCGGCAACCGACAACGCACGGTGGAGACTTCCCTGTGAGCACGTTACCCGCACCAGTCACGCTCCTTGGTGTCCGTACACTTGAATTGGGCCGCATTATAGCACAGCCGATACTATCTCCGACTCATTCACTGGCGTCGTTTTCCTACTGCTAAGGGAGTTGACACGTGGGCAAGGCAGGTTTAGAATACATATAGAACAAACGTTCTAGCGGGCAGCAGTTAGAAGACGGAAACGGAGAACAGACGGTGAGCGAGCAGTCCGCATTCGATCCCACTCGTTATCTCACGAAGGTGAGTGGACGAGACTACCTCGAAGTAAAGTGGCGTCTGGTCTGGATGCGCTCTCAGCATCCCGAGGCGCAAATCGAAACCGAGCTCGTCGAGCATCACAACAACATGGCGGTCTTCCGCGCCCGAGTCACCCTTCCCGGTGGCGCGTCAGCAACTGGCTGGGGCAGCGAAGCAATCGACGACTTCGGTGACTACCTGGAAAAAGCGGAGACGAAGGCACTGGGCCGCGCATTGGCGGCACTCGGCTTCGGGACCCAGTTCTGCTGGGATTTTGAGTTCGGCGCTGAGCAGCAACGGATCGTTGACGCGCCGGTCGAGCTTCAGTCACGGCGGGACGGCCCTCGAGCCGCGCAGGGCACACGTCAGGAAGCAACTCCACGGCAGATGAAGTATCTCCACGCAGTTGCGCGTGAGGTCGGTCTGACAAACGACGGCATTGAGGAGCGCGCCCAGCAGACGTTCGGCTGCAGCGTCCTCGAGTTGAGCCGCCGTGATATGTCGCAACTCATCGAGCAGATTCAGGCAGAGCGCGGCGCCGCAAGCCTGGCGTCCTGATCGTCAGCCACGAAACCAGAAGGGATCTGATGATGTCGGCAATGCCATCTCTGACGATCGACGTTATTGACCACACCACATCCCTGCGCGAGGAGCTGCAGATCATCGAGCATCGCCTTGAGGAAGGCTATCGGATGATCGATGAGGCGCTGGCGAACGGGAACGACGTGTCCCGTTGGGAGCGTCACTGGCTCAAGCTTCTGAGCGACTACGAGCGGCTGTACGACGCACTCGTCGCCTGACCATCGACAGGCTCAAACGTGACGGAACGGACCTGGCAATGTGCCAGGTCCGTTTGGCTTTTCTCGCATCGAATTGCGCTCAAGCATCTGCTACGATCCCAGCGCTGTACATCCGAAATGAACGTCAGGTGGCGGATCCGATGGACGCTACTTCCCCAACGGGCTACGACCTCAATCAGGCGCGTCGGGCGCTCAAGATACTGAGCGAGTGGACTTACCTCAACACCGGCACAGTCGGGGTTATGGCCGAACCCGTTCTCGCTCGGCACCTCGAATATATCGCTGCGTACGAGCGGTCCGGCCACACTGGCCAGGCGCGTGCCGTAGAGGGATACGAGCGGGCGCGGAAAACGCTGGCCAGCCTCCTGAACGCTGAACCAGGCAACCTTGCGCTGAATCGCAATGCGACTGACGGCATCAACTGGATCGCAGCACGATTTCCGCTGCAGGCTGGCGAAGAGGTCCTCACGTCGACCGAAGAGCATCCCGCCATGATCTTCCCGTGGCTCGCGGCCTGTGAGCGTGCGAACGGCAGATTACGCTTCGTGCCACTCAGTGCTAACCCGGACGAGCTCGT
>JBDHWD010000001.1:0-118878 GCA_039810005.1 Thermomicrobiales bacterium | reverse complement strand
CCGGGAAACAGGCGCTGCAACGCCGGAATGATCTCATGCCGAAGAGCATTGCGCGTGTACCTGGTTTCGACATTGCTCGGATCAACAATCGGCTCTACGTTTGCCGATTCAAGTACGCGAATCAGGTCTCTCCTCGTAACGCCCAGCAATGGGCGCAGGATCGTCAGGGTTCCGCAGGTTGTTGAAATGGCGCTGATCGACTGCATACCGGCAGATCCGGACGATCCCGCGCCAGCGAACAGGCGCATCAGGATCGTCTCGACCTGATCGTCCTGCGTATGCGCCGTAACGACAGCAGACAGGCCCTCTGCGGCGACGACCCTGGCGAGCGCTTCGTAGCGCGCTGCGCGAAGACGATGCTCTGCGACATGCTCTCCCGTTTGCCACTCAGCGTCCACCTGGGCTGCGAAGAACGGCACATCCAGCGCCTCGCACAGATCCGCAACCTGGCGGCCCTCTGACGCCGTTTCCGGCCGTGTTCGATGATCGACGTGAATTGCGACGAATGGCGCGAGCTGGTCGCGCATCGCGGCAGCCAGAAGCAGCAGCGCGGTCGAATCGACGCCTCCGGAGCAGGCAAGCGCTACCGGCTCGTCCCAGTCGAGACGGCTCAACCCGATCGTACGGATGGTCGCCAACGCTGCCGGTGTCCAGTTCAGCGCGTCTGGCACGCTCGCCTCCCGAACGACGCATGCGCCACAAAAGCAAACGATCGCGCTGTGGAGCGCGATCGTCTTCTGCAATATGGTGCCGGTGGCGGGAATCGAACCTGCGACCAAGGGCTTATGAGTCCCCTGCTCTGCCTCTGAGCTACACCGGCCCGCGAAGCGGCAATAAGCATAACAAGCGACCCGGCGAGAGGGCAACGCTCAGGTCGAGCGAAGCGCCTCAGGTACAATCACGGCCCAATACTGAGGGCTGTCTCACCGACCGATCGAGGAGTCATGCAGAGTACCCACGAGTCACAGGAGTCCACACTGCTGGATGGACTGAACCCCGAACAACGCGCATCCGTGATGACAACAGACGGCCCCGTTCTCATCGTCGCCGGCCCCGGCAGTGGCAAGACTCGCGTCCTGACCGTCCGCATCGCCCACCTCATCCAGGATCTGGGCGTCGCACCCTGGAACATTCTCGCGGTCACGTTTACGAACAAGGCAGCACGCGAAATGCGCGAGCGTGTCGAGCTGCTCGTCGGCGATCGAGCGCGCTGGGTGATGCTCGGTACGTTTCACGGCTTCTGCGCCCGAGTGCTCAGGCAATACGGTCAGCATATCGACCTCGATCAGCGCTTTGTGATTTATGACGATGGCGACCAGATGAGCGCCATCAAGTCGGCAATGGATCAACTGGATATCAGCGCAAAGCACTTTGCGCCGCGCGCTGTGCTCAGCATGATCTCGCGAGCAAAGAGCCACAATGTCGGCTCAACGGAGTTCACCGACACGGTTGAGAGCTATTTCGAAGAGGTCGTTGCCCGGATCTATCCGGTCTACCAGCAGACGTTGCGACGTCGCAAAGCCCTCGATTTCGACGATCTGTTGACGACGACGTTGCGCCTCCTGCATGAGTCCCCGGAAGCGCTCCAGGCTCTGCGCCAGCGCTACCACTACATCCATGTCGACGAATATCAGGACACCAACCGGATTCAGTATCTGCTCGTCAAGGAGCTGGCGGCGGAGCATCGCAATCTCTGCGTTGTTGGTGACCCGGATCAGTCGATTTATGGCTGGCGCGCGGCGGACATCCGCAACATTCTGACATTCAAGGAGGACTTCCCCGACGCCGTCGAGATCCACCTCGAAGAGAACTACCGCTCAACGCCCGACATTCTGACTGCTGCCGATGCCGTCATCCGCGAGAACCTCCAGCGCATCGACCGCAAGCTGCGCACGTCGAATCGCCCGGGTGAGAAGATCACACTCCGCGAGTGCTTCGACGAGCAGCAGGAAGCCCGATTCGTCGTCGAGGAGATTCAGCGCCTGACGAGCGACGGCACGTACCGTGGCAGCGACATCGCCGTCCTCTATCGCACGAACTGGCAGAGCCGCCCGATCGAAGAAGCGATGATCCGTGCGACGATCCCCTATCAGCTCATCGGCGGCACACGGTTTTACGAGCGCAAGGAAATTAAGGACGCGCTGGCGCTCCTGCGACTCATTGCAAATCCGGACGACTATGCAGCATTTCAGCGTGTCGTGGCCGAGTTTCCTATCGGCGCTGGCATCGGCGCGAAGACTCTGGCGGATATCGAGCAGTGGAGCCGAGCCCATGCGACGGGCACTGGAGCCGCGCTCGACGCAATCGACACAGCCGAAGGCCCGCCACTCGCGTCGCGGGCGACAAAGCTACTGACGACGCTGCGCGAGCGCCTCGATGCGTTACGCGAGCTGGAGCCGAACGCACTGCTCAGTGAACTGTTCGACCGCGCGCTGGAAGACACCGGCTATTCCGGCTACTTCGAATCCGGCGACGAAGAGGCGATGTCTCGCTGGGAGAATCTGCAGCAGTTGCGCTCGAACATTGAGCGGTTTGACGATGAGCCGCCTGAGACGCGGCTGACGACATTCCTGGCTGAAGTCGCGCTGGTCAGTGATGCCGACACGATCGAGGACGCTCGCGAGAAGGTCACGCTCATCACGCTTCACGCCGTCAAGGGTCTGGAGTTCCCGGTCGTCTTCCTCACCGGTGTCGAGGAGGGGTTGATTCCCCACCAGCGCTCGATCACCGAAAATCCGGCGATGCTGGAGGAGGAACGGCGCCTGCTCTACGTCGGTATTACTCGTGCCAAAGAACGCTTGTACCTCACGCACGCATTTCGTCGATCACGATTCGGCGGGACAGAACCATCTGCGCCGTCGTCGTTTCTGACGGCGATTCCAGCGAGTACACTGGCTGCAGGCAGTCGATCGCACGAACCGACACGACCCACGACGCGAAAGTTGCTCGTTGCTCAACCCGCCGCAGCGCCTGTGTACACACGAGTCTCGGCTGGGCAGCGCGTCTTCCATACGAAGTTTGGCGATGGCGTTGTTATTCAGGTCGCGGATCGCGGCGACGATCAGGAGATCACGGTCAACTTCAAGCGGCATGGGGAAAAGCGGCTAATGGGGAGTCTTGCCAATCTCACGGTCGACCAGGAATAAGGGAGGAATCCGATGGCTCAATGGGTATCGCGGTTTGACCAGGGCGACGGTTCCAATAAGGATCTCCTTGGTGGCAAAGGTGCAAACCTTGCCGAGATGACCAGCCTCAATCTGCCAGTCCCTCCCGGATTCACGATCACGACCGACGCCTGCCGTGCGTATCTGGCCTCGAGCGGCGCTTTTCCCGACGGGATGTGGGACGAAGTTCAGGCCGGCGTTCGCATGATCGAAGAACAGATCGGCAGAACATTTGGCGACCCCGCTAACCCGCTGCTCGTCTCGGTTCGTTCGGGCGCAAAGTTCTCGATGCCGGGCATGATGGATACGATCCTCAATCTTGGCCTCAACGATGAGACGGTCGTTGGTCTGGCTCAAAGCGCCGACGAGCGATTCGCCTGGGACTGCTATCGCCGCCTGATCCAGATGTATGCCAAAGTCGTCATGGATGTCGATAGCGACCACTTTGAGGACGCGATCGACGCACTGAAGCGCCAGACGCGAGTAACGCTGGACCACGAGCTCTCGGCAGACTCACTGAAGGATCTGGTCCAAAAGTTCAAGCGGATCGTCTTCCGCGATGCTGGGGCTGAATTTCCGCAGGATCCGTGGACGCAGCTCCACGGCGCGGTTGAAGCCGTCTTCAGCTCGTGGAACAACCGCCGCGCAATTGCATATCGAAATCAGAATCACATCGCACATGACCTCGGCACAGCAGTCAACGTTCAGGCAATGGTCTTCGGCAATCTGGGCGACGATAGCGCCACCGGCGTTGCGTTCACCCGCAATCCAGCCACCGGCGAGCAGGGGATATTCGGCGAGTTCCTCGTAAATGCGCAGGGCGAGGATGTTGTCGCGGGCGTTCGGACGCCGCAGCCAATCGCCGAGATGGGTAGCCTGCCCGCGTTTGCGGATGCCTGGTCGTCATTCAAGAGCATCACGAGCCGGTTGGAGCTCCACTATCGCGATATGCAGGATGTCGAGTTCACCATCCAGAATGGCCGTCTTTTCATGCTGCAGACGCGCACCGGCAAGCGCACCGGTCAGGCAGCCGTGAATATCGCGGTCGAGATGGTCGATGAAGGTTTGATCAGCAAGGAAGAAGCCGTCCAGCGCGTTGAGCCGGCCCAGCTCGATCAACTTCTCCATCCGATGATCGACCCGTCCTTCACACCGCAAGTGCTAGCAGTCGGTCTACCGGCCAGCCCGGGTGCAGCTACCGGAAAGATCGTTTTCGATGCTGACGATGCCAAGCGCCTCGGCGACTCCGGCGACCGCGTCATCCTGGTGCGCATTGAGACATCGCCGGAAGACTTCCACGGCATGGTTGCTGCCCAGGCTGTGTTGACTGCCCGGGGAGGTATGACGTCGCACGCGGCCGTCGTTGCGCGCGGCATGGGTAAGCCGTGTGTGGCGGGCTGCGGCTCGCTTGATATCGACTATCGCGCCGGTACGATCCACGTCGACGGGCATGTCCTCAACGAGGGCGACTTCATCACAATCGACGGAGCAAGCGGCCGCGTCATGCTGGGCGAGGTGCCGACAATCGAGCCCAACGTCGGCGGTAGCGTCGCAACGCTCCTCGCCTGGGCCGACGACATTCGCCGCCTCGGCGTCCGCGCTAACGCCGACACGCCGGGCGACGCGCGAAAGGCGCGCGAGCTGGGCGCAGAAGGCATCGGCCTATGCCGCACTGAGCATATGTTTTTCGAGGGCGATCGCATTCAGGCGATGCGCCAGATGATCATGGCTTCCGACGCCTCGGAGCGCCGTGCAGCACTCGATCAGCTCCTGCCGATGCAGCAGGAGGATTTCGAAGGCATCTTCCGGGCGATGGACGGCTTCCCGGTGACGATCCGGACGCTAGATCCGCCACTCCACGAGTTTCTGCCGCACACTGAACAAGACATCGAAGCATTGGCTCGTGATACCGGCATCACCGTCGAACAGGTCCGCAACAAGACGGCGGCGCTGCGCGAGGCAAACCCGATGCTCGGACACCGTGGTTGCCGACTCGGCATCTCCTATCCCGAAATCACGGATATGCAGGCGCGGGCGATTTTCAGTGCAGCGGTGAACTGCAAGCGTGACGGCATTACCGTTCATCCGGAAATCATGATTCCGCTGGTTGGCGACGTCGAGGAGCTGAAGCGTCAGCGCGCCGTCGTTGATGACGCGGCTACGGAAGTCTTCAAGGAAGCCGGCATTACTGTCGACTACTCCGTTGGCACGATGATTGAGCTGCCGCGGGCGGCGCTGACAGCCAACAAGATCGCCGAGCAGGCTGAGTTCTTCTCGTTTGGCACGAATGATCTGACGCAAACAGCGTTCGGGCTGAGTCGTGACGACGCCGGTCGCTTCCTGCCAATGTATGTCGAAAGCGGCATTCTGGCGCGCGACCCGTTTGTGACGTTGGATCGCGAAGGCGTTGGCGAGCTGATTGAGATTGCGGCCGAGCGCGGACGCTCTACGCGACCTGACATCAAGCTCGGCATCTGCGGTGAGCACGGCGGTGACCCGGACAGCGTCGCGTTCTGTCACCAGGCCGGACTGAACTACGTCTCCTGCTCACCGTTCCGCGTGCCCGTCGCCCGCCTTGCTGCGGCTCAGGCTGCGCTTGGAGACACTGACCGCGACCGGTGATGGCTGGACGACAACGCTGACTGTACGTACACTGTATCTACGTCGCATCGGTTGAACGGACTCGCAGTGAACGTACGCCAGATTATCGAGCAACGACAGGCCGAATGGCTCGCGCCGGCAGCGGCGCGAGCCGACCTTGCTACGCGCCCGATTGCTGAGGAAGAGTCGGACGTTCGCACGGCGTTTCAGCGTGATCGCGACCGGATTCTGCACTCCAAGGCATTCCGACGGCTGAAGCACAAGACGCAGGTCTTCCTCTCGCCCAGTGGCGACCACGTCCGCACGCGCTTAACACATACGCTGGAGGTGACCCAGATTGCGCGGACGATTGCGCGAGCGCTCGACCTCAACGAGGATCTCACCGAAGCAATCGGGCTTGGGCACGATCTGGGACATACGCCGTTTGGACACACCGGCGAACGAGCTTTAGCCCGCATGTTCCCCGGTTTCCGCCATAACGAGCAGAGCCTTCGCGTTGTCGATCGGCTGGAGAAAGACGGCGCCGGACTCAACCTCACCAACGAAACACGCGATGGCATCCTCCGCCACTCGAAGCCGGAAGCCGGCATCGCCGGTGAGATTGCTGGCACGCCGGCGTCCGCCGAGGCACAAATCGTCAAAATCTCTGACGGCATCGCCTACATCAACCACGACTTCGACGACGCGATGCGCGCCGGCCTGATCGACGCGCAGGACCTGCCGGAATCAGTCGGCATGACATTGGGGGCGACGCACAGCCAGCGGATTAACACACTGGTACACGACGTCATTGCCTGCTCTCGCCCACTACTCGCCTCCCCGGTTGAGGGGCGGCAGGTGATTCAGATGAGTGACGGCATCCTGGCTGCGGCGGACGAAATGCGCGCATTCCTGTTCGAGCGCGTCTATCACCCCGTCAACCGCCGACCGGCCACGAAGCAGGCCGAGCGGATGATTGAAATGCTGTTTGAGTATTATGTCGCCAACGCGGACGAAACGCCGGAGGCGTTCGCGCCATCGCTGTCCGGCGAGACAACCGAGCGACGCGTCGCTGATGTCATCTCGGGCATGACCGATCGCTATGCTCTCAACACCTTTTCTGCGCTGTTTCTCCCGTTTCCTGAGGAGCACTGACCTATGGCCGGCGGATCAATCGAGACAATCAAGGAACGCGTTGACATCGTCGATCTGATCGGCTCAACGGTTCAGCTGAGGCAGGCCGGACGGAGCTTCAAGGGACTGTGTCCGTTCCACGATGAGAAGTCGCCATCATTTGTCGTCTATCCCGAATCGCAGTCGTATCACTGCTTTGGCTGTGGCAAGAGCGGCGACATCTTCACCTACGTCATGGACACCGAGAATCTCGATTTCCGCGATGCCTTGCGCCAGCTCGCTGAGCGGGCAGGCGTCGAGCTGGAAAGTCGCCGGCAGGCGCAGGCTGATCCAGCGAGAGATCGCGAGCGCGACCGCCTCATTGAGCTAAACGAGCGCGCAGCAGCGTATTTCGCCAATCTCCTCTGGACATCGCCAGCTGCACAGGAAGCGCGTGCGCTCCTCGAGCGTCGCGGACTCGATCGCGCGACAGCCGACAAGTTCGGCATCGGCTTTGCGCCGAACTCGTTCGACGCATTGAAATCGCACTTTCTGGCGCGGTCGGCAACTGAGGAAGAGCTGGTTACTGCCGGTCTGCTCTCTCAGCACGAGACTTCAGGGCGAACCTACGATCGGTTCCGCAATCGGATCATGTTCCCGATCCGCAACCGTGATGGACAGACGATCGGATTCGGAGCGCGCGCACTTGGCGACGAGAAGCCAAAGTATCTGAACTCGCCGCAAACCCCGATATTCGATAAGCGCTCGGTCCTTTACGCACTCGACAGGGCATATGACTCGATCCGCCGCGAACGCAGCATGGTGATCGTTGAGGGTTATATGGACGCCATCGCTGCGCATCAGTTCGGCTACGACAATGTCGTCGCCTCGATGGGCACTGCTGTCACGCCGAACCAGGTGTCGTCCATCCGGCGCTACCTCGACCGCGTCTACCTCTCGCTCGACGCAGACGCCGCAGGGCAACTGGCGACTCTACGCGGCATCGATGCAATGCGCGAGTCATTTGCTGATGACGAGCGCGCAGATGTGCGCCCGAATCAGATGGTGCGGTTTGAACGAACGATCGGCGCTGAAATCCGAATTGTTGTTCTGCCTGAAGGCAAGGACCCAGATGAGTTCATCCGTAGCCACGCTGAGCAGTGGCCGGATGTGCTGCGCGACGCAGCGCCGCTGGTGGAGTACTACCTGACGCATGCGCTTGCGAACGTCGATCGATCGCCGATGGAGCGCGCGAAGGCTCTGCGCGAGATCGCAATCCCGATCCTCGATGAGATCGGCGACCCGGACGTGCTCACCCATTACGTCGGTATGACCGCGCGCCTACTGGAATATCCCGACGAAGAAGTACGCCGCGCAATGCTGCGGCGCTCGCGCTCGCAGCCGTCGCGTAGTACGCACGTCGCTGGTCCGGCCCGCGAGCGCGGCGTCAGTGAACGCCCCAGTGCCTTCGATCCGGAGCGCTATCTTGTCAGCCTGATTCTGAACTTCCCACAGGCCGGTGCGACCGAGCTGCCGACCCTGCGCCGCGAGGATGTCCTCGACGGACGGCATCGCACGCTCCTCGACCAGCTGCTGGAGTCGGGCGCGAGCTACGACGCGATGCTTGAAACACTCCCGGACGAGCTGAAGGACTACGCGATCGAATTGCACGATAGCCTGGAGTCGACGCCTGGTGGCCCTCCTCGGCCGCCCTCGCTGGAGATTCCGAACGCGATCCGTCGCCTGGCCCAACTGCGGCACAACGACCGCGTGCGTCAGGTTCGCGCAGACCTTGAGCACGCGAAGAAGTCGGGCGATGCCGACCTGGTTGCCGAGGCCATCCGGCGCATGAGCGAGCTGGCAGCCCAGCGCACGTCGTTCGCCCCGAACGAGAGCCCGTACTTCAAGGATCTTCGAAGCGAGGCTGTCGGAGTCCGTTAGGCGGACGCAGAGTCCCCGACACCGGCCAGCGCGGACCGCACTGCCTCAAGGAGTTGCGCATCCTGTTCTGCCAGGACGGTGCGGGCGTCGATCACAACCGAGTCATTGATGATACGAGGGACGACTGGCTGGCTTCCGGTGCGCAGAATCGCCGCCAGTTGCGCCGCGCCGCAGCTCGCAGAGTGCAGCGCGATTCCGAAGGACGGCTGCGTCTTGCCCGGCAGCGAACCACCGCCGACAACTGACTCGGTCGCGACGACCTCGACGCCGCGACCAAGTTTCGATGCCCAGCCACGCGCGCGCTGCTCAAGCCACTTCGGCGTTCGCGACATTGACCACCAGACCGGAATTTCACTCTCTGCTTCACCGCGAGCGTAATGGCGCAACGTCTCGGCGATTCCGGCCAGACACGTCTTGTCGGCCCGCAGCGCACGCGCCAATGGATGCCGCGCCACACGCCCGACCACCTCGGCCGATCCGATGATCAGGCCCGCTTGCGGACCACCGAGCAGCTTGTCGCCTGACGCGCAAACGACATCGACTCCGGCAGCGATGCTCTCGGCAAGCGTCGGCTCGTGGTCGAGACCAAACGTCTCGGTTTCGAGCAGGCAGCCGCTGCCAACATCTTCGATGCACGCGATGCCGCGCCGGTGGCTCAGTTCGGCTAGGTCGCTCAATTCTGGGCGTGCGGTGAAGCCCAGGACAGCGAAGTTGCTGGCGTGTACGCGAAGGATCGCTGCCGTTTCGTCGGTGATCGCCGCCTCGTAATCGCGCACGTAGGTGCGGTTTGTCGTCCCGACCTCAACCAGATGCGCTCCGCTCTGACGCAGAACGTCTGGAATCCGGAATCCGCCGCCAATCTCGACCGCTTCGCCGCGCGAGACAACGACCTGACGATCAATCGCCAGCGCCGCTAACACGAGCATCACCGCTGCTGCATTGTTGTTGACGACGAGCGTTCGCTCCGCGCCGGTCAGAGCGCGCATCAGCACTTCAACTTCGCGGCCACGACCGCCGCGCTTGCCGCTCGCAAGGTCGGTCTCGAGCGCGATGTACGAGGCCGCGACGCTCGCCATCGCACTGGCAGTTGCAGCCGATACTGGCGCGCGGCCGAGGTTTGTCTGAATGACGACGCCACTGCCATTGATGACGCGCGCCGTTCGCTTGCCGTTGATGAGATCCAGCTCAGCCGCGACCGCGCCGACGAGATCCTCATTTGGTGGCGACCCGCCGAGGATGGCCGCGCGCTCAGTTGCCAAGTGTCGTCGAAGGACAGACGTGATGACGCCGTCAGTGAGACCTATCGCCGAATCGCGAACTCGCTCATCCGCCAGCAGAGCGTGGACAGGCGGCAAGCCTCGGAGCCAGGACTGACGATCGCTCACAACTACCTCCGCTGCAAATTCACGCTGCAGATGAACGCACAACGAGGAGCGGTAATCCGCTCCTCGTCTCTCAGGCATCTGATTGGTCGGGGAGAGAGGATTTGAACCTCCGACCTCCGCGTCCCGAACGCGGCGCGCTAACCGGGCTGCGCCACTCCCCGCTGACCGACGAATTCTATCAATGGTTCCGCGGGATATCAATCCGCAGGCGACCGTAGCGAGGAGAAACGCGGTAAGATTCATGTCCGGAATACTCGTGCAACCGCGCTGCACGAAGCCCAGGGCACCACTCAACGCGCGCCACGATGTCTTTCGGAACAGCAGAGTCCGGCCCGCGTAGCTCAGGGGATAGAGCAGGGGCGTCCTAAGCCCTGTGTCGGGGGTTCGAATCCCTCCGCGGGCGCCGCGTCCACCGCGCAGCCGTTCGCTAATGCGAAGAGGAGGAGATGTCGTGGATATTCAGATCAAGACTCATAACCTCAAGCTGAACGACGACACACGCGAGTACATCGAGAAGCGCGTGGCCAAGCTCGACAAGGTCAACGAACGGATCGTTGACGCGAAGTTTGAGGTGCGGCGCGAGGCGCACCACAACCCGACCCAGAAGTACATTGCGCAGTTCACGATCGCGACCAAACAGGCGGTGCTGCGGGCCGAGGAGCGCAACAGCGACATCACGACCGCAGTCGATCTGGTGACGGACAAGATGGCCAGGCAGATTCGTCGCTTCCACGATCGCCGGAAAAAGCGCGATCGGCGTGCGGCAGTCGGTCTCGGCCAGCTCGCTGCGGATCAGCTCGAGCCGGTTGACGGCATCGTCGGCGCTGACGAAGCGATGGACGTCGAAGACGCTGAAATCGAGCAGATTGTCCGCACGAAGCGCTTCGAAGTGCTGCCGATGGACACCGCCGAGGCGATCGAGCAAATGGAGTTGCTCGGCCACGACTTCTTCGTCTTCTACAATCCGGACAGCAGCCGCATGAGTGTGCTGTACCGACGTCAGGACGGCGGATTCGGAGTCCTGGAGCCAGAGCTCGCGTGAGCCGGTTTCGGGGAATATCACGTGCGAATGCTTGTTGTAGGTCGTGTCGGAACGCCGAAATGCGCGATACCGAGCTGATCAGACGTGAGGACTTCGACCAGCATGACGCTTGATCGTCCCGAAAACCCACAGACTGGCACAGGTCCGTCGATGTCGCGGCCGTTCTGGTTCCGTACCTGGATTCAGCGTTTCGCGTCCTCGAGCGACATCGAGCGCCAATCGCAGACCGTTGAATACCCGGGACAGCCAATACAGGCTGTCCCTTTTTTGCGTCCGGAATCGGTGAAACCCCGATGAGCTGGGTCGTTGATATACCGTCAACAGCACAGACGCACGACTCCCGTGCCCGTACCTCGACGATCAGTCGCGTGGCGATGCTAAGCGTGCACACATCGCCACTCGCAACGCTTGGCGGCAAGGACGCCGGGGGCATGAACGTCCATGTACGTGAATTGGCCGCTGAACTTGGACGCCAGGGCGTTGACGTTGACATCTTCACCCGCCGTTCCGACCCACATACGCCAGCAGCAATAGACGTGAACGACCGCGTCCGGCTGATCACCATCGACGCTGGCCCGGCCGTCGATCTGCCGAAGGACGAGACCTTCTGCTACCTGCCTGATTTTGCGAATGAGTGCGCACTGTTCTCGCTCCGCGAAGGAGTGCGCTACGACATCGTGCATAGCCACTACTGGCTATCTGGCTGGGCGTCGCATCTGTTGCAGCGCTACTGGCTGGCGCCGACTGTTCATACCTTTCATACCCTCGCGTTGCTGAAGAACGCGGTCTATTCCAACGGCGTCACAGAATCTGCCGTCCGCATTCAGGTGGAGCGGCGGTTGCTCGACGCGCTGGACCACATCATCGCGCCAAATCCGGACGAACGCGCCGAAATGGTCTGGCGTATGGGCGGCAGCAACGAAAAGATCTGCATCATCCCACCCGGCGTCGACCTCAAGCGCTTTCATCCGACCGATCCGGTCAGCGCTCGCCGGCGGCTCGGCCTGCCGGAGAACCCGCTTGTACTCTTTATCGGCCGAATTGACCCGATGAAGGGCATCGACACGCTCTTCGAGTCATTTGCGCTGCTACGCAACGAGCCGTGGCCAAACCTGCCGCCGAAGCTTGTCTTTATCGGTGGCACCTTCGCTGGCGAAACGCCAGACGCGCAGCTTCAGCAACTGATTGATCGTGCAACCGAGCTGGGAATCGCCGAGGATGTGCTGTTCCGCGGATCTCAACCGCAGGATCTCCTGCCGGATTACTACGCCGCCGCGACCGTCTGCGCTGTACCTTCGCGCTATGAATCGTTCGGGCTCGTTGCGGTCGAGGCGATGGGGTGCGGGCTTCCGGTCGTTGCTTCTCGCGCCGGCGGACTGAAGTTCACTGTTGAGGATGGGCGCAGTGGACTCCTGGTGCCGCCCGAGAGTCCTCGCGCGTTCGCGGCTGCGCTCTCGCGAGTCATCCGCGATTCTGGCTTGCGGTCATCACTCCAGGTCGGCGCGCGCCAGGCTGCCATCCGATTCTCATGGTTCTCGGTTGGTCCGGCGATGCTACGTCTCTACGAGTTGCTGGCGGACGGAGAGCGCGAGAACATCTGCTGTCCTGGAGAATTCTCCGACGCGTCCTGACAGGACGAACGGCAAAGTTAAGGGACCGGCAGCTAGTGCCGGCCCCGATTTGAATTGCGTTTGACTTATCGCGCTGCGTCGGCTGCCGCTTCAAATACGGACAGAAACTGATCGATGTCTTCGGCGCTGACGTTCAGCGGCGGGATAATGCGGATCGCCTGGTCCCAGCCGCCGGCGGTCAGCAGCAGCACGCCGTTTTCGATGCTGTCCGCGACGACCTTGTTCACGGCCTCCGGATTCGGCTTGCCGGACGACGTGACGAACTCGGCGGCGACCATCAGTCCCTTTCCGCGCACATCGCCGATCAGCGGGTTGCGCTCTGCAATGCGATCCAGCCCATCGACGAGCCGCTTGCCCATCGCGACGGTGTTCTCGATCATGCCTTCGTCGCGGATGGCACGGAAGGTTGCAACACCTGCCGCGCAGGCGACAACGTTGCCGCCGAATGTACCGCCGTGCGACCCCGGCGCCCAGGCATCCAGCGTCTCGCGTGACGCCACGATAGCGCTCAACGGCAGGCCACTGGCGATGCCCTTTGCCACCGCGACGATGTCAGGGACGAAGTTCGAATGCTCAAAGCCCCACCACTTGCCTGTACGGCCAACACCAGTCTGAATCTCATCAGCAATCAGCAAAATGCCGTGCTGATCGCAGATCTGGCGAACCCGACCGAGGAAATTGTCCGGCGGCACAATGTAGCCGCCCTCGCCCTGGATCGGCTCGACAATGATCGCCGCGACATCATCCGGCATCACCGTCGTTTCGAACAGACGCTCGAGCTCATAAATGCAGGCGTCAGACGCATCGGCGTCGTAGGGATTGCGGAATGGATACGGGAACGGCGTGTAGTAGATCGACGGCACCAGCGGCTCGTAATGACCGCGAACCTTGACACGGGATGTCGTCAGCGACATCGCCAGGTGCGTGCGACCGTGGAACGCGCCCTTGAAGGCGACGACTGCCGGCCGGCCAGTCTTGATCTTGGCCAGCTTGACGGCCGCCTCAATCGCTTCAGCTCCGCTGTTCGAGAAGAACACGCCGTCGAGCTGCGGCGGCATTGTCTTGCGAATCTCCTCAATCAGCTGGATCATCGGCTCGTGGATCAGGATGTTGGCCTGCGCGTGAATGATCTTGGCAGCCTGCTCCTGGATCGCTTTCACGACTGCCGGATGGCTGTGGCCGGTGTTCGTGACTGCGATGCCTGAGGTGAAGTCCAGGTACTTGCGCCCATCGTGACCCCAGATGTACGAGCCCTCGGCGTGATCGACAATCACCGGCGAATAGCGGCTCAACGTCCGCGGCAACTGCGCTGCATATTGATCTGGCGTGATCGTCATACTCCACTCCCCTCAGATAGATCTGTTCGCATTTCCGAGCCTGTTAGAGACCGGCCAGCAAAGCCGTGATCAGCGCGGTACGTGGTCCGACTGCTGATCGCAGAATATGCTCGGTGTCGGCGTGACCGCCATCACCTGGGCAGCCGAGGCCGTCCAGCGTTGTGGCACCGATCGCCGCTGTGAAATTGCCATCGGAGCCGCCACCAGTCGAGGCTTCCTGTAAATCCTGACCGATTGACTTCCCAATTTCTCTCGCGCGCTGGAACGCCTCGACGATTGCCGGCGTACGCTCCATCGGTGGGCGGTTCATTTCGCCAGCGATGCGCACTGTCGTCCCGCTGACAAGTGACGTCGAGTCGAGAATCTGCGGAACAACGCGGTCCGCCTCGGCGAGTGAGGTGACGCGCAGATCAATTTCGGCGCTCGCGTGTGCCGGCACGACATTGCGCTTCGTACCGCCAGCAACTACACCGACGTTTACGGTCGTGCCCTTGTCGTAGTCGGTCAACGCGTGCAGCCGCTGAATCTGTCGGGCGAGCTCCTCGACGGCATTGATACCCGCCTGGTGGTCCGCTCCGGCGTGCGCCGCGCGACCCTCAATCTCAAGCGTGAACATCCCGACGCCCTTGCGCTCAGTCTTCAGCGCGCCCTCGGGCGGCACCGGCGGCTCAAGGCAGAGGACGCACGTTGATGCTCGCGCGACCTGCTCCAGCACAGACCGCGACACTGGCGATCCGACCTCTTCGTCGGTGTTGACTGTCCAGACGATTGGCCGATGCGGAAGATCGAGGTCATTGAGGATGTCCAGCGCCGTCAGCATCATGGCAGCAGACGCCTTCATATCGTAGATGCCCGGCCCGTGGATCTTATCGCCGTCCTGCCGCCAGGGCAGTCGCTCGATCGTTCCGAGTGGCCAGACAGTATCGATATGCGTCATCACCTGAAGCTGGCCCTCTACGCCGCCGGGGATGCGGGCAACGAGCAAGTCGCCCCACTCCGGCTGAGGCAGCCGCTTCACGTCTCCGCCGCGCTTATCGATCTCGGCCTGAAGCCAGTCGATGAGCTTATCGACGGCCGCCTTCTCGCTGGAAGGCGACTCAAGCTCGACGAGCGACTTCAACAGCGCGAGCGTCTGGTCGACACGCTCTTCCGCCGCAGCCGCAATGCGGTCTCCGGTAGTAGCCACCGTGCATCACCCTTCCCCACCACGTGCGAGATTGCTCAGACGCCGCGCTTCTCGCGGTCCTTGAGCTGCTTGTAGTATTTCTTGCTCTTCGGTACTGGTCGATCAGCCTCGGCCTCAACTTCGGCGGCACGACGCGCAGCGGCTTCGTTAACTTCCGCTTCAAGCCGAACCAGGTCGTTATAGACTTCGAAGTTGTTGGTTGCTGCCGGGGTACGCGTCAGCATCCGTACCAGTTGCGACTGCGACGCTTGTGCGCGCTCGGCTCCGGGAGCCGATGCACGTTTGATCATTTCGTCGAGCAGCGCCATGGTGTCGGGATGAGCCGCATTCTCGACGAGGCGCTCGCGGATGCGTTCAAGTCCGTCTCGAGCATTCATCGAGGCTCTCCTCTCCGTCTGCGCGAGTATAGCAGGGCAGATCAGAGATCCGGCGGCTCGTCGACGTCCTCCATCGGCGGGATCCACAGGTGCTTATCCAGGTCCACCTGATACTCGCCAACGAAGGTGACCCCTTCATCAATGAGGAGTTGCCGCATGACGTCCGGATGACCCCATGCCCACCCGCCGCTGAGCTCTCCATAGCGATTGACGACGCGATGCGCGACCTCCGATACCTCGGGCGGGCAGCTCGACATCGCCCAGCCAACCATGCGGGCGCCGCGGCGGTCGCCAAGGACCGCCGCGATCGTGCCGTAGGTTGTGACCTTCCCGCTCGGAATCTGTAGAGCTATCCGGTAAACCCGGCTCGGAAAGCTCGGATCATCTTCCAGGCTCTTCGCCTTTTCGGGTTCGCCGCCGCTGTCAAAGAGTTTGCTCTGCTGCATTAAGGCTGCTCTCGATCGTTCCGGTCTTGTTAGACCACGCTACGACTGTGCCGGATGGCGTCCCCTTCACAATCCAGGAGACGCGGGCCACGTTCCGCGATGGCCGTGGATCTTCCCATGGACGGTGCGACCCAGCGCCGCGGCCGGCCAGATGCCCGACGCTTCGCCGGTCGCCGTCGAGCGCCTCGCCTGAAGAGAGGCGGAGCTCAACCCTGACCGGATCGGCACGCCGCACGTCAATTGCCTGCTGCGAGATGTTCGTCGGCAGAAACGACTGGTTCGTGACTTCAGCAGTCACTCGCCAGAGATCATCCCCGAGGTCCTCGCTCGAGACCTCTGTGAATTCGAGCCGTGGAAGCGCGCTCGCCAGGTGATCGGTCCAGCGAATATGGGCAGCTGCGATTGGTGGCACGAACGAGCCGGGTGGATTCTGGTGCGTGTACTTGTAGGTCCAGCCACCGATTTCGACCGGTCCAAGATCGGGATGATCGAACTCATGCCAATCAACGAACCCGCTTCCGCCCAGCGCTGCGTCATTCCAGGCGAGCAATGCTGCCTGCTCTTCCTCGTCACGCGCGCCGTGGAAGTTATCCGGGTCGCCACGGCGGTCGATGCCGGCAGCGAGCCAGTTGTCCCAGAGCTCCGGCACCCAGCCGTAGAGTCCGTGCTGGTTGTAGGCCCAGTCCATCAGCGACCCGAAGCGCGCGATCTGATTTTCCTCGTCATACGACTGGATCGTCGGACCGCCGGTCATATCGGTAAACCGCTGGCAGAGAATCGCGTAATCACCCGATAGATCGTTATGTCGATATGCCGAGGCCGGCTGGCTAGACGGCAGTCGGAACGAGAAGCCGCCGAACGTGTGATACGAAACAATCAGACAGATGTTCGGGTGGTTCACAATCCAGTCAACGTTCGCACGCGTTTCGGGTGGGTATAGCGGATACGGTCCGGCGCCGCTCTGCTTGTAGTCCGGCTGCCAATTGTGAGGATACGAACGATTGAAGTCCAACCCCCAGCGCGCAGGAGCGACGGTGAGCGGTTGCGGTGCTTCCCCAACGAGCACTGATTCCGGGTACAAGCGGTAATAGACGACGTTCGGGTCGTCCTCGTCCACGCGCCGCACCATCAGCCGTCGGTCGAGCTCGGAAACACGCCACTCGCCATCGCTATCCGGTACACGCATTTGCGTGATCACGCCATCGCCGTCGAGGTCAGCCGGATGCAAGCCGGGCTGCGGACCCGATGCAGGATAGTCAACTGGCGCCGAGCGCAGCTTGTGCGGCGTCGTGAGGTAAACCTCAACGCCATCTGGCGCGACGCGCGGCTGGACATACCAGGTGGTGTCACTAAGCAGTCCTGCACCCGCCTCAGCTCGCTGGATCAGTGACCAGATTGTCCCGAGAGCAACCGCGCCACCAATGACCTCACCGGCGTGGTGATTGGCATCAACCCAGATCGCAGGACGCTTGTCGACCCCGCCGTGCTTGCCCGACTCGTGATCCGACACCGTCGCCAGGAGCAAGTCGCGTCCTTCAGCCGAGCTGCCAATGACAGTGAGCGAAATCCAGCGCGGATAGCTCGCGGCCCATCCTTGTAACAGGTCCACCATTTCCTGGTACTTGAGATAGGTCGTCAGCTCTGGTCGCTGCAGATCTTCTTCGCGCATATTCCTCTCCTGTCGCCCTGCCTGATAACTCCGGTCGGTCGAGGTGGTTATAGTAAAATGACGAGGTTGTACGGCAAGAGGTCCGAGCTTTCAGTCGACCCTGCGAATTGCCGAATGCCCGCGCAGAATGCCGGGCGAACCTCACGCAACTGCGATTGACGTCGGAGAATCACTACATGAGATCCCTTTTGAAAAGAGTCCTCGGCTCGTCGAACGATAAAGCGTTGAACACGCTACGATCGATCGTCGATGAAGTCAACGCGCTTGAGGACGAATACCGCGCTCTTTCCGATGAAGAGCTGGCTGGCATTTCCAACCACTTCAGAGAACAGCTCGCCGCTGGCGCTGAGCTCGACGACATCCTGCCGGAGTCGTTCGCGGCGACGCGCGAGGCAACCCGCCGCACGCTCGGTCAGCGTCACTTTGATGTTCAGATTATGGGTGGCGCAGTTCTGCATCAGGGCAAGATCGCCGAGATGCGCACCGGTGAAGGCAAGACGCAAACGTCTGCGCTCGCGCTGGCGCTGAACGCTCTGGAAGGCAAAGGCTGCCATCTGGTAACGCCCAACGATTATCTCGCAAAGCGCGACACCCAGTGGATGGGCCAGATTTATCACGCGCTGGGCCTGACAGTCGGCTGCATCCAGCACGACGAAGCGTTCGTCTACGATCCTGAATATCCGAATGAGGATCCGCGACTGGAGAAGCTGCGCCCGGTCGAGCGCGCCGAGGCGTACAACTGCGACATCACCTATGGCACGAACAACGAGTTCGGATTCGACTATCTTCGCGACAACATGGCACCAGATATCCGGTATTGCGTTCAGCGCGAGCTGCATTACGCAATCGTCGACGAAGTAGACAACATCCTCATCGACGAAGCCCGAACACCGCTCATCATCTCGGGACCCGGCGACGAAGCTGTCGACCGCTACTATCAATTCGCGCAAGTCGTCCGCCAGCTTCGGCCTGAGCGGCATTACGAGATCGATCTCAAGCGCCGTTCCGTCACGCTGACTGAGGACGGTATCGACCGCGTCGAGCAGATCCTCGAAATCCCGGATGGGGCGAGCATTTACGACGATCGCTACCAGGATTTCACCCACTACCTTGAGCAGGCACTCAAAGCGCAGGCGCTCTTCCATCGCGACAAGGACTACATGATCGAGGATGGCGAGGTCGTCATTGTCGATGAGTTCACTGGTCGCAAGATGCCGGGACGACGGTACTCTGAGGGCCTGCATCAGGCGATCGAGGCCAAGGAAAATGTCCGCGTCCAGCGCGAGAACGTGACGGAAGCAACTATCACGTTCCAGAACTACTTCCGCCTGTACGACAAGCTGGCGGGCATGACCGGCACAGCCGAAACCGAAGACGAAGAGTTCCATATGATCTACGGACTCGAAGTCGTCGTCATCCCCACCAACCGTGACATGATCCGCGACGATCAGCCTGATCAGGTCTATAAGACTGAGATCGGCAAATTCCAGGCCGTAGTGCGCGAAATCCAGGAGATGCGCGCTCAGGGCCGTCCGGTTCTGGTTGGTACGACATCCATCGAAAAGTCAGAGCTCCTTTCCGAGATGCTCACCCGAGCGGGCGTGCCGCACTCAGTCCTGAACGCCAAGCAGCACGAGCGCGAAGCCGAGATTGTTCAGTTTGCAGGCGAGCCGGGAACGGTCACCATCGCGACGAACATGGCCGGACGCGGCACTGATATCAAGCTCGGCGAAGGCGTCAAGGAGCGCGGCGGCCTGCACATCATCGGCACCGAGCGCCACGAGTCCCGCCGCATTGACAACCAGCTGCGCGGACGCTCCGGCCGCCAGGGCGACCCGGGATCCAGCCGGTTCTTCCTGTCACTCGAAGATGAGCTGATGCGCCGCTTCGGCTCTGGTCGCGTCGCGGGTCTCATGGATCGCCTCGGACTCGAAGATGATCAGCCGATCGAGCACAACATCATCTCGAAGTCGATCGAGAACGCGCAGACCAAGGTTGAGGGTCACAACTTCGACCTTCGCAAGCACGTCGTCGAGTACGACGATGTCATGAACAAGCACCGCGAGGTGATCTACGCGATCCGTCGCCGCATCCTTGAGGGCGAAAGCCTGCACGAGCGGATGCTGGAGATGATCGAGAATCAGGTCGGAGTCGTTGTCGCGGCCCACGCTATGGGCGACGAAATCGATGACGAAGCCATCATTCGTGGGTACCGAGCCATCGTCCCCATGACGTCGCTGCGCACCCAGGACATCGACGGCCTGTCAATCGAGGCCATCGAGGAACGCCTCCTCGACGATGCGGTCGCCCACTACGAGGCGAAGGAACGCGACACCGGCGAAGAGATGATGCGCTACCTTGAGCGCGCAGTCATGCTGTCGGTCATCGACAAGCTCTGGCGCGAGCACCTGACGATCATGGATGACATGCGACAGGGCATCGGCCTGCAGGCCTACGCGCAGAAGGACCCGCTGGTCGCCTACAAGAAGGAGGGCTTCGATATGTTCGAGCAGCTCCTGGCGAACATCGAGTACGACACGGCGCACAAGATCTTCTTTGCCAATATCCAGCGCGCCCCGGTCGTTGCCCAGCCGCGGACGATGGTGACGAATCAGGAATCCGACGGCAAGCCGCAGGCGGCCAAGAAGCGCGCCAAGATCGGCCGCAATGAGCCGTGCTGGTGCGGCAGCGGCAAGAAGTTCAAGAACTGCCACGGCGCTCCAGCAGCGCAGCGCGTCGGCTAAGCCCAACCCGTTCTCGAATGCAAGAATAGACGCCGCAGCCAGAACTGGCTGCGGCGTCTTGCTGTCGGCGGGATACGAGTCTAGAACTCGTCCTCGTAACCGCGGAAGTCCTGAATGAGCAGCTGAACCTGCTCGAACGCACCAACGACGAACGACTTGACCTTCTCACGCTGCTCGTCGCTGAGCATCACAAAATAAAGCAATGTGCCGGCAATCGTCATCCATGCAGCAGCGGCCATCGTCTCCTGCGCAGCGTTTCGCGAGGTCTCGACCGCGCGGTGCATCGTCTGGGACGATTTATCGACGGCACGTTGGGCCGTTGCACCAGTAGCGGCAAGCAGCGCCGGTGCCTGCGGCGCGCGGTCGCGGTTCTCATCGACGCGATCGCGAATCTGGTGCAGTGCGTCAGCAGCAGCCGGAATGACTGTTTCCTGTAGCTTGTCGATGACTGTGGAACCGGCACTCCGCAGTTCGTCAGTCGATGGCAGTGACGTCACTGCCCGATCAGCTGTTGGCTTGGCGGTCTCGCTGAAGCGACGGATCATGTTTACTACGTTATCGCGCATCTCGGGATAATTCTGGACGGCGCTGTCGATCGCGCTCATCGCAGAGTCGCGGCTGCGCTCAACCCCCGACGAGAAGGTGTCTGCCAGCGCCTGTCGGTCGATGTTCATCATCGGAGCCGGCTCCGGATCTGCCCCGCCCCGGCTCAACGCAACGACAATCCCACCAATGGCCGCCGCTGCCGCAGTTGCAATTCCGACAACCTCAGCAGTCCCAAGGTTTGATCGCTCCATGCTGAACCCTCCTCATCGTCATTGCACCACGCTGCGAATGACCGCGGCACGATCTTCGCTCGACAGGTCGCCCGCCAGGTAGGCCACGATATACACCAGCGATGTCCGCCGTTCCTCAGGCGACATCATCGACACAACCTGTTCCATAACAGACTGTAATGCTTTGTCGCGCTCTTCCGGCGTCATATTCTTGATCGCATTTTCAATGATTCCGCGCATCAGGCTCACAGTAAGAGTCTCCCATTGGTGCGTCGATTCGCACATATCGTCGAACCGGCGCGTTCTGTTCACGCACGTTGCGGGCCGCCGAAGACGACACTATACTTCACCATCGTTATGTTGCAGACTAACCATGGATCCCACCATTCATCTTACGATGTCGTCGTGATTGGCGCAGGCCATGCCGGCTGTGAGGCCGCGCTAGCCGCCGCGCGCGTCGGCGCGTCCGTCCTCGTCCTCACTCCAAACCTGGACCGGATTGGCTTCATGCCCTGCAATCCGTCGATCGGCGGACCAGCAAAGGGACATATCGTTGCCGAGATCGACGCACTCGGCGGAGCGATGGCCGAAGCGATCGATCGTACGGCCCTGCAGATACGAACGTTGAACGCATCGAAGGGCCCCGCCGTCCAGGCGCTGCGCGCGCAGGCTGATAAGACGCTGTACTCGATGGCTATGAAGGAAACGCTGGAGCTGCAACCAGGCATCGAGCTCCGTCAGGAGTCGGCGCGGACGATCCAGGCACGCACATCCTATGGCCAGCCAACTGTTTGCGCAGTCGAGACGGACTTCGGCAACGTCTATCGCTGCGGCGCAGCGGTGATCACTGCCGGAACGTTTCTGCGCGGCAGCATGATTTCCGGTAGTTGGCGTTCGAATGGCGGCCGCGCGGGCGAGCACGCGACCCAGGACCTGGCTGTCTCGATCGGCGACGTTGGCATCCGTCTGCGGCGCCTGAAGACCGGCACGCCGCCCCGCATCGACGCGCGCACGATCGACTTCGCGTTGACAGAGGAGCAGCCCGGATCGGACACCCCGCTCTGGTTCTCGCGCGCAGGACGAAGCGGACGCATTGAGCGGCTCGATCTACCCCCGCTGTCGATCTACCCGGGCCAGACGGACGGCTGGAGGGCTCAGCTTTCGTGCTATCTCGTCCAGACGAACGACGCGGGCCATGACCTGATCGCCGCGAATGCGCACCGATCCCCCATGTTTGACGGCTCGATCCAGGGCGTTGGGCCACGCTATTGCCCCTCGATCGAAGACAAGGTCATGCGCTTCCGGGACAAGCACAGCCACAGCCTGTTCCTCGAGCCTGAGGGCTGGCGAACGACCGAGGTCTACGTGCAGGGCGCGAACACGAGCCTGCCGCACGACGTGCAGCTTGAGTTCTTGCGGACAATTCCGGCGCTCCGCGATGCGCGAATCACGCGCTACGGATACGCCGTCGAGTATGACGCTATTGAGCCGACCGAGCTGACGCCGTGGTTCGCATCAAAGCGTATCGACGGGCTGTATCTCGCCGGACAGGTAAACGGCACGTCCGGCTACGAAGAAGCCGCCGGGCAGGGACTCATTGCCGGGCTGAACGCTGCCCGCTACGTCGGCGGTCTGGAGCCGGTGACGCTGAGACGCGATCAAGCGTACATCGGCGTCATGGCCGACGATCTCTCGACGCAGGACTTCATCGAGCCATACCGGATGCTCACATCGCGCGCCGAGCACCGGATTCTCTTGCGCGCCGACACGGCCGACGACCGGCTCAGCCAGTTTGCCCACGACACCGGTCTGATCTCTGACTCGCGATACGCCGAGGTTCGGGATGAGCGCAGTGCGCGTGAGCGGGTGATCGCAGCGATGACAGATACGTTTCTGACTCAGAACGAACGCACAACGCAGGCTCTTGCAACGGTCGGGCTGCCGCCATCGAGCCGGAGTATGACCGCTGCGGACTACGCTCGCCGACCGGATTCGCGTATCGGCGACCTCTTCGCCGCGCTCGGTTCACTGCGACCGGACGTGTTCGCATCCCTCGTTGTCGATGAAGCCATGTTGCGCCGTATCGAAGTCGATCTGCGCTACGACGCCTATGTCGAGAAGGAGCGTGAGCAGGTCGAGCGTCTCAGCCGTATGGAGTACACACGCATCCCATCCAGAATCGATTACACGAATATTCGTGGCCTGCGTAATGAGGCCCGCGAGAAGTTGACAACGGTGCGACCATCCACGATCGGGCAGGCCAGTCGCATTGCAGGCGTCACGCCGGCCGACGTTGGCGTACTCCTTGTCTACGTCCGCCAGGGAACACCTGACGAGCCGACGCCGGCGACACTGGCCGGCGCAGCTGAGTGACATACGATGGGGAGTCATGTCGATTCTGATCATCTCGGATATTCACGCCAACCTCGCTGCGCTTGAGGCCGTAATCGACGCTGCCGGGCCAGTTGACGCCATCTGGAACCTGGGCGACACAATCGGATATGGTCCGTATCCAGGCCAGTGCCTGGAGGCAATGTCCGCGCTGCAGCCGGACGTCATGCTTCTTGGCAACCACGATGCAGCCGCGGTTGGTCTTCTCCGCCTTGACGAGTTCAATCCGATCGCCCGCGCCGCCACCATGTGGACCACCAGTCAACTGAACGATGAGCAGCGCAATCAGGTCGCGTCGCTTCCGCTGCGAGCCACCATCGATGGCTGTCTTTGTGTCCATGGAAGCCCGCGACAGCCTATCTGGGAATATCTGTATTCAGCGGCAGTCTCGCGAGCGAACTTCGAGGTATTCGACGAGGCGGTCTGCTTCCTGGGGCATACGCACGTACAGTTGTGGATCACTGAAGACATGGCCGAAGCAGGTACCGACCCTCGCCTCGCTAGCGGCGGCGAGTCCATCCACCTGGCGCAGGGACGCTTCATTATCAACCCCGGCTCGGTTGGTCAGCCGCGTGACGGTAACCCGGACGCAGCGTTTGCTCTGTTCGATCCGGACCTGGGGGTTGTCACATTCCGAAGAGTGGCGTATGACATCGCGAGAACTCAAACCGCGATGCATGAAGCGGGGCTACCATTACCGCTCATCACCCGCTTGTCAGCGGGCGTATGATACATGCCCGTCGAGCGTGTGCTCGACGTTCGTACATCTTTCAGGGGGAATCCGGGTGCAATACCGTCGCATTCTCGTTCCGATCACCGGTGGTTCTGGAGATCGGCGAGCACTCGATCTGGCATGTGTGTTGGCGTCAAAGAAGAATCTCGAAGTCTTTCTCGTCTATGTTGTTGAGGTGAAACAATCGCTCCCCCTCGACGCGGACATGCCACAGGAAGTCGGAGTCGGCGAGCAGTGTCTTGCGGTCGCCGAAATGTATGCGCGTGGCGAAGCGGAGCCGAAGATCCACAAGATCATGCCCCAGCTCCTGCAAGCGCGAACCGCCGGCGCAGCAATCGTGGACGAGGCTATTGAGCGCGACTGCGATGTCATCGTTATGGCCTGCAAGATCAACGAAAACCTCGGCCAGCCAACGCTCGGGGAGACCGCAAACTACGTTCTGCGCACAGCCCCGTGTGAGGTCATCCTGGCGCGCGAAGCCGCGGAAATCTGAGAGTAGCAGCGCACCGGCAGCGCATGGAAAGACGGGGAAGCTGATGAACGTCGTCATCGTTGGTTGCGGACGCGTCGGCGCACGCATCGCCGTGACGCTCGACCAGGGCGGTCATCGCGTATCGGTGGTCGATATCCGCAGCGCGGCATTGCGCCGGCTGCCGCCTGAATTCGGCGGCAAAGCAGTGATCGGCACCGGCATCGACGAGGACGTCCTGAAGTACGCCGGTATCGAGGACGCTGATGCGTTCTTTGCCGTCACCAATGGCGACAATACGAACCTGATGGCCGCCCAGCTCGCGCAAAAGCGCTTCAACACCAGGCAGGTCGCTGCGCGCGTCTATGATCCCGTTCGCGCCGAATCGTATCGGCGGATGGGCATCTACACCGTCTGCCCGACCACGACGATCGCCTCACTGATGCTCGACTCGCTTTCGACGAGCTAGTGATCCCGACGCGCTGACGAAGGAGAGTCTCGTGTATTTGATTGTTGTCGGGGGCGGCAAGGTCGGCTACTACCTCACCAAGACCCTGGTTCACGAAGGCTACGAGGTGCTGCTGATCGAGAAGGACGCAGCCAAAGTCGACACCTACACCGAACGCTTTGGGGCGGTCGTGATGAATGGCGACGGCGCGGAAGCCGCCACGCTCGCCGCTGCCGGCGTCGCGCGCGCCGATGTCATCATCGCGGTCACTGGCGATGACGAAGACAACCTCATCATCTGCCAGATGGCAAAACACCGCTTCAACGTCGGCCGCACGATCGCGCGTGTGAACAACCCGAAGAACGAAGAGCTCTTCCGGCTGCTCGGAATCGACGTGACGGTCAGCACAACGAACGTCATCCTGTCGTTGATCGAACAGCAGATCCCGGAGCTGCACTTTGTTCATCTGCTGGCACTGCGACACGCGCACATCGCGCTCGTCGAAATGAGCGTTTCAGCAGCGTCGCCGATTGTCAATCGCACGCTTGCGGACATCAACCTGCCGCCCGAGACATCGATCATCGCTATTCTGCGCGAAGGCAAGGTTGTCATCCCGACCGGCACAACAACCGTCCGCCAGGGCGACGACCTCTTCGCGATCACTCGCAGAGAATCCGAAGCCGAGCTCCGCGACCTCATCGTGACTGACTGAGAAGCGGCAGATTCAAGAACAAAAACACGGGGCCCGCTTCTGCGTGGCCCCGTCGATCGCTATTCGCTCTGGTGGAGCTGCTTTGTCATTTCCTGCCTGACAACCGCAGGATTCCCGCGCCCCTTCATCGCCCGCATAACCTGACCGATGAGGAACCCTATCGCCGCCTGCTTACCGGCGCGGAAGTCGGCGACTGCAGCGGGATTCGCCGCGATGGCCTCTGCGACGGCACTTGACACCAGGTCGACATCCGACTCCTGGCGCAGGCCGCGCTCTTCGACGATATCGCGTGGTGATTTGCCCGACTCGTCGGCAATACCGAGGATTTCCTTGCCAACCTGCGCGTTGATCTCGCCCGACCGCACCATCACAACAATGTCGGCCAGATGGTCTGGAGACAGGCGAACTTCGCCGAAGCCACCGCGAGCGCGAGCAAGCGCAAACACATCTCCGGTCAGCCAGTTGGCAACCTCACGATGGTGCCCGCCTGCCGCGCTGATAGCCCGCTCGTAGTAGTCGGCGACGACTGCCTCGTCGGTAAGAACGGCGCTATCTTGTACGGACAGGCCAAACGCTTCCACGAAGCGGACGCGGCGCGCCTGCGGCAGCTCGGGCATCGACGCTTCGATGTCTGCCACCTGCTCGCGACTGATCTCCAGCGGCGGCAGATCAGGTTCCGGGAAATAGCGGTAGTCGTGCGCGAACTCTTTGGAGCGTTGTCCGAGGGTCTCGCCGGTCGCGTCGGACCAGCCGCGCGTCTCCTGCGTGACGACTTCGCCCGCTTCCAGCACAGACCGCTGCCGCGACACCTCATAGATCAGCGCACGCTCGACAGCACGGAATGAGTTCATGTTCTTGATCTCGACCTTTGCGCCGACGACGGTACCGTCAGTCGAGCGCTGCGAGATATTCGCGTCGCAGCGGAACTGGCCCTCTTCCATGTTGGCATTCGAAGCGCCGATATAGCGCAGGATCCGGCGCATCTCGATAAGGAACTCGCGAGCCTCCTGCGGAGAGCGCAGGTCGGGCTCACTCACGATTTCCATCAGCGGAACGCCAGAGCGGTTGACGTCAACCAGGCTATATCCACTGCCATGTGAAAGCCGCGCCGTGTCCTCTTCGAGGTGTACGCGCGTGATGCCAACTCGGCGTGTTTCGCCATCAACCTCGATATCCACATGTCCGCCGAGCGCCATCGGAAGGTCGTACTGCGAAACCTGGTAGCCCTTCATCAGGTCGGGGTAGATGTAGTTCTTGCGATCAAATTTATTGAATTGCGGGATCTCGGCACCCAGGGCGAGGCCGGTCATAATCGTCTTGCGCACAGCCTCGCTGTTGATGACTGGCAAGACGCCTGGCATCCCCAGGCAGATCGGACACACATGCGTGTTCGGTGGCGCGCTCGCGTAGTCCGACGAGCAGCCGCAAAACATCTTGCTGTTCGTCGATACCTGGACGTGTACTTCCAGGCCGATGACCGTTTCGAACTCCACGCGACCTCCCGAACAAGACCGAATTTGCCCGCAAAATGGCCGCACGAGTATAGCACGGGATTACTTCGTTCCCGCCCGTTCTCAGACACAGCAATCAGTGCCAGACGAGCGGTGAACGCGCCCCAGCACAGGATCGCCGCTCGTCATGCCGTTGCATGATTCTTCCTTAGAGAAGAGCGAGACGATGCAAACCCGGGCGCTAGATAATCTCGCCTCTGATCGGTCAGGCTCTTCGCCTTTCACGACAGGGGGCATCGGTCACCGGCAGGGTTGTTGCAATCGAACGACGTCCGACGACGGACTCTGGAAACCCAACGCTGATCGCTGCCGGACTCGCTGATTCACGGATTCCAGCTGACTACGGCGTTTCCGTGCCAGTTTTGTGAGGCGTTCGGCGCGTCGTGCTAGAATCGACGAGGATCGAGCGCACGGTCGAATTGTGCGCCGTGATGCGTGTTCCGTCGTCACCACGCTCCACCAGCCGCTATCCATCGACGGACAACGCCAGCCCGATTCGCGGAACGACGGTGTCATTCCACCGCCGTTGGCCGGAGCAACCGGAGCATGAGGAGACGGGGCAGCCAGAGATGGTGGTGAATACCGAAACGAAGCTCGTCACGTGCACGATCGACGGGCAAGAGGTGACCGTTCCCGCAGGCACCTATATTCTTCAAGCGGCAGAGGCTGCCGGCATCGAGTTGCCTAACCTGTGCTACCAGCCGCTCCTGCGTCCATGGGGTTCGTGCCGACTCTGCACGGTCGAGATCCTCGGCGCACGCGGTGGCCTGATTGAGTCCTGCGCTACGCCGGTGCGCGACGGCATGGAAGTGTCAACGCACTCTCCGGCTGTCATTGAAGCGCGTCAGTTCATCCTGCGGATGTACCTCATTGACCACGCGCTGGACTGTCCGACATGCGACAAGTCTGGCGAGTGCTATCTGCAGGACAATACCTACCTGCACAACGTCAACAGCAGCCCATATCTGCGACCGAAGATCGCCCAGCCGTATCGCCACCTGCGCGAGACAATCGACTACAAGTGGGATCGTTGCATCATCTGCGCCCGCTGCACGCGCGTCTGCGACGAGATGATCGGTGTCACCGCCATCACGATCGCCGGACGCGGACTCGAGGCTGAGGTCACGACATCCTATGGCGCAGACCTCCGCGAGACTGCCTGCACGAATTGCGGTATGTGCATCGCGGTCTGCCCGGTAGGTGCCCTCACAGATCGGCACTTCGGCCACCATCCGTGGGAGTTGGACGCAGTCGAGACGGTCTGCGGCTTCTGCGACGTCGGCTGCACGCTGAACGTCGAGCACACCCGCGGACTCGTCCGTCGCGTAACGCATCTCTGGGATCGCGGTGTCAACGAGGGCTACACCTGCGAGAAGGGCAAGTGGGGCCACGAGGTCGTTCAGGACCCGATGCGCCTGCGCTACCCGATGATCCGTGAGGTCAATGGCTTCATCGAGGTCGAGATGGACGAGGCGCTGGAGACAGCCGCCGAGAAGCTCAAGCACTATCAGGGCCCGTCGTTCGCGGCGCTCGTTTCGCCGGACAACACCAACGAAGAGAACTACGTCCTCCAGCAGTTCACCCGCGGCGTCATGGGGTCAAACAACATCGACCGCCTGATGACACGCAGCCAGGCCGAAGTCGAAAAGGCGCTGGTGGAGTCATTCGGCGTTGGCGCTTCGCCGGCCGGCATGCAGGAGATGCGCACCGACTCGCACATGGCGCTTGTCGTCGGTCCAGACATCGGCGTCACTGAGCCGATCGCTTCCTACTGGCTCTTCTGGGCGCTGCGCTATCGCGAACTGAAGATGGTTGTTGTTCGCCCTGAGCACTCGTACATGTGCGACCGGTCGGATCACTGGATCCCGACACCAGCCGGCACCGAAGCCGATGTGCTCAACGCTATGGCGAAGATCATCATCAGCGAGGGCCTGGCCGCACCTTCGGCCGATGTTGAAGCACTGCGTCGCTCGGTCGAGTCGGTCGATGTCAACAAGGTCGCCGAAGCAGCGAACGTAAGCGTCGACTTCCTGCGCACGTGCGCAGAGCTCTATGCCACCGGCGGTATGGGCAAGAAGGACGGCGTCACCGAGTATCCGCCGAGCACCATCTGGCATACTGCCGCCAGCCGTGAAACTGGGGACGCCGGCGCAATCGCAACCGCGGCCCATAACCTCGCCGTGCTGACCGGCAACGTCGGGCGAGCGGGTGGTGGTGTGCTGGCCGGTCGCGGCAACGCGAATATGCAGGGCAGCTACGATGTCGGCTGCCACCCGGCGCTGCTGCCGGGCGGCGCGCTGGTGAGCGACACAACGTCGCGAGCCGCCCTTGCCGAGATGTGGCGCGACCGTTGGGCAGCAAACGTCGCCAGAGACAACGGCTTCGGCCCCGTCGTTGACCTGCCGTCCGAGCCAGGACTCGGCATCACCGATCTTGTCGACGCGATCAACTCTGGCAAGGTCCGGGCGATGTACATCACGGCCCAGTCTCACAAGTGGAGCAAGGCTGTTGACCCAGCTCTGCTCGCGGCGCTCGAAAAGTTGGAGCTGCTGATTGTTGAGGACAGCTTCGAGAGCGAACTGACTCGCCGTGCCGATATTGTCCTGCCGGCCGCGATGTTCCTGGAGAAGGATGGTTCGTTCACGAACCTGGATCGCACCGTGCAGCGGCTACGCTTTGCGGTGTCGGCACCGGGCGAGGCGCACCCGTCAACCTACTACGCAGCGGAAATCGCTCAGCGCCTCGGATACTCGTTCGGCTACCTCAACACCGCGTCGATTCTTGACGAGATCTCGATGGCTGTTCCGGAATACGCGGGCATTTCGTATCCGCGGCTGGAGCGCAACGGCATGCAGTGGCCGGTCACCGGGTTCGGCACCGCCGGCACGGTTCGGCTTTCGGTTGGCCAGGGTCTGGTGGCCGATGGGATTCGGATTGTCGCCGACTAGGCGAACCCGAACCCGGCAGAAAGGTGACCTGACACGATGTTCGATGAATTCAAGGGCTTCGCCGTCACGCTGAAGCGTCTGGGCCGCAAGCCTGTAACGTTTGAATACCCGGACGAAAAGCGACCGATGCCGCCGCGGTTCCGCGGTCTTCCATCGCTGCGCGCCGATCCTGAGACGGGCGAGGCACTGTGCGTCGCCTGTGGCTTGTGCGCACGCATCTGTCCGACGTCGTGCCTGGAGATGCACGTGGTCCCGTCCGAGGAAGGTGACCGCGAGCTGGGTGAGTTCATCCTGCGTTCGGGCCGCTGCCTGTTCTGCGGGTTCTGCGCCCAGGTGTGCCCGGTCGACGCGATCACAATGAGTGGCGCGTACGAGCGGTCAGTCATGGACCGTGACGGTCTGATCTATACCAAGACCGAGCTGGCAGCCTTCGGCGCTCAGAACGAGACGTGGTGGGGAGCCGACACGCCCACGTTTTCGCAGAATTAGATCGGCATTCCATAGAGTCGAGCATGAGGGCGCGTGGTATTCACCGACGCGCCCTCAGTCACATGTAGACTGACCCTGGGAGAGAGGAGAGCGCAGTGCCAAAGACCTATCCGTTCTATTGCGCCGGCGAGTGGCGAACGAGCGACCAGCCGCTTGAGGTGCGCAACCCGTGGAACGATGAGATCGTTGGCGTGACTTCATTCGCGACCGACAAGGATCTCGAGGACGCGATTGTCGCGGCCGAGGAGGCCTTCGAGATCATGCGGGTCATGCCTGCCTACGAGCGCGCGGCAGCGCTCGATCGCCTGGCGGACATGCTCGAAGAGCGCGGCGAAGAAGTGGCCGAGTTGATCGCTCGCGAGGCCGCCAAGCCACTGCGCGACGCCCGCACCGAAGTCATGCGCGGTGTCTTCACCGTGCGCATTGCATCCGAAGAAGCCAAGCGCATCGGCGGTGAGATGATTCCGCTCGATCTGCTTCCAAGCTCGAAAGGACGCTTCGGCGTCACCCGCAAGGTGCCGGTCGGCCCTATCGCGGCCATCTCTCCGTTCAACTTCCCGCTGAACCTGGCCCTCCACAAGGTCGCGCCGGCCATCGCCTCCGGCAACACCGTTGTCCTGAAGCCACCCACAGTCGATCCTCTGACGATGCTGGTCTTCGCCGAGATGATCGACACGCTCGATCTGCCCAAGGGCGCGGTGTCGATCATGCCGATGGACCGCAAGACTGGAGATCGGCTGGTCACTGATGATCGCTTCAAGGTTCTGTCGTTCACCGGCTCACCGGATGTGGGCTGGGAAATGAAGTCGCGCGCCGGCAAGAAAAAGGTTGTTCTTGAGCTTGGCGGCAACGCAGGCGTGATTGTCGACGCTGGCGCTGACATTGAGCTGGCCGCCAAGCGTGTCCGAGCGGGCGCGTTTGCCTACGCAGGACAGGTCTGCATCTCCGTCCAGCGCGTGTACGTCCATCGCGAAAGCTACGATCAGTTCTGCGCAAAGCTCGTCGAAGAGGTCCGCACAATCAAGACCGGTGATCCGCTCGATCCCGAGACAGAAGTCGGGCCGATGATCAACGCAAAGGCCGCTGAGCGCATTGACTCGTGGGTGAAGAAGGCCACAAACGAGGGCGCGCTGCTGCTGACTGGCGGCAAGGCGGACGGCCGATTCTACGAGCCGACGATCATCGTCAACGCTGCGAAGGATTCGTTCGTCTGCTCACGCGAGGCGTTCGCCCCGATCGTCACCGTCTTCCCGGTCGATAGCTTTGATGCGGCACTGAAGGCCGCCAACGATTCAGTGTTCGGTCTGCAAGCTGGCGTCTTCACCAACGACGTCGAAAACGCGTTCAAGGCATTCGACCAGCTTGATGTTGGTGGCGTGATCCTGAACGACATCCCGGTCTATCGGATCGACCACATGCCGTACGGCGGCGTGAAGGATTCGGGCCTCAGTCGCGAGGGCATTCGGTATGCCATCGAGGACATGACTGAGACCCGACTGCTCGTCGTCAATCGGCTATCGTAAGCGCTTCCTCCGGGAAAGCCGAGCCGATCAATCCGCGCAACAGGGCGATGGCGTCGCGGTCTTCCGCGAGGTCGTCGCCCTTCTCCGTCTCCAGGAGCCCGGGAACGTTCTCTAGCCGCGCATCGTTCATCAGGTGCCAGAAGCCGCAGACGCCGATCGTACCCTGGCCGATGAGGTGATGCCGGTCCTTCTTCGAGCCGAGCGGCTGCTTGGCATCGTTCAGGTGGATCGCCTTGATCTGGTCAATACCGATCAGCGAATCGAACGTGTTCATCGTCTCGGCATACGCCTCCTGCGAACGGATGTCGTAGCCGGCGACGTAGATGTGGCACGTATCAAGGCAGATCGCCACGCGCTCACGGTCCCGTACGCCCTCCAGCATCGCCTGCAGCTCTTCGAAGGTGGAGCCCAGGTTCGAGCCCTGCCCGGCCGTTGTCTCCAGCAGCGTCATGGCTTTCAAGTGCGGGGCTTCTTCGTGAACGCGATTCAGGGCCTCAATGACACGGGCAATTCCAGCCTCGGTGCCGCTGCCAGTATGTGAGCCAGGGTGCGTCACGAGATACGGAACGCCCAGAAGGTCGCAGCGCTCCAGCTCCTCGCGGAATGCCGCGATCGACTTCTCCCAGAGCTCATCCTTCGGGGATGCCAGATTGATCAGATAGGAGTCGTGAGCGACCACCGGACCGATCTGGTGGCGCTCCAGAGCTTCCTTGAATCGCACGACCGACTCTTCTTCGATCGGCTTCGCTTTCCACTGGTTCTGGTTCTTGGTGAAGATCTGCAGCGCATCAGATTCGACGGAGTGCGCACGCTCAACCGCTTTGTCGAATCCGCCAGCAATCGACATGTGAGCACCGAGTCGTAGCATTCCGTCTTATCCTGTCTGTTCCGACTGCTCGGCGAGCGCCGCCAGTCCCTTCTTGTCAAATCCAACAATGAGTCGATCGTCATCCAGAATCAGGGGGCGACGAATTAGCGTTGGCTCAGCGACCATTGCAGCCAGTAGTTCGTCGTCTGTCATAGCGTCAATCTCTTCGGATCGCGCCTTATAAACACGGGATCGGCGCGACAGTATGTCCGTTGGAGCGACGCCTGCGCGGTCCAGGACTTCGCGCAGTTCATCGATCGTGAGCCGATCGCGAAAGAAGTCGCGGCGATCGTATGCAATATCAGCGCTGGTGAGGAACTCCTCAGCCTTCTTGCAGCTGGTTCAGGTGGGGTGAACGAAGGCACGGACAGTCATCGGCCCTCCATTGATGTGTACGTACATTCAATGTGGCATTGTATCATCCAGAGTCGGGCGTCCGATTGGCGCGTGGAGGGTAAATGGCGCGGGCGAAAGTCGCGATAACTGGCAGCACTGGCCAGCTCGGTGAGTCGATGCTGCGGCTGTGGGGCGAACGATGGGACGTGATCCCGCTCGGCGGGCAGTCGCTCGACCTGACCTCATGGTCGGCGGTGCGCAACGCAATCGCGCAGGTCCAGCCGCGTATTGTCGTTCATGCTGGTGCAGCGACGAATGTCGACCGCTGCGAGACTGAGCCGGATTGGGCGTTCCAGATCAACGCACTCGGCACGCGCAACGTAGCACAGGCGGCAGCCTCGGTCGGCGCTCGGCTCGTCGCGGTCTCGACAAACTACGTGTTTGAGGGTGCGAAAGACGCCCCGTACCACGAGTTCGATGCCACTGGCCCAATCAGCATCTATGGCGCGTCCAAGCTCGCTGGCGAACGCGAAGCGTTGGCTGTGCCTGATTCGGTCGTCGTGCGTACGGCGTGGCTCTACGGTCGAACCGGCCGCAACTTTGTCGCGACGATGCGCAGACTGATGAGCGAGCGCGACACGCTGACAGTCGTCGACGACCAATTCGGTAATCCGACGTTCACCGATGATCTGGCGACAGCTATTGAAGCCATAATGGTTAACGCACCGTCCGGTATCTATCACGCGGTCAATTGCGGCACCGCGTCCTGGTTCGATTGGGCGAATGAGATTGCAGCGTTAACCTCAGCCAGAACTGACGTGCGTCCGATAGCGGGTTCGGAATACCGCAGAGAGGCCACGCCGCCGACGAACGGCGCGCTTACGTCGTTAGCGCTGCCAACACTCGGCATTGCGTTGCCGGACTGGCGAGACGCTCTGCGGCGGTGTATCAGTACATGAGCCGAGTCGATCTCATCATTCCAACCTACAACGGCTCTGATTTGCTTCGCGCATGCCTGCGGAGCCTCGCATCATCAACATTTACTGACTATCAGCTTTGGGTCGTGGACGACGGCTCAAGCGAAGATATTCGCGGCCTCATGGCAAGCATCAATCCCTCGGCAAAGGTGATTCGCTTCGAGCAGAACGTTGGCCTGGCTCGCGGCCTGAATGTCGCGATACGCCAGGGCGATGCCGATTACGTCGTCCTGCTGAACAACGACACTGAGGTAGAGGAAGATTGGCTCGCAGCTCTGGTGGGCTGCGCGGATGAACATCCGTCTGCGGGAAGCATCGCTTCCAAGATGCGTCTGATGAGCGATCGTGCCCGGCTGCACTCGGCCGGCGACTATTTCTCGGTGCGCGGCATGCCCGGCAACCGGGGTGTCTGGATGCTCGACACCGGCCAGTACGACGACATGCGCACGACCTTCAGTGCGTGCGGAGGCGCCGCGCTGTATCGCCGCGCGGCGCTCAACGACGTTGCGCTGCCAAACGATCAGGTATTCGACGAGCGCCTGTTCATGTATTGCGAGGACGTTGATCTCGGCTGGCGGCTCTGGCGAGCCGGTTGGCAGTGCGTCTTCTGCCCGGATGCGCTCGTGTATCACGCACTCTCTGCAACAGGCGGAGGCACCCTCGCGAGCTATTACGTGTCGCGAAACGTCTGGCTGGTCATCGCGCGTTCGATTCCAGCCGGCGTGTTGCCGGACTGGCGCAGGATAGCCGCCTATCACCTGGGACGGTTCCTCCGCGACGCACGACACATCCGTCAGCCAGCGGCGCGCGCTTCGTTGCGCGGCACGCTTGCCGGCCTCTGGCACGCGGCACGCGACTGGCGTACGCGACCCAGAGTGTCGGTTCAGGAGCAACGGCGGCTACGTGCCCTGTTGACCGATCAGCGGTTGCGACCCGGTCTGCCGGACGCTGCTACACTTCACGAATCACTGGCGAGTGACGATTCGGCGTCATGATCAGGTTGATCGGCTTCTGCCAATAGTGAACAACGAGCAACCCGACCTCACCATCGTAATTCCGGCCTACAACGAAGAATCGCGCCTGCCGGCAACTCTCGCTGCGATCGACAGCTATCTTCAGGCTGCCCGGACAACAGCACGTCTCATCGTTGCCGACGACGGCAGTAGCGACCGTACCGCTGAAGTCGCCTGCGCATTCCAGTCGGTTGCGTCCACAGTCACAGTTCTGAGGCTCCCCCATCGAGGCAAAGCATACGCAGTCCGTGACGGTATCCTGCATGCCGAGACTGATTATGTCCTGTTCACCGACGCAGACTTGTCGACGCCAATGGAGTTCGCGCCACTCCTCCTGAAGGAGCTGGAACAGGGCGCGGGCATCGCGATTGGCTCGCGTGAGGGCATCGGCGCGCGGCGAGTTGGCGAGCCTGCCTATCGTCACCTGATGGGCCGCGTTTTTAACGCCGTCGTCCAGCTCCTGGCGGTACCCGGCATCGACGATACGCAATGCGGATTCAAGGCATTCACACGTGATGCCGCTCAGGAGATCTTCGCCCTCACCCGTCTGCACGATCCGGGAGAGATCAGGGGTCCACGCGTCAGTGGCTTCGATGTTGAGGTGCTGTTCATCGCCAGGCGGCTTGGTTACCGGATCGCGACGGTACCAGTACACTGGGAACACGTGCGCGGCAGCAAGGTCCGGCCGGTCCAGGATGCAGCGCTCATGTTCATCGATGTCGTTCGCGTCCGCATCAATGCTCTGCGCGGCCTCTACGATCCGCAGCGCGGCAACATGCCGAGCAGTTAACGCGCCTCGTCGCAAAGTGGCATCGCCGACGTGTCAGCCGGCACCAACTGGCTTCCGTGCAGTGGCTGTCATCTCGCTCAGAATCGCGCCAACGACGCCGTTGGCGAGAAAGACTGGGCCATCGAACTCCTCACGAGCCTCTGCCAGCATCGACCGATTGAATCCCATGCAGTCGAGGACGATCGCGTTAACACGCGCAGCCCGCAGCCGGGCGACTACTGCACCGACGTCCCCGCCAGCATACGGCGACACAGAGTCCGTGATGACGCTACGCTCGGCCGTTGTCCACTTCGCCATCATTGATTCGTGCTGCTCTGGGTGCGGCATGACGACGCCAAGCTTGCCGCTGGGAAGCGTCGCATCGACGACGCCCGAGAGCAGGCGGTCCGGGAAGACGAGCAACACCGATGCGCTGAGCTCGGGAAACGCGCCCGTGCAGAGCACGCAGACGACCGTTGCGCCCTGATCTACGACACGGTCGACGGCAGCCTGAACGAGCGGCAGCAGACGCTCCTTCGCGACCACCACCTCACGCCCGTCAGTCAGGCGCGTGACCAGCACATGATCGCTGCCCGACGGTGCGAGTGCCGCGATGTCAGCATCGGATAGTCCGTCCAGCGCGCCGGCTTCGACGAACGCGACGTCTCCGACGCCGAACATAGAGGCGGTCACATCATCCCGCGGTGCTTGTCCGATCGTTACGAGACCCAGCATCTCTACCTCCTCATTGTCAGGCTCGCGTTCGCTCGATCAGCGTCGCGAGAACTGTTTGGCGAGCTCCTCGGCCGTCATACGAATCATCGTAGGGCGTCCGTGTCCGCACGCGAGCGGCGACGAACACTGCTCCAGCTGGACAACCAGTTCGCGCATCTCCAGCAACGACAGTGCCTGGTTCGCGCGGATCGATGCGTGGCAGGCGGCGCTGATCGCAAGTGATTCCAGCCGCGACTCACCGCGACCACCGCTCGAGATCTCATCGAGGACGGTCTCAAGCATCCGTCCCGGATTACGCACCCTCAGCTTCGCCGGAACACCGCGGATCAGGATCGTCGTACCACCGAACTCGTCAAGGTCGAAACCGAGCCCTTGCAAGTCATCGCGGCTGGCGACGTATGTCTCCCACAGGCGCGGCGAGAGTTCAAGCGTTATTGGTTCCAGCAGCATCTGCGTATCGGGTGAGCGTGCGACAAAATCCGTCATCAGCCTCTCGAACATGATCCGTTCGTGGGCGGCATGCTGATCGACCATATACATGCCGTCCGGCCCCTCAGCGATGATGAACGACGAAGCGACCTGCCCGAGAACGCGCAGGACTGGCAAGCGGTGTCCACCAGCAACCACCGGCTCGACTGCCGGTGAATCGACCGCCGGACTCTGTGACGCTACGGGGTGCTGATACTGCTGGCCACGCTCGGGGTTTGCCAGCGCGAAGCGCCGCTGGACATTCCAGTCACTGAGCGGTGATGAGACCAGCGTCGGGATCGTCGGCGACGGCGCGTTGGCGACGATCGCCTCACGCACTGCGCGCTGAACGAGCGCGAACACAAGGCGCTCCTCGGCGAAGCGGACCTCGGCCTTCGTCGGGTGTACATTCACATCGATCTTGTCCGGTGGAACGGTCATGCAGATGCAGCCGACCGGATGCCGACCGACCATCAACAGCGTTTGATAGGCCTGCTCAAAGGCCGCCCCGATCTGGCGGCTGTTAATATATCGGCCTTGAGCAAACAGGTGCTGGGTCTGCCGCGTCGCCCGATCGATGTGTGGCAACGTCACAACGCCCGACACAGCGTAGCCTTCGGGCGAATCGTCGGGCGTGTGCAACTCGACCAGCGCGCCAGCGATCTCTTCGCCCCAGACACCGACAGCGGCGGAGATGCGATCGCCGCGCCCATCCGTCTGGATCGTCGTCCGGCCTTCGACCTCCAGCGCAAAGGCGACGTGCGGATAGGCGAGCGCATAGGAGCCAACGACGCGACTGACATAGGCCGCTTCAGTCTGGGGCTGGCGCAGGAACTTGCGACGTGCCGGGACGTTTTCGAACAGATTGCGAGCAGTGATAGCCGTGCCACCTGCCCAGGCAATGCGCTCGACTGGCTCGCCGTGCCCAAACCTGACGCGCCGGGTCCAGCCTGCGCCGTCGCTGGCGTTGAGCGTCCTGATCGTCAGGTCACTGACCGCCGCGAGCGAAGCCAACGCCTCACCACGGAACCCGAGCGTCGTCAGCGCCATCAGGTCCTCGATTGAAGTGATCTTCGAAGTCGCGTGACGCTCGACCGCCAGCACCAGATCCGCGTCGGACATGCCGAGACCGTTGTCGCGAACGTCGATGAGCTCAACGCCGCCGCCGGCAATCGAAACGACAATCGAGGTCGCTCCGGCATCGAGCGCGTTCTCGATCAGCTCCTTGACGGCCGCTGCCGGACGCTCAATGACTTCCCCGGCAGCGATCCGACCGATCATGTCTTCCGGCAGGCGCTTGATACTCATCCATCGCCTCCTGCCAGCAACTGACCGACGAAACGCCAGGGGACTTCAACTGCACGGGCTATGCCGATTCGCGGAGTCTGCGTGATTATGCATGGCAGTCGATCGGCGCTAATCGAGAAACGCTCGTCCGGCGTCTGGCGGCCGTGGTCCGCCAGGGAGATGCCCAGCGCTCGACTCGTTCGGCCCGGGCCACTGATTGTCTTCGGAGAACCCGCCAGCCGCACGCTACGCAGCAGCACGGCCGATGCCTCACCCACCGGCCCGGTGACAATGTTGAAGCACGGATACACGCCGTAAGCAGCATAGACGTAGATGTGTCCGGCCTCAGCCGCCATCAACGCTGCCCGTCCGCCCGGACGGAAGGCCGCGTGCGATGCTGGATCGTCCGGTCCGCCGTAGGCTTCTGTCTCCAGGATGATCGCGCAGGCTGCCCCGGCGACGCGCAACGTGCGCCCGATGAGCTCACGAGCCACCGTCACGACGTCAGCCGCAAACCACGAGGCAGGCAGGCGATTCTCCATATCAGCCGAGCTCCGCGAGGCTCCTGCGCAGCAGCGCCAGCCGCTCCACTGCGCGCTCACGGCGCTCGCGCTGAGTAGCAACGACCTTCTCCGGTGCCTTCTCCACAAACTGAGCATTGCCGAGCATCGCATCGACGCGCGCGATCTCCGCTTCTGCCTCAGCGATCTCTTTCTCCAGTCGTGCCTGCTCGGCCGCGAGGTCGACCATACCAGCGAGCGGCAGGTAGATCGTCGCGCCACCAACGACGATTGCGGCACTCTTGCCTGGCGCTTCCGGTTCGCCGTCGCGGATTTCGTAGGCCTCCGGATCGATGCGCCCGAAAAACTGAAGCTCTGCCGCCAGCGCCTCGAACGCAGCCCGATGCGCACCTGGATAGATCACTGCCTTGATGCGCCGTCCGTGGTCAACGCCGTGTTCGCTACGCGCGTTGCGGATCTCGCGCGCGGCCTCGCGCAGCAACTCGAACGCCGCCTCGCCGTCAGCATAGGTTGCGCCCGCAGTTGGCCAGTCGGCGACGATCAGCGCGTCGCCGGGATGCGGCAACTGCTGCCAGAGCTCTTCGGTAACGAACGGCATGAACGGGTGCAGCAACGCCAGCGTCTGCTCAAGCACATAGGCGAGCGTCTGCGGAACGACCGGATCAGGCGGCGTCGCGTACAAGCGCACCTTCACCGCCTCGATGTACCAGTCGCAGAACTCCGACCAGATGAACTCGTAGAGCGAGCGACCGGCTTCGTGCAGCTGATACTCATCAATCTGGCGCGTCACCTCGCGCGTGGTCGCGGCCAGGCGGCTAAGAATCCACTCGTCCGGGATCGACAGGTCAGTGTCGGCCGGACGCGTTGGTGCGCCGGACTCGTCGCGCTTGATGTCGGCAGCCTCGATTGCACGCAACGCGAAGCGCGTCGCGTTGAACAGCTTGTTAGCAAAGTTGCGCATCGATTCAACGCGCTCGGTCGACATCTTCAGGTCACTGCCCGGGCCCGATGCCGTCAGCAACGCGAACCGCAGCGCATCGGTGCCGTACTCGGCGCTGATGATCGTTGGGTCGAGCACGTTGCCCTTCGTCTTGCTCATGCGCTGACCGTGCTGATCGCGCACCGTGCCATGCAGGTAGACGTCCCGGAACGGCGGCTCGCCCATGAGCTCGATGCCGAAGAAGATCATGCGTGACACCCAATGGAAGATGATGTCGTAGCCGGTCTCCATCAGATGGCCGGGGTAATACGTCTCCAGATCAGGTGTCTTCTCCGGCCAGCCCAGTGTCGAGAACGGCCAGAGGCCCGACGAGAACCACGTGTCGAGGACGTCCGGGTCCTGGCGGATGTTCTTCGAGTTACAGGCAGGGCATGCCGTCAGCGTTTCCTCATCAGTCGCCGTCACCTCGCCGCAGTCGTCGCAATACCAGATCGGGATGCGGTGCCCCCACCAGAGCTGACGGGAGATACACCAGTCATGGATGTTCTCCATCCAGTTGAGGTAGACGCTCGTGAATCGCGACGGAAAGAACCTGACCTCTCCCGACTTGACCACATCAATTGCCGGACGAGCGAGCGGCTCCATCTCCACAAACCACTGCTTCGAGATCAACGGCTCAACGACAGTTCCGCAGCGGTCACAATGCCCAACCGAATGCGTATGCGGCTCAACGCGCACCAGGGCACCGTCACGCTCAAGGCGCTCAACAACCGCCTTGCGCGCATCGGCAATGGTGAGCCCTTCGAACTCACCGGCCTCGGCGTTCATCGTGCCATTGAGGTTCATCACCGTGATCTTCGGCAGATCGTGGCGCTGGCCAATCTCGAAGTCATTCGGATCGTGCGCCGGTGTGACCTTCACTGCGCCGCTGCCGAACTCGCGATCGACCGCTGCGTCCGCGACTATCGGAATGCGCCGGCCCAGAATCGGCAGAATGAGCTCCTGCCCGATCAATGCCGTATAGCGCTCATCATCAGGATGAACTGCGACAGCCGTGTCGCCGAGCATCGTCTCGGGCCGCGTCGTCGCAACCTCAATCGCGCCGTTGCCGCTGGCCAGCGGGTAGCGCAGGTGCCACAGGAACGATTGCTCTTCTTCGTGATTCACCTCAAGATCGGACAGTGCGGTCATGCAGCGCGGGCACCACGAGATCAAGCGCTCGCCGCGATAGATCAGACCCTTGTCATACAAATGCTTGAACGCAACGCGGACGGCACGCGCCGGCCCGGGGTCCATCGTGAACACGTAGCGCGACCAGTCGCACGAAGCTCCGAGCGACTTGAGCTGGCCTTTGATGCGCTCCTGGTATGACTCCATCCAGTCCCAGATTCGCGCGATGAATTCCTCGCGGCCGAGGTCGTGGCGGGTCAGGTTCTCTTTAGCGAGCTCCTTCTCGACCACCCACTGCCCCGCAATGCCGGCGTGGTCTGCGCCTGGCAGCCACAGCGCTGCGTAGCCCCGCATCCGGTGGTAGCGGATCATCAAGTCTTCGACGGAGGAGAATAGCGCATGGCCCATGTGGAGCTCACCGGTCACATTCGGCGGCGGCATCACAACGACGTACGGCCCCTGGCCTCGGTCGATCGGCTTGAAATAGCCGCGCGAGTGCCAGAACTCGTACCAGCGTGATTCGCTCGACGATGGATCGTACGCCTTGGGCAGACCGCCCAGGTCCGTCATCTGCTCCTCAGTCGCCATCCGCGCTCCCCTCCTTGGGCCAAACCGGTACTGACCCAGCTCCATCAGCAATGCAAAGACGAAAAACCCGTCCTGCCAAGGACGGGTCGACCTGCGGCATCACAACGTTGCGCCAGAACCTCCGCGCGACATCGCGTTGGCAGGCTCGTAAGCGACGACCGGAGAACGAACGACGCGGAAGCCTTTGCGGTCGACCAGATGACCTCAGGTGCCGTCACAGCTGAGGTCGCGCCGAACATCAATCGGCGGCCCCGGCAACCGGCGAGTTTCCTCATCAGGAAGCCCGAACCGGCGGCACTTTCGCTCTCTCAAATGATAACAGTCTCGTCTATCCTAATCTGCGTTGGCAGGACAGGTGCGGCTCGTACGGACGGTGTTACAATTCGATATTGCGAATGAATGTTCTACGCTCGAAGCGGCCCAATCACTGCCATTCGATCCCGACAGACCACCGGAGACCACATGCCGACAGACAAGATCGTCGTACGAGGCGCACGCGAACACAACCTGAAGAACGTCGACGTTGAGATCCCGCGTGACAAGTTCGTGGTACTCACCGGATTGTCCGGTTCCGGCAAATCCTCTCTCGCTTTTGACACCATCTACGCCGAGGGCCAGCGACGGTACGTCGAGTCGCTATCGGCCTACGCGCGGCAGTTCCTCGGGCAGATGGAGAAGCCGGACGTCGATCAGATCGACGGCCTGTCACCAGCGATCTCAATCGACCAGAAGGGCTCCAGCCGCAATCCACGATCGACCGTTGGAACCGTCACCGAAATTTACGACCATTTGCGTCTGCTCTACGCGCGCATCGGACATCCACACTGTCCGAAGTGCGGTCGAGAGATTTCGCAGCAGTCGGTGCAGCAGATGGCCGAGTCGATTCTGTCGCTCGAAGAAGGCTCGCGGCTGCTGATCCTCGGTCCCGTGATTCGTGATCGCAAGGGTGAGCATCAGGGCGTATTGGAGCAGATCCGCAAGGGCGGCTTCGTTCGTGTGCGGGTCGATGGCGAGACGCGCGATCTCGAAGAGCAGATCAAGCTAGCCAAGACGAAGAAGCACACAATCGAGGTCGTCGTTGACAGACTCGTCGTTCGGCACGAGTCCGACGAGGATCTGCATGCGCTGCGTATTCGCCTCATCGACTCGCTCGAGACGGCGCTGCGTCTCGGCGAAGGCAACGTCACCGTTCAGGTGGTCGATGGGCCAGAGCTGCAATTCTCAGAGCAGTTTGCCTGCCCCGTCTGCGGCATCTCAATTGGTGAGATCGAGCCACGCTCGTTCTCGTTCAACAGCCCGCACGGGGCTTGCCCGACCTGCACCGGACTCGGCATTGCGATGGAGTTCGATGAGTCGCTGATCGTTCCAGACCCGGATCTCACGATCGCCAAAGGGGCGATCGCGCCCTGGTCGCGTCCGGGGCGCGACGCCAACGCCTGGTATGAAGCCATGCTCGCGTCATTGGCCGACGCGAAGGACATCCCGCTCGATGTGCCGTTCCGTGACCTGACTGATGAACAACGGCGCGCCGTGCTATTCGGTGATGGCCGACCGACACTCACCGTGCGCTACACGTCACGCAACGGGCGTCGGCGGCAGTACACAGTGAAGTACGAAGGTGTCATCCCCTACCTCGAGCGGCGGCTGCGTCAGACGTCTTCGGAGTACATCCGCCAGGAGATGACGCAGTACATGGCGTCGCGTCCGTGCCCGACCTGCAAAGGTGCGAGACTGCGTCCCGAGGTTATTGCCGTGACCGTCGACGATCACTCGATTGTCGAAATCGCTCGCATGTCTGTTCAGGATGCACTCAACTTTGCCGAGCGGTTACAGTCTGGCGCATTGACGGAGCGCGAGCTGCTCATCGCGCGGCAAGTGCTGAAGGAGATACGCGAGCGGCTCGGCTTCCTCGTCGATGTCGGTCTGGATTACCTGACGCTCGATCGCGGCGCAGCCAGCCTCTCGGGCGGCGAAGCTCAGCGCATCCGACTGGCGACTCAAATTGGCAGCCGTCTGATGGGCGTCATGTATGTGCTGGACGAACCATCAATCGGCCTGCATCATCGCGACAACGCCCGACTCATCGGCACGCTGGAGCATCTGCGCGACATCGGCAACACGTTGCTCATTGTCGAGCATGACGAAGAGACGATGCGCGCGGCCGACTGGATCATCGACATCGGTCCCGGCGCTGGCGAGCACGGCGGGCAGATTGTCGCGGCCGGCATGTATCCGGAGATTGTCGCGAACCCGGACTCGATCACCGGCGCCTATCTCAGCGGCCGTCGCAGTATCCCGATCCCTGAAGAGCGACGGATCGGCAACGGTCTGCAACTTGTGTTGCGCGGGGCGCGAGAGAACAACCTGAAGGACATTACTGCCGAATTCCCGCTCGGGACGTTCATCTGCGTTACCGGCGTCTCAGGCTCCGGCAAGAGTACGCTCATCACCGACACGCTTTATCGTCGCATCGCGCAGGTACTCTATCGCGCCCACGATCGACCGGGCGCGTTCGATCGGCTGGATGGCATCGAGCACATCGATAAGGTCATCGACATCGATCAGAGCCCGATTGGACGTACGCCGCGCTCGAATCCTGCGACGTATACCGGGGTCTTCACGCACATCCGCGAACTGTTCGCGGCGATGCCCGAAGCGAAGACGCGCGGGTACAAAGCGGGGCGCTTCTCATTCAACGTCAAGGGCGGCCGCTGCGAAGCCTGTGCGGGCGACGGCATCGTCAAGATCGAGATGCAGTTCCTGCCGGACGTCTACGTGCCTTGCGAGGTTTGCCACGGCAAGCGCTACAACCGCGAGGCACTCGAGATCGAATACAAGGGCAAGAACATCGCCGACGTGCTAGACATGACGGTTGAGGAGTCGCTGGAGTTCTTCGAGAACATTCCGAAGATCCGCAACAAGATGCAGACGCTCTACGACGTCGGTCTCGGCTACGTCCATCTCGGACAGCCGGCGACACAGTTGTCCGGTGGCGAGGCGCAACGCGTCAAGCTGGCGTCGGAGCTATCGCGTCGCGCTACCGGCAAGACGCTCTATATTCTCGATGAGCCGACGACCGGCCTCCACTTCGCCGATATCGAGCGACTGCTCGGCGTCCTCCAGCGTCTTACTGACGCCGGTAACACCGTTCTGGTGATCGAGCACAACCTGGATGTCATCAAGTCGGCCGACTGGATCATCGATCTCGGCCCCGAGGGTGGTCATCGTGGTGGTGAAATCATCGCGCAGGGCACGCCCGAAGAAGTCGCGGAAATTGCAGCCTCCTATACCGGGCAAGCGCTGCGATCGATCCTGGCTGCGCCAGCGATTGCCGCTGACTAGAAGCGTGCGACAGCGCCACGCATAGTGTCCGTACACGCTGTCCGAGTTTGTCAACGAGTACTTGCGTATTGGCACAGGTGCTTGCTATCATCGGACAGCGTGAGCCAGTATCCAGCGTCTGAATGCACGCTCAGTGCGAGAGCGGCCTGGAAGCAAAACGCCGATGTCTCAACGTTCGGAACCTCTTCAACGCACTGCCACTCGCAGAATGGTCCTGGTACTCAACCAGAACTACGAGCCGCTGAATGTCTGCAACATGCGTCGCGCTATCGGTCTCGTCCTGCAGGACAAGGCTGAAATTCTCGACGTTTATCAGGCATCGATCGCAACCTCAACGCGGACGTTTCATGCACCGTGCGTCATTCGCCTCTGCCACCTGATTCGACGGCCGCATCCGCGCGTGAAGCTCACCCGCCGCGAGATCTTCATTCGTGATAACTTCACCTGCCAATACTGCGGCGTACATACCGGCGACCTGACGATTGACCACATCATCCCGCGCTCGCGCGGTGGCGAACACTCGTGGGAGAACCTCGTCTCCGCCTGTCGATCCTGCAATCACCGCAAGGGCGGGAAGCTGCTCATCGACTCGAAGATGCGGCTGCGCCGTGAGCCGTTCGAGCCCAAGGCGGGCCGCTACTACACGATCCAGCGGCGCATCAATTCATCGGTGTCAGACGCCTGGCTGCGGTTCATCCCAGGCTTCGAGCAGATGCCGAGCGCGTACTCCCACAGTAGCGCTAGCGACTGAGCGGCTGCCTTCCAACTGAAGGTCGCTGCTCACGACGCCCTACCCGGTAGGGCGTCTTTCGTTGTTGATTCGCGAGAAACGATTGGTGGGTGTGTCAGAATGTATGGTCGAGTGAATGTAGCCCTGGATATTCGGCGAGTCGGCCGCGAACGGGGCTGGTCCGGCACACGCGGCGGTATCAGCAGTAGTCGTCCTCACCTTGCCGGCCAACCTGACCATGCGAAGGACTGAGAAGGAGAACGACTATGCTGGACTTACGGCTGATCCGCGAGAGGCCCGAGTTTGTCAAGGAGCAGATCGCAAAGCTCCACACGACTGCGCCCATCGACGAAATCGTCGAGCTGGACGAGCGACGCCGCGCGCTACTGACCGAGGTCGAGACGATGCGAGCCTCGCTCAACGAAGGTTCACGCCAGACCGGCAAGGTACCGGCCGGTGCCGAGCGAGAAGCGCACATCGCCAGAATGCGGCGGCTCGGCGACGAGATTGCGAGCAAGAACGAAACGATCACGGCGCTCGACCAGGAGCTCCTGCATCTCCAACTACTCGTGCCCAACCTCCCGTCGGAGGAGACGCCAGTCGGCGACGACGAAAACGATAACGTCGTGACCAGCACTTGGGGCACACCGCGCACGTTCGACTTCGAGCCGCGCCCGCACTGGGAGATCGGCGAGCAGCTCGGCATCATCGACTTCGAGCGCGGCGTGAAGGTGTCGGGATCGCGCTTCAACTTCCTGCGCGGCGATGGCGCGCGGCTGCAACGCGCGATCATCACCTGGATGCTCGATCTGCATCGTGAGCAAGGATACGAAGAGGTCTACCCACCGTACCTCGTGCGCCGTGAGGCGATGGTCGGCACGGGCAACCTGCCCAAGTTTGAGGACACACTGTTCCGTGACGAGGCGGAAGACCTCTGGTTGATCCCGACCGCCGAGGTGCCCGTCACGAATATGTATCGCGACGAAATCCTTGATGGTTCGCAGTTGCCGATCCGCCACACCGCCTACTCGGCCTGCTTCCGAAACGAGAAAGCCAGCGCTGGGCGCGACGTTCGCGGCATTAAGCGGCTTTTCCAGTTTGACAAGGTCGAGCTGGTCATGTTCGTGCGGCCGGACGAATCCGGCGAAGCGCACACGAGACTGATTCGTGATGCCGCCGAGACGCTGGAGCGGCTTGAGTTGCCGTACCGCAATCTGGAAATCTGCACCGGCGACCTGTCGTTCGTTGCCTCGCGCAAGGTCGATCTGGAAGTCTGGGCGCCAGGTGTCAACGAGTGGCTCGAAGTTTCATCCTGCTCGAACTTCCGCGACTTCCAGGCGCGCCGCTCGAACATCCGCTTCCGCCCGGCTGAGGGCCAGCGACCGCAGTTCGTCCACACGCTGAATGGCTCCGGCCTCGGCATGCCGCGAACGATGATCGCAGTCATCGAGAATTACCAGAACGAAGACGGCTCGATCACGATTCCGAAGGTCATCCGGCCGTATATGGGTGGTCAGGAACGGATCGGCTGACGTGGCTGAAGTCGCGCGCCTGTCAGTGTAAACTTCATGGAGCGTCCGCCGCGTTCGTGGCGGACGCGACCATTGGAGAGGTGGCCGAGTGGTTTAAGGCGGCTGTCTTGAAAACAGTTGAGTGATGAGCTCCGGGGGTTCGAATCCCTCCCTCTCCGCCGCAGATAACACGACGAGAGTTCGGGCCGAACAACCCGAACTCTCGTTATTCCACTCACTGTTCGCGGATGCCGATGCCTATTGCTTGGTCATCCGAACCTGCCAGACCTCTGGCCCTTCTTCAATGTACTCCCAGGCAATCGCGCCCGGACGCTCGGCCATGAGCTGGTAGTACAGCGGCTTCGGGTCGTGGTCGTTGACCAGCCGCATGGTTTCTCCAGCCACCAGACCGTCGATCTTCTCAAAGATCATCGGGTGACGATCGCGCGGCACCATACCGCGAACATCAACAACGACCGTCTCACTCGCCTGCGATGACATGGCCAACCCTTTCTCCAACTGCCGCTTGCCGACTCCGGCGCACGCGGCCGATAACGCGATCGAACGGTCCGGATTGCCAGTGACGTGCAATCCGAACGACGTTGCTCAGGAAGCAGCCGATCCCCCCTGCCGCGAGTAGACCACCCGCAGATACCAGAAGATCGACGCCGACGAGAATCCCTGTAGCCGAAATAAGAAGCGCGGTGAGCCAGCACGCCCAGCCTACCCGCGCGACCCGCAAGTTGTAGAGCTCTTCGAGGCGCGGCACGCGTTGGCGTCCAGCGACCGGCGCGTAGCGGTTGAGCCAGACGAGGAAGGTCGCAATCTTGTAGAAGAAGCCTTGAATCGCGGTGATCATCATGCCAGCGATTGCCAGCCAGACAGCAACCACCCACAGTTCACTGGCCGCGCTATCGCCACGGACAAAGCCAATGAACAGCGCCAGGCCAGCCAGCACACCAGAGCCTGCGGCAGTCATGGCGAAAGGAATGTGGACGTCGATCTGTCGTCTGCGGCGCGCGTGATACATGTGGGCCAGCTGAACGAAGAACAGCGCCTGACCGATCAGGACGAGTGCCGACGCGGTAATGAACACTGGTCGCGAGTGATAGAGCAGGAAGCTCGCTGCCAGCACCCAGCTGCCAGATAGCGTGAATCCGAGCTCTGTCCAGGCCACGCCGTGCCAAAGCCGGTCTTCGCTGAGCGTAAACATGCCGACGAGTCGATAGGCCACGCCAAACAGTAGCGGTGTAATCCAGCAGAGGATCATCAACGTTGCGTGCGTGGCGAGCAGGGACAGCGTGTGGCCCTCAAGGAAGCCGGTCGTCTTGTTCAACGCCAGCAGCAAGCCGGCAGCAACGCCAAGCGGCAATCCAATGACCGCTGCAGCAATGTGCCAGCGAATGACCCCGCGTTCCGGCGCAGAGGCAAGAGTCAGCCAGACGATCGTCGCGTAGACGATCAGAGCCGTGAAGAGCAGCGTTCCACCGACGCCGAGGCCGATCTGCCAGGTGCCTACCAGTGACGGCAGGAATAGCACGACCCCGATGAGATAGATCCAGAAGGAGAAGCGCGCGGCGCGCGGCGCTGCCAGCGGCTCCTGCAGTACGACCGGCACGAGCTGGTAGCTCGCCCCAACGACGAGCGGTGCCACAATGCCCAGCGTATGAAGATGGACGAACGCCAGCAGCTTCGGCGCGTAGAACGACTCCAGCAGAAGCGGATAAGCAACGACCCCGATGATTGCGGTCAGCAGCATGCCGAGCATCGCGAGCGCCATGAAGCGGGCTGGAATGTCGAGATCAGGGGCGTGGGCGGAACTGATGCCGCCAGTCGGACGTGGCATTGCAGCCGGCTTCACGACACGCTCTCAGCGAACGGGGGCTTCTGAATGAAGACCTCAATCTGATCCGGCGCAAGCTCACGCGTATCGTGTCGATAGCCCATCGCGTCGAGCTGTGGATACAGGTGCATCGGGCGACGCACGTGATGGACGAGCAGCGATGATCCGTCCGGCAGATCCTCCAGCGCCTCCATGATCTTGATCAACGGCTCCGGCGGGACCAGCTCGCTGACGTCAATCGTGACGCTGGCGTCGGCCTTCCCCCACTCCGTCTCCGTGACCGGCGCGCTCGGCTGCTTCTGATGTGCATTCGCGTGCGACGTGAGCTTCTTCCCAGAGTTGTAGAACCAGATGCGCCATTCGTCCGGCGCGTCCGATTCCGTCCAGTGCTCGAAGCCGCGCATGCCCAGCACGTCGTACAGCGGTACCGGCTCGAAGTTGTTCAGGAGCAGGAACGCCTGGCCCTCGGGCACCTGACGAGATACTTCCATGATGGCGCTAAATGGCTCTTCGCCGCGCTCCTGAAGTGGACGCACGTCGAGCTCCTGTGCGATAGCAACGCGCTCGACCCAATCAGGTCGCTCGACCGCGGCGACTTTGCCCGGCGCACCAGGCTCGTCGGTGTCCGGTGCTTCCAGGCCTGCAGCGCGATTGAGCCGCTTCAGCAAGGAGCGCGAATCGACGCCAGCGATGCCGGCTGCCTGACCAACAGTGATCAGTCGCGACTGCACGCGCCGCAGTGCTGGATTGCGCAGCTTCTCGAATGCGGGAGTCGTTTCGACCAGCGTATCGAGCAGGTCAGGATAGACCTTGAGAACATCGCTGATCTTCCACTCGCTCGTGATTGGCTGCCCCGCCTCGACTGCCGTCCCCTTCTTTCGGGATATGAGCCGCATTACCACCACCCCAACTCTTGCTTGCCCTCATCAGTGATTCGATCCGGCGTCCACGGCGGGTACCAGACCAGATTCACCTCAACCGCCTCAACGCCAGGAACACGAGAGCGGACTGCCGAGTCGACGGCGTCGGTCAGGACGTCATGCAACGGGCAGCCGGGCGTAGTGAGAGTCATCGTGACGCGGACGTCGTTGTTCGTGATCTCGACGCCATAGACGAGTCCCAGGTCGACGACATTGATGCCGAGTTCGGGATCATAGACCTCTTTCAGAATCGCGAGGACCATATCCTCATCCATGAGTGCCGATAACATGTCGTCGCCCCACTCTCCCGATTACCTTGCGCCAGTTGGCAACGTCTCGCCGCGAATCGCAGCGCCGATCTCATCGAGCAATGCGTTCGTTGGTTGTCCGTAGATCCGGCAGGCGTCGCCGACGCTTTCGAACTTTGCTAGCTCGCAGCTGAAGCAGAGCATCCGTCGGCGCACGAACACCCAGACGACCTCGGGGTGGCTCGATAGCAGGTCTTCCAGGTTGGTATCTGCAGAGATGTGAACATCAGCCAACGTCGAAAGTCCCTTCGGAACGCTCCGTCCTCCGTTAGTTCGGTTATGCCAGCGGGGGTTACCGAAGTCTTTGCGCTAGCGCAAAGAGCAGGTGTCAAAGGTCGTGGCCCACGTCGTCAGCGATGGCCACGAGCGCGTGAGGCTGGACAATGACGACATGCTCGCGGGCGGAAATGAGGATGCCGCGTTGGTCCCACGCCGCAAGGATTCGGCTGGCAGTGCTGAGCGTCGTTCCGCACAGGTCGGCGATCGCCTGCCGCGAGAGCGTTGAGTCGATCTCGATGCCCTGCTCGGTGCGTCTGCCGGTGCGATTTGCCAGCCGTAGCAGCATCCGCGCGATCCGCCGCTCGACGCGCTCGGTCTGCAGTTCCTGAATCCGGGACTCTGCCTCGCGGAGACGCATGCTGAGCTCGCGGATGACGGCCATTGCGAACGCGGGATACTCCGATGTCAGACGCGAGAACTCGGCTGCCGGAAGGATCAGGACGTCGGACTTTGCCAAGGCGATCGTGGTGGCGGGATAATGCGACACGCCCCAGCCGCCGGCTCCTCCGAACAGCTCGCCGGGGCGAATGAGCCGCAAGATCACCTCACGTGCATCCTCGGTTTCGCGGACGACGCGGACCTCTCCGTCCGCGAGAACGTGAACAGCGCTGGCCGGCTCGCCCTCGATGAAGATGATTTCGCCCTTCTGAAACGAGCGAATGCGGCAGTATCCCGCAACAGCGCACAGCGTGGACGGATCGAGCTCGCTGAATGGTCGAACGCGCCGCAGGAGATCTGCGCGACGATCAACGTCCCACGATGGTTGCTGCCCTGCCACGCCGCAAACGGCCTCTCTCCTGGATGCCGACCAAATCGGAACACGAGATGATGTCCGCTGAACCAACCATAGTATCGATGGCTTTCACGCGCCAGATAGCGGGGTTGAGCCGTACCTGCTCTGCTATACTTCAGCGCGGCCTGCGGTGGCGTGCATGCAGATGCGCACCCCGCATCAACTGCGCTGATTGCGCTGTTGAGAGCCGAACCTGGGAAGGTGCCAGAGTGGTCGAATGGGGCCGCCTGCTAAGCGGTTGTGGGCCGTAAAAGTCTACCGAGGGTTCGAATCCCTCCCTTCCCGCGTCTAGCGGCTGGGCGAATTGCCCGGCCGTTTTCATTTTCGGCACTGTGGCGAAAGGTGCGCAGGCTATGAGCGAGCAACGAACCGTGCAGGATATCGTCGACGATGCCGTCAACCGGAAAGTCTGGGCTGTCGTTGGCGCGTCCGAAAACACCGAGAAGTTCGGCTACAAGATCTACCGCAACTTGAAACGGGCCGGTTACAAGGTCTATGGCGTAAACCCGAATGCCGAAACTGCCGATGGCGACCCGGTCTATCCAACGCTAGCAGACCTGCCGGAGAAGCCGGATGTCGTTGACGTTGTCGTCCCGTCCTGGGTCGGACGGCGAGTAGCGACTGAGGCGGCGGAACTCGGCATACCGATCTTCTGGCTGCAACCGGGCGCTGAGAGCGACGAGTTGATTGCGTATGCAACAGGACTCGGCCTCGAAGTCGTTCATCATCGCTGCGCCATGGTCGAGAAGCGCGTCTGGCCGAACGGCGCAAACGAGCCACCACACTAGCCCGATTTACGCGCCACAACGACGAACGGCCCCCGCGCTTTCGCGGGGGCCGTTCGTTTGTTGCCAGGGCGAGGCCGCTCAGAGCTTAGTCGTCTGATCCTTACTCAACGTCATCGATCTGCGCGCGCTGCAGGCGACCGCTGTAATCGACGTAGATCGACTGCCACTCGGTGACAACATCGAGGCCGGCCTGCCCAGCTTCGCGGTGGCCATTGCCGGTCGCCTTCGTGCCGCCGAACGGCAGCTGAATTTCCGCGCCGATCGTTCCGGCGTTGATGTAGCAGATACCCGTGTAGATATCCTGCATCGCCCGGAATGCCCTGTTGACGTCCTGGGTATAGATCGATGCCGACAACCCGTACTTGACGTTGTTCGCCACGTCGATCGCCTGATCGAGGCCATCGACCGGGATGACAGCCGTCACCGGGCCAAAGATCTCTTCCTGGGCAATACGCATGTCCGGGTTCACATTGCCGAACACGGTCGGCTGATGGAAGTGGCCCCTGGCAAGGTCATCCCAGTCAGCGATCTTGCCGCCGACGGCGAGCTCCGCGCCCTCTTCCTTGCCAATGACGACATAGGACTGGATGCGCTCGAGCTGCGACTTGCTGACGACCGGTCCCACGTCGGTCGAGGCGTCCAGACCGTCGCCCAGGCGCATCGCTTCGGCGCGGTCGGCGATCTTCTGCGTCACTTCGTCTGCTACGCGCTTGTCGGCGATGACGCGGCTGGCAGCGGTGCAGCGCTGGCCGGAGGTGCCGAACGCGCTCCAGACGATGCCTTCTACGGCGAGGTCGACATCCGCGTCATCCATCACGATGATCGCGTTCTTGCCGCCGAGCTCAAGCGACACGCGCTTCAACGACCGCGCTGCCTCCACATTGATATGCGTGCCGGTCTCGTTCGAGCCGGTGAACGAGATGAGCGCGACATCAGGGTGCTCAACCAGCACCTCGCCGGCCTCCTGGCCGCTACCGATGACGAGATTCAGCACACCCTTCGGCAGGCCGGCTTCCTCGAAGATCTCGACCAGCCGGACGGCCATGCGCGGCGTATAGGAAGCAGGCTTCAGCACAACGGTGTTCCCGGCCACGAGCGCTGGCATGATCTTCCAGGTCGGGATCGCCATCGGGAAGTTCCACGGCGTGATCGCCGCAACGACGCCGAGCGGCTTGCGGACCGACATCGCCCACTTGTTCGGGAGCTCGGCCGGTACCGTGTGACCGAACATGCGGCGGCCTTCGCCGCCCATGTAGAAGGCCATGTCGATACCCTCCTGGACATCGCCCTTGGCCTCAGTCAGCACCTTGCCCATCTCCTCGGTCATCTCACGACCGAGCTGCTCCTTGCGCTCCATCATGAGCTGGCCGACGCGATAGAGGATCTCGCCACGCTTTGGCGCCGGATAGCGGCGCCAGCTATCGAAGGCATTGTTAGCGGCCTCGACTGCGGCGACGACATCGTCACGGCCACTCTTCGGAAAGCTGCCGATCATCGCGCCGGTCGCCGGGTTGGCGCGCTCCATCGCGGCCCCGCCCTTCGCGTCGACCCACGCACCATTGATGTAGTTCTTGAAATCCGGCATTCAACCCATCCTTTTTCCGTAAATCGACACAGCGACGCGTCGGGCGCAAGCCCCGCAATATGCTAAATGGCAGTGTAGCAAACGGATTGGTCGGGAAAATCCGCAGCGCTGCTATGCTTTCGCACGCCAGTGGCGCAACAGCGTGGGTTCATCCAATGGATCGGCAGGCAACGCGAGTGAACGAGGGCTCGACTAACCATTCTCAGCGCGACAGGCTCGTTGCGCCGGCGCTGATCGTCGCCATTTTCCTCCTGGTTACGATGTTTGTTGTGCTCTATATTGCGCTTGATCCGCTGCTGAGCGATCTGACATCGACTGGCACCACTCCTACTGAGACAGCGATCCCAGCGCAGGAGACTCCGGTCGGCTCACCAGAGCCATAACCTCGTCAACGAATTCAGCAATCTGCTTGGTATACTTTTCGCGTCAGAATGCACTTTCGACCGACGACTTTCCCATCCCAACAATGAAGGGGACATCATGCAGAGGGTGACGATCATCGGCCTCGGGCTGATCGGCTCATCAATCGGACTTGGTCTTCGCCGATGGGCTACGAAGGACGGCAATCGCGACTCGGTGCTTCACATCACCGGCTTCGATCTCGACCTCGAGCACCAGAACTACAGCAAGAAGATCAAGGCTGTAGACAACACTGAATGGGATCTTTCGCGCGCAGTGACGGATGCCGATCTTGTCGTGCTCGCTGTCCCGCCGCTGGCAACCAGAGAAGTGATGGAATCAATCGCGCCACATCTGAAGGCAGGAACGGTCGTCACCGATACGACGTCGACGAAGGCCGACGTTATGGGCTGGGCGAAGGAGCTTCTGCCAAGCACGGTCAGCTTCATCGGCGGGCACCCAATGGCGGGCAAGACGCAAAGCGTCGAAGGCGCTGAGGCGGACCTCTTCAAGGATGCAACCTGGTGCGTCGTCCCACAGGTCAACGCAGACGAGGCCGCCGTCCAGACAGTTCTCGGCATGGTCAACGCGCTCGGCGCTGAGCCGCTCTTCATCGATGCGGTTGAGCACGACGCTTATGTCGCCGGGATCAGCCACCTGCCGTTCCTGATGTCGGTAGCACTCATGCGCTCCGTCAGCCGCGATGCCGGTTGGCGCGACATGAAGTATCTCAGCGCCGGCGGCTTCCGCGACGCTTCGCGCTTGGCAGCCGGCAGCCCGGAAATGCATCGCGATATTTGCGCGACAAACCGCGGCGCGATTCTGCGCTGGATCGACACAGTGATCGAGGAGCTCGATCATCAACGAGCGCTGATCGCTTCAGCGTCACCAGAAGCCGACGAAGCGTTACTTGCCAACTTCACGGAAGCGCGTGACGCACGCGCCGACTGGGCAACGACTGAGCGTCGCGAGGGACAACTCGTGCAGCAGACACAGTCCGAACTCAACCAGGGTTCAGTGAGCGACCAGATGTCGCAGATGCTGTTCGGGGGTATGTTCCGCCGCCGCCCGCGCATGGATTCGCCCGCCGATCGCAAGTCCGCTGTCCGCAAGGATCGCCAGTAGGCCGCGACGCTCTACGGAACGATCGACCACTCCGATGGGAGATCGTAGAAGTACAGAACTCGGGTCGGGTGGCCCCCGGCACGGATGCGACCGCGATCCTTACGCTGGATTTCGGAGTAGCTGTTCTGGACCTGCACGATCCGCTTTGACCCCAGGTTGAATACGATCAGACCCGACCGACCCGGCTGCGTACTCGCTCGCCGGGTCGCGTCATTGTAGACGCGAAACGGCGGCCAATCGAACGATGACGTGTCCGCCATGATGGCCTCAATTTGGCGAGTGTTATCACGCAGGTTGTGCTCGTCGAAGACGGCGAGTCCATCAAGGACTGCTGTCGGGAACTGGTCGTCGTAGCGGCGCGTGAAATCGAGCAGCTCAGCCAGTGTTGATGCGCCGCGCGCGCAGGCTGCGACGAGCATTTTCAGTGCGTGGGCTGGCCCAAGAAAGCTGACAGTGCCATCGGCATCGGCAACGGTATAGCGGAACATAGACCCATCCAGTGAAACATATCGGCGACCGAGCAGAAGATCCCGGTGCAAGGCAAGACATCAAGTCTAACACCGGGATCACATCCGCCCGAAGCATTCGCGCCTGCGAACAGGGTGAAATCGGGATACGTGTCGTACACTACAAACACAACCGCTGTTCTGTTCGCGAAGACACTCGTCCGTCCAGAATTCGTCAGTGGCGTCCAGAATCGCGCGGAATCACGTCGGAATCTTGATTCCGTCCTCGTGCTCCGCATCTCCGTCGCGGAGGAGGCAGCAATGCCAGACAAGAAGTACACGAAGGTCGAAGAAGAGATCATCCAGATTCTGGATCGCATGGGGGATGATCCCGCTCCACCACGCCAGCCGAACCTGCGTCTCGTGCATTCAAAGAAGCCTCGACGAAGCGTTCCGACGCTGCCGCGCGTTCCGCGAATATCGCCGACCATTATCCTGGCCGGCGTTTTTCTCTTCGCGTTCATTGCGTTAATGACGAGCGGCATCGTCCAGATCGTCGCGGCCGCGCTAGCCATCATCTGCTTCGTTGCGATGCTGTTGGGCCGCGGAAAGTCGCCACGCAGCGGGTCAACACCCAACTTCGGACCGCAAACATGGCGCGGGCGCGACATCACGCTCTCACCGGATCATTCAACGCCGATCGGCGACAGGATTTCCGGTTGGCTCCGTCGGATCAGACGCTGAACGTCGCCGCTTGTCCGACCGATTGCGCCGCCAATAGGCTGAGCTGTTTTGCCCGAAATCCTTGCTGAAACAGGTATAATTACGGAGACTCTGCCGGCCGGATCCGCGGCCGGCATCTTCATCTCTCCGGAATGGAGCAACCCTGCATGCCAGCCTTCCGTATTGTCTCTGACCTGAAGCCAACCGGCGACCAGCCAGACGCCATCGACAAGATCGTTACCGGCCTTGAGGCCGGCATGGCCCAGCAAACACTTCTCGGTGTCACCGGTTCCGGGAAGACGTTCACGATGGCAAACGTCATCGAGCGCATTCAGAAGCCGACGCTCGTTCTGGCGCACAACAAGACACTCGCTGCCCAACTCTACAGCGAGTTCAAAGAGTTCTTTCCGGACAACGCCGTCGAGTACTTCGTCTCGTACTACGACTACTATCAGCCAGAAGCCTATATAGCGCGGACCGACACGTACATCGAGAAGGATGCGCAGATCAACGATGAGATCGATAAGCTGCGTCACGCCGCCACGCGCGCGCTGAGATCCCGCAATGACGTCGTGATCGTCGCGTCGGTGTCCTGCATCTATGGCCTCGGCTCGCCGTCAGACTACGAGCAGCAGGTCGTCAGTCTCAAGCGGGGTCAGGCGATCAGGCGCGACCGCGTGTTGCGCCACCTCATTGACGTCCAGTACGACCGCAATGACATGACGCTCGTTCGAGGCACGTTCCGGGTACGCGGTGACACGCTGGAGATCTACCCGGTTTACGACGAGCTGGCCATTCGCGTTGAGTTCTTCGGCGACGAGATCGATCGCATCGTTGAGCTTGATCCGCTGACCGGCGAGATTCTGGCCGAGCGCGACAGCACCGAGATCTATCCAGCAAAGCACTTCGTCACGACCGACGAGAAGCTGAAAGTTGCGATCGTCGACATCCTCGCCGAGCTCGACGATCGTCTCGCTGAGCTCGATGGCCAGGGCAAGGTGCTTGAGGCGGCCCGGCTCCGCCAGCGCACGATGTATGACGTGGAGATGCTGCAGCAGGCCGGCTACTGCGCGGGTGTCGAAAACTACTCGATGCACCTCGGGCGACGACTGCCTGGGCAGAAGCCGTGGACGCTACTCGATTATTTCCCGGCTGACTTCCTGCTCTTCGTTGACGAGTCACACATCTCGCTGCCGCAGGTTCGCGGCATGTACCACGGCGACAAGGCGCGTAAGGACGTGCTGATCGATCATGGGTTCCGTCTCCCATCGGCGCGCGACAACCGGCCGCTCACATTCGACGAATTTCTCGAAACTATCCATCAGGTCGTCCATGTGACCGCAACGCCAGGCCCGTTCGAGATGGAGCACTCCGAGCAGGTTGTCGAGCAGATCATCCGACCGACCGGCCTGCTCGATCCGCAGATCTCGGTGCGGCCAACGAAGGGGCAGATCGACGATCTACTGCACGAGATCAACGAGCGGATCGCGCGCGGCGAGCGCATTCTCGTTACGACGTTGACCAAGAAGATGGCCGAGGATCTCTCCGACTATCTCAAGGAAATGGGAATTCGCACCCACTACCTGCACTCCGAGATCGAGACGCTTGAGCGGATCGAGATTTTGCGGGACCTGCGCCTCGGGATCTATGACGTCGTCGTCGGCATTAACCTGCTCCGTGAGGGTCTCGACCTGCCGGAGGTGTCGCTTGTGGCCATCCTCGATGCGGACAAGGAAGGCTACCTGCGGTCGTATGGCTCGCTGATCCAGACAATTGGACGCGCTGCCCGGCACGTCGAGGGTATGGCGATCATGTACGCCGACAACATGACAGTCTCGATGAGTAAAGCGATTGAAGAGACCTACCGACGCCGCGAGAAGCAGATCGCGCACAACGATGAGCACGGCATCGTCCCGCGCACGATCGTCAAGGAGATCCGCGACCTGACCGACCGCGTCAAGATGGCGGCCGAGGAATCGCCCGAATATGCAACCGCGTCACCTGACGGCGAGATCGCGATGATTCCGCCCGACGAGCTGGCGCGTCTGATCAGCGATCTTGAGCGCCAGATGAAGGACGCTGCCAAGATGCTTGAATACGAGCGTGCGGCTCTCCTTCGCGATCAGATCGTCCAACTGCGCCGCATCCAGGAAGTGGTGTAGGCTTCCGAATCGCGTTCTGCCACTACTCCATCATTGATCGATGGGGAGCATGCGCCTGGGCAGATGGTGAAAGGACAATCTGATTGCGAGACCGCCGCACGTACGACGAGCGACGACCGCCCGATCGCGGCCGCGACACGTCGCAACGCAACGCGTTGATTGCGATCGCCTTCTTTATTGCCGCGTTTGCATTTGTCGGCGTCATGTTGCTCACCGGTCGCGGTGACGACGACCCGTCACAGTCCAATGCGGCGACTACCCCATCGTTCCTCGAAGTCGCTGGCAGCACTGCGAGCCCGGATGTTCCGACGGCAACGCAGGGGCTCGGCGGAACCCAGCCGACTGTGACGATGCCGGCAGCGCCGACTGTGACGGTCCCGGCCGTCGCGCCAACGTCGACTGAGGAAGCGGTCGTCGAGGAAGACGAGCCGACCGAGGGAACCATCCAAGAGCCGACGGAGGAGATTGTCGAGGAGCCGGTCGACGAAGAACCGACTCCGGAGCCATTGATTGGCGATTTCGGCGCGCTACCACCGGCGCAGATCGTGAGCGGCGGCCTCTCGCGCGGCCTGACGCTTGATTACGTCCTGGATCGTTCGAGCGTGAGTGCGCCGACAACCGGCACGGTTTACAAGTTCATCTGGCCCGAATACACGGCGGACGATGTCGCCACCATGGCCGCGAACCTCGGTGTTGATGGGGATGTCAAGGTAAATAGCAGCACGTCCTACAGCGTCGTAGGCTCATCGAGTTCGCTATATGTCCGCACGCGGTCGATTCAGTACAGCAACTCGTCGGCTGCAACCGCACCGCTTGCCGATGACGGCACGCTCATCGCATCGGCCGAGAGCTGGCTCGCTTCCAGTGGGCTGGTCAGCACCGGCGTCGGCAGTGGTCAGATCATCGGGCGCAACGACGAGGCAGACATCGCCGTCGTCTTCGTCCAGCCAGCAAATCCCTCGCCGTTGTTGGCCGCCTTCCCGTCCGCTTCGATTACGGTTACTGGCGCAGGCGTCGTCCGCGAGGCGAACATCCAGTGGCCCGTTGATTATGTCGGCTCAGAATACGGCATGCGTTCGCTTTCAGAGGTATGGAACCAGGTCGTCGCTGGCCAGGGAGCAATCGAAGCGGACATGAGCGATCTGTCCGGAGCCGGAACAGTCTCTGCGACGTTCACTGTCGAGAGCATTGGTATCGCATACTCAGTCGGATCAGGCAGCGAGGGCGAGTTCCTGCTACCGATCATGGTCTTTAGCGGCACAGCGGTCACGGACGACGGATCCGCCTTCCCGGTTTGGGTCTATATGTCTGCCGTGCAAGGAGAGGCCTCGGCTGCCGGATGAAACGACGACAACGAAATCGCGAGCGTGCAGTTGCGGGAGTCGCCTGCCTTGTCCTCGTCGCGCTGGGGGTCAGCCTGCTGCCCCTGTGGCGTGATAGTGATGTCGCCCACGCTCGCGACATTGTGAAGTGGGCCTATTACGTCGGCAACGATCCGACCTCTCGAACATCACTTGAACAGAATATCGAGCAGATCGATGTCGTCTCGCCCTACTTCTATCATTTGACACCGAACGGCTCGATCAAGTCATTCGTCCAGCCGGATGTCACTGCGTTCGTCAAATCGCGCGGCAAGAAGATCGTCCCCCTGATTCAGAATGAAGCGCGCTGGGATGAGTTCACGAAGCAGATCGACACTGCTGAAGAGCGTGACGCCATCGTCGCCAAGCTGGTCGAGGTTGTCGCGACGAATGGCTATGACGGCATCCACATCGACTTTGAAGGACTGAACCAGGCCGACCGCGAGGCCCTGACCGACTTCATGCGACGGCTGAATCTCTCGTTCAAGCCGCGCGGCTGGCTGGTCAGTCAGGCCGTCATTGCCCGAACAAGCGACGCTCCGTCCACATGGGGCGGCGTGTATGACTACAAGGCGCTTGCCGCAGTCAACGATTATGTCGCCATCATGGCCTACGACTGGGGCTACGCCGGTCGCCCTGATCCCGCGCCAGTCGCGCCGATCTGGTGGGTGCGTGATGTCCTGACCTACGCGCGCAAGCAGATGCCCGACAATCGCATTCTCCTGGGTATCCCCTATTACGGATACGACTGGAACACCACCAAGGGACCGCCCGCGACATCGGTGACGTTTGCGAAGGCAGCGGCGCTGGCGTCCCGTGAAGGCGCTGAGAGCGGCTACGATAACGACGAAGGCTCACCCTGGATCCGATACACGGACGATGCCGGCGACCAGCACACTGTCTGGTACGAGAACGCGGCCAGCTTCGAGGAGAAGATCTCGCTCGTTCTCGACCGCAACATCGCCGGTTACGCAACCTGGCGACTGGGGCACGAGGACCCGTCGAGCTGGTACGTCGTCAATAGTCTTGCGACGCCCGCTGCGCGCGTCCCAGCCTTCAACAGCACGGCAGATCGTCTGTACTTTCCCGAAACGGGCCACAGCCTCGCCTACGGGTTTCTGACCTACTGGCAGCAGAATGGCGGGCTCGCGCGCTTTGGCTATCCGAAGACCGAGGAGTTCACCGAGTACGACCCGCTCGTGGGTAAGAGCTACACCGTCCAGTACTTCGAGCGCGCCCGGTTTGAATACCATCCTGAGTTCGCCGGCACAGAGTTCGAGGTACTGCTCGGTCACATGGGCCGCTGGGCGCTTGCCAAGCGCGGCATCGATCCGTGGGCTTCGTCGTCAACACCGAAACCTGGCCTCACCTACTTTCCACAGACCGGACACAATATGGGAGCAGAATTTCAGCAGTACTGGAATAGTCACGGCGGCCTGATGTCATACGGCTATCCGATCAGTGAGCCGGTACGCGAGCGCAACGCCGAGGACGGCAAGACCTATCTCGTTCAATATTTTGAGCGCGCTCGATTCGAGTATCACCCCGAATACGCCGGGACTGATGCAGAGGTTCTGCTGGGGCTATTGGGCAATGAGATGTTGCGCGAACGAGGATGGGTACGGTGAGCGAATCGACCAGAAGGCAGCCGCTGATTCTTGTCCTCCACGGACCGAATCTCAACCTCCTCGGGCGCCGCGAGCCTGACATCTACGGCGCGACCACGCTCGATGAAATCGACCAGCGCCTGTCACACATCGCCGCCGAGCATGGCGTCGAGCTTTCGATCACCCAGTCAAATTACGAAGGCGCTCTTGTCGATCAGATTCATCGCTATGGCTGGATTGCCGCTGGTATCATCATAAATCCGGGCGCGCTAACGCATTACAGCATTGCGTTGCGCGACGCAATTGCTGCCGTTCCTTCCCCGGCGATTGAGATCCATCTGTCGAATGTCGCCGCTCGTGAGCCGTTCCGACACCACTCTGTCATCGCAGCAGTCGCGCGAGGGACGCTCACCGGGTTCGGAGCGACCGGCTACGAGATGGCGCTCCACTACTTGCTGGATACCATCAGGCAGGACGGGAAGGCTAACGGTGACTGAAACTGTGCAGCGAGTTGACCAGGTTCGACAGGCGCTGGCAGAGCGCGGCCTCGACGCAGTGCTGATCACGCATCCGTCGAATCGACTGTATCTGACTGGTTTCACGGGCGAAGACATCGCCCCGAACGAATCGTCGGGTCACCTGTTGATCACCGCCGATAGCGCTGTGCTCGTCACAGGGTCGGTCAATGTCACTCAGGCTGAAGCACAAGCACCGCACGTGCGCGTTGTTCAGCGCGAGAGTGGCTGGGGCTCGGCTGATGCCGCTGTCATCGTGGAGGCCGGCGCGCATCGCATCGGCTACGAATCGCAGGCCATGTTCGACGGCGTGCTGCGGAGCATCAGGGAGCGGCTGGATTCCGAAGGCTACGCGGCTGAGTGGGTGCCGGTTGATGGGCTGGTCGAAGAGTTTCGCGCCGTCAAGACGGACAGCGAGATAGAGCTGCTTCGCAAAGCGTTCGAGATCACGAATGCAGCGTTCGACCGTGTTGCGCCGACAATCGAGGCCGGTCAGACTGAGCACGAGATCGCCTGGAAGATCCACGTCGCATTTGTCGAGCTCGGCGCGGAAGGGCCGTCATTCCCGACGATCGTCGCAGCCGGGACCCACGCTGCCAGACCGCACCACGAGCCGGGCGAGCGCGTCATTCGCGAAGGCGAGCCGATCGTCATTGACATGGGCGCGCGCTATAAAGGCTATTGCGCTGACCTCACCCGCACTGTCTGGGTGGGAGAGCCGGACGAGAAGCTTCGCGAGATCTACCCGATTGTCGCTCAAGCGGTCGAAGAGGTCCTGGAGCGCGTGCAACCGGGCATGACAGGCCGCGAAATGGACGCGGTGGCGCGCTCCTACATCGCCGAGCGTGGCTACGGTCGTGAGTTCAGCCACAGCCTCGGGCATGGTGTCGGTGTGCGGGTTCACGAAGCGCCATCTGCGAGCACGGCGTCAACTGATGTCCTGCGAGCCGGCAACGTCATTACCGTCGAGCCCGGCATTTACCTTCCTGAATGGGGCGGTGTCCGCGTCGAGGACGTCGTTCTGATTACGGAAGACGGCATCGAAGTCCTGACATCTGCAAGTAAGATGTCAATCTGACAGAAGCGTTGAGGAGAACGACCACGATGATCGACACCGGTGATCTGCGCAAGGGTTTGATTATTGAGCACGACGGTGCCCTGCAACGCATCGTCGAATATCAGCACGTCAAGCAGGGACGTGGCAGCGCCTTCGTGCGGCTCACCATGCGCAATTTGCGAACTGGCTCGACAACCAGCCAGACGTTCCAGGCCGGCAGCCGATTCCCGCTGGTCCGGCTCGAGCGTCAGCGCGTCCAGTTTCTCTATCCAGAGGACGAAAATTACATCTTCATGGACCTGGACACATTTGAGCAGATTCCGCTGTCGCAGGAGACGCTCGGCGACGCTCTGAAGTACCTGAAGGAGCAGGAGACGATCGATCTTCTGACCTATCAGGGGGAGCCGATTGATATCGAGCTGCCGATCACCGTCGAGCTCGTGGTGACGCAGACCGACCCCGGTTTCCGCGGCGACACTGCCACCGGCGGTAACAAGCCGGCCACCCTCGAAACGGGTGTCGTTGTCAACGTCCCGTTGTTCATCAACGAAGGTGACACGCTGAAGATCGACACGCGCAGTGGCGAGTACCTTGAGCGCGTCTCATAGGAGCATGACGGTGGCCGACGACAGTGCAGTGCAACGCGACCTGGCGATCCAGAATCTCAGCTCGGAGGAGCTCTCGGACTTCATTCGCTCGCTCATCACGATGATGCGTTCCGGCGGCATCGAGAGCCTTGACATGGCGTATGGGCAACTCAGTGTCAGTCTGCGTTCGAAGACGGAAACGGTCCAGCCTTCCTTCACTGGCAATGGATCGAGTGATGCGTCTGGAGCGCAGTTCGCCGCTCCGTCACCTGCCATCGAAGATGAGGCTATTCACGTCGTCAGCGCCCCGATGATCGGCACGTTCTACGTAGCTCCTGCGCCGAATGAGCCCGCGTTCGTCCAGATTGGCGATCGTGTCGAAGAGGGCCAGACGATTGGCATCATTGAGGCGATGAAGATCATGAATGAGATCGCCGCCGACCGAGCCGGCACGATCGTCGAAGTCATCGCCGGCAATGCGCAGGCGGTCGAATACGGCAGCCCACTCGTGGTGCTCAAGCCCGACGACCAATAGGACGAACGGCATGCGTGTCCTGAGTGTCCTGGAGATCACCGCCTATCTGAAGGAGCTGATCGAATACGATCCGGTTCTGTCTGACATCTGGGTCCGTGGCGAAGTAACGAACTTCTCACGCTCTGCGGCGGGGCATATCTACTTTTCGCTCGTTGGCGACAACATCCAGATCAGTTGCGTCCTCTTCCGAGGCAAACAGATGGGCCTGCTGGCCATTCCGCGCAATGGCGAAGAGGTGCTGGTGCACGGGCGCATCACGCTCTACGAGCAACGCGGGCAATACCAGGTCATGGTCGACAATGTTGCGCCCGTTGGGATCGGCGTCCTGCAGTTGCAATTCGAGGAGGTGCGGCGGCGGCTCGAGCTGGAAGGGCTGTTCGCCGCAGAGCGAAAGCGGCCCCTACCGGAGATGCCGGCAACGATTGGCGTTGTCACGTCCGCGCAAGGTGCTGTCTGGCACGACATCCAGAATGTTGTCGCGCGTCGATTTCCCCTGACTGAGCTGATCCTCGCGCCGAGCGCCGTGCAGGGGCCGGATGCAGCGCAAGATCTTGCCCTTGCACTCCGCAAGCTCGATATATTCGGCGGCTGCGACGTCATCATCATCGGACGTGGTGGCGGCTCGGCCGAAGACCTGGCGGCGTTCAACGACGAAGGGCTAGGGCGGGCGATCTACGCGGCGCGCACCCCGATCGTCAGCGCCGTTGGTCACGAGACCGACACTTGCATCGCTGATCTCGTCGCCGATGTCCGCGCCCCTACTCCCAGCGCCGCTGCCGAATTATGCGTGCCGGACCGCGACGAGATCGTCGCGCAACTGGGATTCGCGGTGACTCGCGCCCAGGCGTGTGCCCTATCGGCATTGCAGGCGGAGCGGCAGCGTCTCAAGGACGCACTCGCCTCGACACGACATCGCCACCCGGGTCGAGCGCTCGACTCCGCGAGGCAGGCTGTCGATGAGGCGCAGCGGTCGGCAGTCGCGCAAGTGCCGCGACGCGTGAAGGATCGCCGCCGCGACGTAGAGGCGTTGGCGGCGTCATCGGCATTGCTCGATCCGCGCGCCATTCTGCGGCGCGGTTATGCGCTTGTATCGGCAGCGACGCCGAACGGCACCCGCCGGATTCGGACGGCTACGGCAGCTGCTACTACCGGCGATCTCAATATTGAATTTGCTGACGGCGCAGTCAGGGCAACCGTGCGACAGGAGCGACAATGAGCGGCTATGACAACGACACGCCTCCACTGCGGCAGTTTGAAGCGCGGCTGGAGCAGCTGCAAAAGGCAGTCAAGCGGCTTGAGGACGATGACCTGTCTCTCGCCGAAACGATCGATGCCTACGAAGAGGCGGTCGAGCTCGCCAACAGCTGCAATGCCATGCTGGACGCGGCCGAGCTCCGCGTCCGTACGATCGACGATTCGTCGCGCCGGCTCCGCGAAGAGGTCATGCGCTATCAGTACAGCGAAGCGCGCGTCGCCCAGCTACTGCTGGGCGACGACGAGGATCTCGCGGATTTGCTAGACGACGAAGAGTAATCGTCAACTAGTAGGCGCGGGCGAAGATCGCTTCAGTGACGCCAGGCTTGCCGCAGACGATGCACGGCCCATGCTCGTTCGGCTGGTCGAACGGCAGGCAACGGATCGTCGCCTTCGACGCATCCTTCACCGTCGCCTCACACGCTTCGTCCCCACACCACGACGCAACCGAGAACCCGGCGTTCGAAGCCGCTCTGTCATATAGCTCACCGAGCGACGTTACCGGCACGGTATGCGCTTTCTGGCGTTCGAGCGCTGTCGTGTACAGACTGGCCTGAATCTCCACGAGCAGATCGGCTACGACCTGCTCCAGCTGATCGATAGCCACGACCTGCTTCTCACGCGTGTCGCGCCGCACGACGACGGCGTTTCCACTCTGGACGTCGCGCGGCCCGACCTCGATGCGCAGCGGTACGCCGCGGAGTTCCCACTCGTTGAACTTCCAGCCGGGTGTCTTGTCGTCCCGTCGGTCAACGAAGGTGCGTACGTCACCGAGTGCATTGATGACGCGTGAAACGTGGTCTTCGACGCCGTCGCGCTCCGCATCTTTCCGCCAGATCGGGATAATGACGGCCTGGATCGGCGCGACGCGTGGCGGCAGCTTGAGGCCCGCATCGTCGCCATGCACCATGACGACCGCACCGATTGTCCGTTGGCTCAGCCCCCAGCTCGTGCCGTGAGCGAACTTCCGCTCGCCGTCCTTGTCAAGGAAGTCGATGCCGAACGCCTTCGAGAAGTTCTCGCCAAGATAGTGCGAGGTGCCAGACTGTAGCGCCCAGAACTTCCCGCCCATCATCGCCTCGACGGTATATGTGCGGACCGCGCCTGCGAACTTCTCTGTCTCGCTTTTCACGCCCGGGATGACCGGAATCGCCAGCTCGTTCTCCAGGAAGTCTCGATAGATGTCGAGCATCATCCTCGCGCGCTGATCCGCCTCTTCCGCCGTTGCGTGGGCCGTATGACCCTCCTGCCAGAGGAACTCGCTCGTTCGCAGGAATGCGCGCGGCCGATTCTCCCAGCGCAAGACAGAGCACCACTGGTTCACGATGATCGGCAGGTCGCGGTACGACTGCACCCACTCGCCCAATTTGGAGCATATGATTGCCTCGGAAGTTGGGCGGATCGCAAGCGGCTCTTCCAGATCGCTTTTGCCGCCGCGCGTCACCCAGGCGACTTCTGGTGCGAAGCCTTCGACGTGCTCGGCCTCGCGTTCCATCATATGTTGCGGGATCAGCATCGGAAAGTACGCGTTCTGTACGCCAGTCGCCTTGAATCGGCTGTCAAGCGACGCCTGGAAGTTCTCCCACAACGCATAGCCGTAGGGCCGAACGACCTTGCAGCCTCGCACTGGCGCATCATCTGCCAGCTCGGCACGCTTCACGACATCGACGTACCAGCGGTCGAAGTCATCTTCCTGATCGATCAGCTCCTCAACGAAGCCGCGGCTTCGCGTCGTGTTTTCTTCCTCCACGGTCGCCTCATCTGTTTGTCCAGCTCGCGCCGGAAAAGAGCAATCCTGGCAGTCATGTAGAATCGACGTTTGGACTCCGGTGTACGGGGTCGCGCCAGCGGATCATTATAGCAACCAGCGCCGCGGTCGGATCTGCCGCCAGAGAGAACAACGGTAACGGAGAGTCATGACGAAGACCATCGCCGTGATGACAGGTGGCGGAGACTGCCCAGGTCTCAACGCAGCAATCCGTGCGATTACGCGCATTGCCATCAATGAGTATGGCTACCACGTCATCGGAATTCGCGACGGCTACGAGGGCCTTGTCGAGGGACGCCTGCGCGAGCTAACTGCTGCAGACACACGCGGCATTCTGCGCATCGGCGGCACGATGCTCGGCTCGTCCAACCGAACCGATCTGTCGCACTACATTGCGCCGGGAGAGACAGAACCCCGCGATCGCCGCAATGATGCGTTCGCGACGTTGCAGCAACACGGCGTCGAGGCGCTCATTGTCATCGGCGGCGACGGCACGATGCGCCTGACCTACGAGTTCGCTGACGGCCGGATTCCGGTCATCGGCGTGCCGAAGACAATCGACAACGACGTTCACGGCACCGATTACTCGATCGGCTTCCAGACGTGCATCACGACCGTTGCTGATGCAATCGACAAGCTGCACACGACAGCCGAATCGCACCACCGGATCCTGCTGTTGGAAGTCATGGGCCGCCATGCCGGCTGGGTCGCGCTGCACGCGGGCATTGCTGGCGGCGCGGACGTCGTGCTTATTCCGGAGCGGGCATATACCGTCGACGGTATCGTCGAAACGATTCGCCGACGCGAGGAGCGCGGCAGTCGTTTCACTATCGGCGTCGTTGCCGAAGGTGTGCCATCGCCGGCTGGCGAGATGATCTATCGTGTGCGCGATGGTGCTTCGCATTCCTGGAAGCTGGGCGGCGTGTGCGACCCACTGGCGATCAGCCTCGCTGATCGCACTGGCAGCGAGGTACGGGCGATCTCGCTGGGGCACATTCAGCGCGGCGGATCGCCGGTCGTCGCTGATCGACTTCTGGCGACAACGCTGGGAGCTGCGGCGATCGAAGCCGTTCATCAGGGCAGGCACGGCGTTATGGTTGGCGTCGATGGCGAGCGTGTGCAATACACGGCGCTCGATACGGTCGCAACCGGCCCACGGCTGGTGCCGCCGGATCACACGCTTTTGCGAGCGGCAGATACGATGGGGATGTACGTTGGCGAATCGAGATGAGCTTCTGCCGGCCGGAAAGCTGCCGGGCGATCTGCTGGGCAATCTGCTTGCGCGCTACGTCACCAGTGACCCGGCGGTTCTGATCGGCCCGGGCATCGGACGCGATGCCGCGGCGATTCAGGTCGACGACACGGCGCTCGTCGTGAAGACCGATCCGATTACGTTCGCAACGAACGACGCGGGCCGATACCTGGTCAACGTCAACGCCAACGACATCACCTGCATGGGCGCGACACCTCGCTGGCTCCTCGTCACTTCGCTGTTCCCAGACGGCAAGACCACGCCGGCAATGGTGGAGGAGACTTTCGCATCTCTGGCGGGGGCAGCCAGCGAGATTGGCATTACGCTGGTCGGCGGCCACACGGAGATCACGATCGGGCTCGACCGCCTCATTCTGGTCGGTCAACTGATTGGCACCTGCGCTCCGGAGGACCTCTATGACCTGAGCCGCGCTATCCCTGACGACGCGGTGCTGCTGGCATCCGGCATCGCCATCGAAGGCACGTCAATCCTCGCTCATGAGGCGCGCGATCAACTGGTCGATCGCATCCCGGCAGACGTGCTGGAAAGCGCCAGTCGTTTTCTGGAATCGCCGGGGATCTCGATCATCCCTGCTGCGCGCGCTCTTCAACAGGCCGGCGTGGCCATCCGCGGCCTGCACGACCCGACCGAAGGCGGTCTCGCAACGGCGTTGGGGGAGCTCGCGGCCGCGGCATCGCTAGGCATCGACGTAGACGGCGACGCAATTCCGGTACGCCCCGAGACGCAGGCTATCTGTGATGTGCTGGGCATCGACCCGCTCGGCCTCATCGCCAGCGGCGCGCTGCTCGCGGTCGTTGATGGTGCAGACGCGGAACGTGGTGTTGCGGCCTTGCACGATGCCGGAATTCCTGCGGCGATCATCGGACGAATGACGGCCGAGCCGACCTGCAACATGGTCCGCGGTAGTCGTCGGGCGCCGCTGCCAACCTTTGCGGTCGATGAGATCGCGCGCTTCTTCGCCGAGCGCGAAGCAACAAACGACTGAAACCATAGGCAAGAGAACGGGCCGGCCAGATTGGCCGGCCCGTTCTCTTGTACGTGGTACCTGGGCGACTAGATGTCTTTCGTCAGCGTAACCAGGAACTCGGCGTTGTTCTGGGTCTTTGCCAGTCGGCCGACGACGAGCTCGGTGCCTTCGGTGCCGCCTAGCATCGAGACCATCCGGCGCATCGTGTAGACCTGCCGCAGTGCGTTCTCGTCCAGCAGCAGGTCCTCACGACGCGTGCCGGAACGCTGGATGTCGATCGCCGGATAGATGCGGCGCTCAGCGAGCTTGCGATCGAGGTGCAGCTCCATGTTGCCGGTGCCCTTGAACTCCTCGTAGATGACATCGTCCATACGAGAACCGGTGTCAACGAGGCACGTCGCGATGATCGTCAGGCTGCCACCGCCCTCGATGTTGCGGGCAGCGCCAAAGAAGCGCTTCGGCGGGTAGAGCGCAATCGGATCGATACCACCGGACAGCGTGCGACCACTCGGCGGCACGGCCAGATTGTAGGCGCGCGCCAGACGCGTAATCGAGTCCAGCAAGATCACAACATCGCGACCACCCTCGACCAGCCGCTTGGCGCGCTCGAGGACCATCTCGGCAACCTTCGTATGGTCTTCGACGGGCTCGTCAAACGTCGACGAGACTACCTCGCCGTCGACCGAGCGCTTCATGTCGGTGACCTCTTCGGGGCGCTCGCCGATGAGACAGACGATCAAATGAATGTCGCTGCAGTTGGTCGTTATGCCGTTGGCAATGGCCTTGAGGATGATTGTCTTACCGGCCTTCGGCGGCGAGACAATCAGGCCACGCTGACCACGACCGATCGGCGCGACGAGATTGACCAGGCGCGTCGAAAGAATGTGCGGCTGGGTCTCAAGATCGATGAGCTCGAGCGGGAAGATCGGCGTCAGCGTGTCGAAGTTCGGTCGACGCCGAGCTGTCTCTGGATCGAGGCCGTTAACCGCCTCAACACGCAGCAGTGAGTGGAACTTCTCATTGTCCTTCGGCGGGCGAATCTGGCCGGCAACCTTATCGCCGGTTCGCAGACCGAACCGCCGGATCTGCGACTGAGAGACGTAGATGTCGTCCTGGCCCGGCAGATACCGTTCGCCGCGCAGGAAGCCAAAGCCATCCTCGATCACATCCAGGACGCCCTCGCCCCACTTGTAGCCAGCAGCCTCGGTCTGCGCCTGCAGGATGCGGTTCATCAGGTCGGCCTTCTTGTATCGCTGGGGGTTCTGCACCTCCATCGAGCGGGCCAGCTCCTGAAGCTCTGGCATTTCCTTCTGCATGAGATCGAGTATGTTGTGTGACGGGCCATCGCGCTGGATCAAATCCATGTCGCGTTCGCGTTCGCGGTATTGCCCACCTCGCGATCGTCCGTTGTTGCGATGCCCATCATGCGATTGGCGGTCACCGTCCGGTCGCTCACGGCGCTGCTGGCGCTGTGGGCGAGACTGCTGCGGAGCGCGGCCACGCTCGCGAGACACGTTCTCGTGAGTGCTCTCAACTGCTGCAGGCGACGACTCAGCGGAGTCCGATGCCTCAGCTTGCTCAGCAGGTGCGCTGTCGACTTTCGCATCATGAGACGAAGCGTCTGCCTGCGGGGTGTCACTACTCGGAGCCGCCTGCACAATTTCGGGCGCGTCATCCTTCACGGAAGCATCAGGCGACTGAGGTGCTTGTGCGACAGATTGTTCACCTGCTGGTTGTTCTTCTGTCGTTGCAGTTGGAGTAGTTTCGGCCTCGGTCTCAACCTTGGCGGGCTTTCGCCGTGGTGCGCGTCGAGGTTTGGGCTTCTCGACTTCTTCCGAAGCCTCGACTACGACGTCGGAACTGGTTTCCTGGGACATGATTCACCGTTTACGTTCGCGCCATCGCGGCGCATGCGGCCCTGGCAAGGGCAACCATCAAACCTGACTCATATGAAATCGTCGTGGCGATAATCACGACGTGGATATTGGAACAGATCGCGCAGATGGGCTCATTTGTGACTGTTGTTGCATTGTGTTTGAGATGTGGCGCTGAAACAAGCCCGAGGTAAGGACAGCAGACAACTGTCCCTGACAGGCAGTGTAACAGTATTTCAGCGCCAGGTCAAATGTGAGAATCCTAGTACTCTGTGACGGAGAATTGCTGCAGCTTATCAAGGCGATGCGAAGCCGAAATCGTTCGAATCGTGCCGGACTTCGAGCGCATCACGAGCGACTCAGTCGTTGCGCCTCGTGGTGTGTAATGCACGCCCCGCAGCAACTCTCCGTCGGTAATCCCGGTCGCTGAAAAGAAGACGTTATCGGACGAGACCAGGTCGTCCATTGTGTACACCTTAGTCGTGTCGAGATTCTCCTCGCGCACGATCCGCCACTCATCGTCGTTGCGCGGCCAGATGCGGCACTGCATGTTGCCGCCCATGCACTTCAACGCACAAACCGAGATAGTGCCTTCCGGTCCACCGCCGATGCCCAGCAGTAGATCGACGCCAGTTTCAGGCATCGCCGTCATCAGTGCGCCAGCGACGTCGCCATCCATGATGAGCTTGATCCGTGCGCCTGCCTGGCGAATCTCGTCGATGATCGCAGCATGTCGTGGCCGATCCAGAATGACGACAGTGAGATCGCGGACGGCCATGCCCTTGGCTTTGGCTACGCGCTCCAGGTTTTCCGTGACGGAGCGCTCGATGTCGATCGCATCAGCAGCCTCTGGCCCGGTCGCGATCTTCTCCATATAAGCAATGCGCGGTGGATAGTGCATCGTGCCACGCTCTGACAGTGCCACGACCGATAATGCATTCGGCATGCCATTCGACAATAGCCGCGTGCCGTCGATAGGATCGACCGCAATGTCGACCGATGGATCGGCACCGGAACCGACATGTTCGCCGATGTAGAGCATCGGCGCTTCATCCTTCTCGCCTTCGCCAATCACAACGACGCCATCCATCTCGATCCGATGGAGCGTCGAGCGCAGCGCATCAACGGCGGCCTGATCAGACTCTTCCTTATTGCCGCGGCCCATCCATCGGGCAGCAGACAACGCTGCAGACTCTGTTGCTCTGGCCAGCTCAAGCGCCAGATTGCGATCCGGTTGCGTCGGTTGCGAATTGCTCATTCCGAACTCCTCACTGCCTGGATCATGCTGGAAACGCGCTCTGCGCTTCGCTTCGTACCTCGTCCAGAAACTCTTCGATGACCTGCGCCGCGTCTTCGGTCGATCCACGCTCAATGCGGCAGTCTGGCAGGGACCCGATGAACGATTGCCCGTATCGACGCGTCACGATTCGGCGGTCAAGCACCGCACAGACGCCTCGATCATCCGCGCTCCGGATCAGGCGCCCAAAACCCTGCTTGAAGCGCAGAATCGACTGCGGCACGGCATAGTGCCCAAACGGATCATCAAACAGCTCGCTTCGCGCTGCGAACACTGGATCGGATGGCACCGGGAACGGGAGCTTCGTGATTACCAGCAGGCTCAGCGCGCCACCAACGATGTCGACGCCCTCCCAGAACGAGTTCGTCCCCAGCAACACTGTTCGCGGGTTCGCCCGCAGTCGCTCAATCAGTTGACGCGGGGAGCCATCGATGCGCTGCCCCAGGACGAGGATGTTCTCAGCCTCCAGCTGACGCTTCACTGCGCGATAGGTTGCCTGCAGCGCACTATGTGACGTGAACAGCACCATTGCTCGCCCCTGTGACGCGCGGCAGAGTTGCACGACAGCATCATGCATCTTCTTCTGGTGCCCCGACTCGCCGGGCTCCGGCACATCGTCAATAAGCGACAGCAGGACCGAGCGCTCGTAGTCAAACGGCGACGCGACGCGGAACTCGTCGGCATGATCCAGCGAGAGCCGGTCGCGGATGTAATCGAACGAGCCGTCAGTGGTCAACGTTGCTGACGTCAACGTAACGCTCTCGCACCGGTGGAAAAGACGGTCATTGAGAATGTCACCGACGTGCAGCGGGGCTGTGTGTCCAGTTGTCTCATCGGATGACAGGCGTCGACTCAACCAGTAGATCGTTTCCGGATCCGGGTTGGAAACGAAGCCGGTCATGCGCATCCTGAACAGCTCCAGCTCCTGCTGCAGCAGCTCAAGCTCGGTGATGATCTCCGGGCGTGTTGGAAGGTCCTCGTCGGAGCACTGCTGCACAACCGCATCGAACTGGTGCATCGACTCGAACAGCCGTCCAAGCGGCTGGGTCAGGTCGTCCCACTCGATCTCAAGCTGCGACCAACCCGGATCGCGTCGTGCGGCGGAAGTCACCAGTGTCTGGCGATCGTACCCGCTCGACGAGCGTTCGTACCGCTCCAGGAAATCCCCGAGAGCGGCATAAAACCCGTCGATGAGGGCCGCGCACTCGCGTGCGGCAACCAGACCGGCGTCAAGATGGCCCTGCAGCGACGCTGCGTGTGCCCTCGCTCTCTCGCTCGGCGATGAAGCGATCGAACGGAACGACAACCCCAGCACGCCAGAAATCCCAATAGGCGGCGTCTCCGTGACGACACGATGAACGAGGTCCAGCGCGTGCGAGCGGGACAAAGAGTAGCCGACCTGCGATGTCGCTTCGGCTTCCAGATGATGCGCTTCGTCGACGATCAGGTGGCGGAACGGTGGAATGACCGAATGCCGCGCCTGCATGTCCGAGAGCAGCAGCGAGTGGTTGACGACAACGATGTGCGCCGACTCTGCCTCGTGGCGAGCGCGGAACAGGAAGCACTGGTTGCGTCGGTGGAATATGCACTGACCGGGAATGCACGCGCCTTCCTCCTCGGCAAGCTGACTCCAATAAGGACGCTGGTCCGGAGAGAGGTGCAACTCGGCCGAATCGCCTGTCTCCGTCTGCTGTAGCCAGGCGATGACCTTTGCGTAAAGCTGGGCCTGTGGCTCGGACGTTGGTGCCTCGCGCTGAGCGAGGAACCAGCGCCGCAAACAGAGGTAGTTCGCTCTGCCCTTGAGTGCGGAGACCCGCAGCTTGCGAAGTTTGCGCAGCTCGGCCTCATCGGCGCCTGAGCCAGCCGCCTCTGCCGCCGCCATCAACGTCGGCAGATCCTTCTTCATCAGCTGGTCCTGCAGCGCGATTGTTGCCGTCGACACGACGACGCGTTCGCCGCGCTCAACTGCGTGCAGCGCTGCCGGCAGCAAGTAGCCCAGCGACTTGCCCGTACCCGTGCCGGCCTCCAGCATCAGCGCGCCGCCCTGATTGAGGTTCGACGCAACCGCACGCATCATTGCGACCTGCTGCGGGCGCACTTCATAGCCGGGGATCATGCGGGCGACTGGGCCGTTCGGTGCCATAGCGGTATCGAGAACATCAAGGGAGATTGGCTCTTCACTGCCGGTCGGCTCAAGCCGCTCGGGGCGCTCGCGGGGCAGCAGAAACATCGCCTCTGAGCTCGACGTGGCCGCGGTCGACATCTGTGCCATGAGCTGTGCGCCGATCGAGGTGCCGCCCAGATCCATCGCTTCCTGTCGGCGTTCGCGTAGCAACGATCGAAACAGGCGACCGATGTGGGTGCCGCCAGCGCTGGCAACAGTGACCAGCCGTTCGAGCGTCGCGTCATCGAACCGGTCGGCGCGCTCAACCAGCCGATTGAACACCGCCTGGGTCGTTTCGGCGTCGACGACCGCCCGGTGCGAGCTTGGCACGTCTACACCCAGCGCAGCCGCAACGGTCGCCAGGTTGTACGCCGGAAGCTCGGGCAGCAGCACGGTCGCCAGCTCGAACGTATCATAGCGCGTGTTCGGGAAACGCAGACCTGCTGCTTCCAGCATGGCCAGGTCCATGTTGACTGACTGACCGACGATGGGTGCCTGGCCGACAAAATCACGCAGGCGTGGTGCAATGAGCGGAAACAGTGGCGCGCGCCGCAAGTCGTCGTTCGATAGGCCGGTCAGAGACTGGATACTGAGCGTGATCTGTGACGACGGACGAACCAGGGACTCGAAGCGATCGATGACCCGGGCACCGCGGAACTTTACCGCCCCAATCTCAATGATTTCGTCACGGCCGGGTTCCATGCCCGTCGCCTCGATATCGAGTGCGACACAGACGTCGGTCATCAAGACGCTATCCAGACTTTGAATCGCTTTCGATCACATCGCCAGCGGCAAGCAGAATGAGCTGGGACAACCCGAGCTCAATCGGCTCAACCTGAATCGATTCGTTGACGGTATGCCCGCCTTCTCCGCGCGACACGCCGACGCAGACGGCCGGGATACCCAGGCTGATCGGGATGTTCGCGTCCGTGCTGGACGCCTCAAAAACTGGCTCCATCCCGAGCGAGCGCAGGACATCACCGGATGCGCGCACAAATGGGTGGTCGACCGGGATCGCGCCCGCTGGTCGCTCGCCGAGAACTTCGACGTCTACTGTGAGACCCTCCCCGGCGGCCGAATCGGCGATCCGGCCAATGCGATCGACCAACTTGTTCAAGGAACCAGGATCGACTGAGCGCATGTCAATGACTGCCGAGGCGCTGGCGGCGATCGTGTTGACCGACGTTCCGCCTTCAACCAGTCCGACGTTATACGTCGTCTTTGGCGATGTCGGCGCTTCAATCTGTGCGATCTCGGCAATGATGCGGCCTAGCCCGTGAATAGCACTGGGCTTGCCGAAGGCACCCCACGAGTGGCCACCGGGCCCGGTTACGGTCACCTTCCAGCGCACCGAGCCGACTGCCGCATGCGTGATTCTGCCAACATTATGTCCCTCAACGGCGATTACACCGGCGAGCTGATCCTGGTAGCGCCGGACGGCCTCACGTACGCCGCGCAGGTTTCCGAGGCCCTCTTCGCCGACGGTAGCTGCCGCGACAATGTCGTGCGGCGTCTCGATGCCGAGATCATCCAGCGCGATCAGGGTACCGATCGTTGCGGCAACGCCGAGTGAGTTATCGCCGATCCCCGGTCCGCTCATCGTCCCGTTGTTTCGCGCGACGGTGATCGGCACGCCGGATGGGAAGACGGTGTCGGTATGCGCTGCCAGCATCAGCACGTCGCCACCACGCGAACCTCGACGGGCGTAGACATTCCCGACCTCGTCGATCTCGGCCTCGTAACCAACATCGCTGAACAGTTGCGCGACAAAACGGGCGCGATCTATCTCCTGGCCGGTCGGAGCGGGCACGGCGCAGATCCGCAATGCCAGATCAGCTACGACTTGCACATGCTTCGCAGCGGTCGCACGCACGTGCTCCAGCTGACGCTGACTCGGCGACACTCGTCCTCCTGCTATCCTGCAACGGCTGAATAGAGCATTTGCCCGGCAATTCTGGGGTCGCTCCAGAGGTTGAAACCGACATGATGGAACGCGCAGGCAGTATAGCATGGAGTCGTTCGTTTACGCGTGGGATGGCCATAAACCCTCGACGGGCAAGTTATAATTGACACAGCACGCGGGGGTTCGTACAGTGACACACGCGAGTGCGCTTTTAGCCGGGCACCTACCTCAATCGTTCTTGCCGCTCGACTCGGGCGTTCATGTCGCGCGTAACGTTGCGGGGAAGGTGGCAGATGCAGCGGATCTACCGAGGCGATCGAGGCATGCTCGCATGGGCGCTACACCGGTTAACCGGTTTGGGCGTCTTGCTGTTTCTGCTCGTTCACATCGCCGATATCTTCGTCATCAGCTATGGCGCAGAGGAGTTCAATTCGCTCCTCTTTATCTACCACTCGCTGGGCTTCCGCCTTATGGAAGTGCTGCTGGTCGGAGCGCTCTACTATCACGCGCTCAATGGCATTCGCATCATCCTGATCGACTTCTGGGATCGCGCATCGCTGATCCAGCAGCAACTGTTTAACGCGACGATCATCCTCTTCTTCCTTACCTTCATTCCAACTGCTGTCTTGATGATCCGGCCATTGTTCGACTGATATTGGGAGGGGCGCACGAAGCATGCTCAGTCGTGGTGGTGGCCGGTCGAAGCCGGTCGATGCAAACAACGTCGAACTTTATTCCTGGTATTTCTTCCGCATCAGTGGATTGCTGCTGGTCATCCTGGCAATCCTGCATGTCGTCATCATGCACGTCGTGAACACGGTCGACAAAATTGACTATGCATTCGTTGCCGACCGCTGGGGCTCCCCGTTCTGGCGTGTGTACGACTTCCTGCTTCTGGCACTGGCATTGCTGCATGGCGTCAACGGTGCCCGCGTCAGTATCGAGGACTACATTCGGAAGCCAGGCTGGCGCATTGCAGCTCACACGACGCTGGCTGTGATCGCCCTCGTGTTTCTCGTGATTGGTGGACTCGCAATCGTGACGTTCGCTCCGGAGGCATTACAGGCCGCGCAGGCAGCAGGGAGATAGACGATGTACCACCGATATGACGCACTCGTCATCGGCGCTGGTGGTGCCGGGCTAATGGCAGCAGCCCAGCTCGCCGGGAAGTGCAAGTCCGCTGTCATCTCGAAGCTCTACCCACCACGCTCGCACACGGGCGCTGCCCAGGGCGGGATCGCGGCAGCGCTTGGCAACGTCGAGGAAGACCACTGGGTCTGGCACATGTTCGACACCGTCAAGGGTGGCGACTACCTCGTCGATCAGGATGCTGCTGAAGTGCTGGCGCGCGAGGCAATCGATGCGGTTATCGAGATGGAGCACATGGGGCTCCCGTTTAACCGCACGCCCGAAGGCAAGATCGACCAGCGTCGCTTCGGCGGCCACACCCGGAACTTCGGCGAAGAGCCGGTCCGCCGCGCCTGCTACTCAGCAGACCGCACCGGCCACATGATCCTCTATACCTTGTATCAGACCTGCATCAAGCACGAGGTTGAGTTCTACGACGAGTTCCATCTGCTCGATCTGATCATGACCGACGATGGCGTCTGCAATGGCGTCGTCGCGCTGGAGGTCCTGACCGGCGAGATTCATGTCTTCCACGCCAAGGCAGTCATCCTCGCCACCGGCGGCTTCGGTCGCGCTTTCCAGATTACGTCAAATGCGATGGCGGCAACCGGAGACGGTATGTCGATCGCCTTCCGACGCGGCCTTCCGCTGCAGGACATGGAGTTCTACCAGTTCCACCCAACCGGCATTTACAAGAAGGGCATCCTGCTCACGGAGGGCGCTCGCGGTGAGGGCGGCATCCTGCGCAACGTCGAGGGCGAGCGCTTCATGGAGCGCTACACGCCGACGCTGAAGGACCTCGCGCCGCGCGATATCGTCTCGCGCTACATCTGGCAGGAGATCCGTGAGGGGCGCGGAGCCGGTCCAAACAAGGACTACGTCACGCTCGACCTGACGCACCTCCCACCCGGCGCGCTGGAAGCCAAGCTCCCGGACATCACCGACTTCGTCGAGACCTACCTCGGCATTGATCCGCACGTCGAGCCGATCCCGATCCAGCCGACGGCGCACTACGCAATGGGCGGCCTGCCGACCGATGTCGATGCCCGCGTGACGATCGACGAGCAGAACACGGTTCTGCCGGGACTCTATGCCGCCGGTGAGGTGGCCTGTGTCTCCGTTCACGGTGCGAATCGCCTCGGCACGAACTCGCTGGTCGACCTGGTCGTCTTCGGACGCCGGGCCGGTCGGCACGCGCTCCAGTACATTGCCGAAAACGACCTCGAGCCGCTGCCGCCGGAACCGGAGTTCCGCGGTCGGGCGGAGGTCGCCAACATCCTCGAGCGCACCAAGGGCGAGAACGTCGCCGATATCCGCCAGACGCTGCAGTTCGAGATGATGGACAAGGCCAGCGTCTTCCGCACCGGAGAGCATCTCCTCGAAGTCCAACAGACTGTCCGCGAACTGAAGGATCGCTACCACCACATCGCCATCACCGATAAGGGCGATGTGTTCAATATGGATCTGCTGGAAGCCCTTGAGCTTGGCTACCTGCTGGATTGCGCTGAGGCGCTCGTCGCAGGCGCGGTCACTCGCCAGGAAAGTCGCGGTGCGCACATGCGGGAAGACTTCCCGGATCGCGACGACACCAACTGGCTGAAGCACACGCTCGCCTATCGAACGTCCGGCGGCTTACAGATGCGGTACAAGCCGGTCGTGCTGACCCGCTTTGAGCCGAAGGAGCGAAAGTACTAATGCAAGTATCGGTGAAGGTTCTCCGTTTCAACCCGGAGACCGACAGCAAGCCGCATTACGAGACATATACGGTCGAGCAGGAGCCATCGGATCGCGTACTCGACGCGCTCAATACGATCAAGTGGCATATCGATGGCACGCTCACCTATCGCCGGTCGTGCGCCCACGGCGTGTGCGGTTCAGACGCGATGCGCATCAATGGACGCAACCGGCTGGCCTGCAAGCTGCTCATTAAGGACGTCGGCTCCACGATCACGGTCGAGCCGATCATGGGCTTTGAGGTCATCAAGGACCTCGTTGTTGATATGGAACCGTTCTTCGACAGTTACAAGAAGATCAAGCCGTTCCTGATCAACGACGACGCGCCGCCGGTCGGCAGCGAGCGTTATCAGTCGGCCGAGGATCGTGCCCGGTTCGACGACACGACGAAGTGCATCCTCTGCGCGTGCTGCACGACATCGTGCCCGATTGTCTGGACCAACCAGGGCTATGTTGGCCCGGCGACGATTGTCCAGGCACACCGGTTCATCTACGACAGTCGTGATCAGGGTGCTGACCAGCGGCTCAATATCCTGAACGATCGCAACGGCGTCTGGCGCTGCCGGACGATCTTCAACTGCACCGACGCTTGCCCGCGTGGAATCAAGGTCACGCAGGCTATCGAGCAGGTCAAGCGCACGCTGCTGACAGGCGAATAACCCGCGCGTATCAGCGTCCGCGTCGGAGCCGATCCGGGTGGTCGCGCTCCGGTGCGGACGCTGTGTATACTGCGGCTCTTGACTCGCGAACGCCATGGAGGCCGCCGAAATGACCAACCCGTTTGACTGGAGTTATCTGACAGCAACGACGCGGGAGACACCCGTGTTCGGCCCACTGTCGGTGACCTACCTCATCATCTTCGGCGGGTTATTCATCCTGAGCGCCCTCGCCTATTACGATGCTCCGCGGCGCTTCAAGTCCGACCGCATTCGTCGGGACGCTGTCCGCAAGGGCTCGGAACTTCTGCTCTGGGTCACCGGCATCGGTCTTATCTTCTTCGGCATTCGCGTAATGCAGTTCGAGTTCCTCACATTCGAGCGACGCATCTGGCTGTACCTGATGATGCTGATTCTCGTGGTCGTGCTCGGCTATTTCGTTTATTACGCCCGCACAGTTTTGCCCGCCCAGCTTGCCGAGCGCGAGCGGCACCGCTTGCGGAAGCAGTACATCCCACCGCATGGCTCCAGCCGAACACGCAAGCGCTCTGCTCGCTGATCGCACTTCATTCGCCACGCGAAAGCGCCGCCGGTCTGGTGACCGGCGGCGCTTTGCTTATCTGTCATTGAGAGGGTTGGTCGTGCACCCTCTGTTGACCGCGACCCTCCAGCTTACACCGTGCAGTTAGCTCCGGCAGGGTTTCCCCACGTCACCCACGGGTGACCACTTAGGGCTGCTTCCTTCCGGACCTGACCCGGTTCGCGGGTCCGCGCCGCGCGGGACCCGGCCTTCAACACCACTTACACGGGCAGTCCCAAAAGATCGGGCCGAGAGAAGGGATTCCGTCCCGCTAGAGCGGATTGCGGGTATAGGGCACCGCTAGTTCCCCACCTAGCACGACCGCAAAAAGTATAACACGGCCCCCTGCCCGATCAGCCTCTCGCGGAGGGGTACAATCGGGCGAGTGTTGAGCCGCCGAGGCGTTGAGAGTGAGTGTTCGTGAGACTATTTCGCACCGCGATGATGATCGTTATCGTGGCTATTCTGCTGGTTCCAGCAACGACCCAGGCGGACACCAACGGGCGGATATCGGGCACGATCACTAACGGGACAACAAACGCAGCGCTGGCAGATGCTACCGTCACGGCGTCCAGATTTGACCAGATGCCATCGGGCAACACGGTGCCGGAAAGCGTCGATGTCACGACAACGACGGCGGCCGACGGATCGTACGCATTTGAGGGACTCGATACGGCCGACGGCCTCGTTTACGCGATCTCGGTCACCTACGAGGGCGTGCTGTATTCGTCCGGCATGGTCCAGATCAGCACCACCCCGGAGCAAACCGCCGACATAACCGTCTACGAGACGACCGCCGACCAGGCAGCGATCACGCTCGCTTCACGCGGTCTTCTGCTCAACGCGGTCGATAAGGACAGCGGCGCGGTCACGATTACCGATGTCTTCTCCTTTGAGAATACGAGCAACCGAACGATTGTGGCCGACGAAGATGGACGCACGCTGCGCTTTAGCGTGCCGGCCAATTCGGCTGAGGTAGGACCGCGAGCTGGATTTGACTTCGGCACGCCCAGCCTGGAAGGCGCAACAGTCTTTGCGACATCCCCGCTGCGCCCCGGCGTGGCCAATCCGGCGTCACTGAACTACACCATCCCCTACACCGGCAGCACATTCGATATTGAGCTCGTAGCGGACTACCCGACGACCGAAATGCGCCTTCTGTTGCCCGTCGATGCAAACGGTGACGGGCCCGCCGTCGCCGCCGAATCGCGGCAGCTTCTCGACAATGGCATCATCCCGATCGGTGACTCACAGTACCACGTCTGGTCTACCGGATCTCTGAACGCGGGTGACACCATTCGACTGCGCTTCAGCAATCTTCCGAGCGCTTCGTCGAGCGGTCGCGCGCTATCTACTGTCGCTCCCGCGCTCATTGCGCTGCTGGCACTCGCTGGTGCTGCAGCGGTTGCCGGACTGGTCATCTCGCGACGCAAGCTCAACGAACCGCGGCCGGTCACCGTCTCCCCGCTCATCGCTGAAACCATCGACGAACGACGGGAAATGCTGACGGCCGAGCTGCGAGCGCTCGAGGCTGCTTACGCGAGCGGCGAAATCGACGAGGCGACATACGCACCATCGCGGCGCGCCATTCTGGAGGACCTGCGCCGCATCTCGCGAGCGATGCGTGGTATTGGTGACGACGAGTAGTCTCCTGAACCGTGCTACGATACGCAGCGCTTTACAACCGTGAGGGAGGAGACATCGGCACCTATGGCTAATGCTGGAGCCCGCGGGATCACCGCGGAGGATCTCTTTGGACTGAAGCTTATTTCCGAGCCACAGTTCGCGCCGGATGGCTCGCAGATCGCATACGCGGTCACGACGATCGAGAAGGACAAGGACGACTATCGATCTTCCATCTATGTCAGCGCCGCTGACGGCTCGAAGTCGCGCCGCCTGACCCACGCCGACGCGAAGGATTCCGCACCGCGCTGGTCGGCAGACGGGAAGCACATCGCGTTCCTGTCGAACCGCGACGAGAAGGGCCAGATCTGGCTGCTGCGGGCCGATGGCGGCGAAGCCTGGCAGGTCACAACACTGCCTGAAGGCGTCATCAGCTTCGCCTGGTCGCCGGACGGCCAGAGCTTCGTCGCAGTCTCGAAGGCTGTTGAGGCCACGGCAGCTAAGGACGAAGACGAAGCCGAGAAGTCGGATGTCAAGCACATCACGAAGATCCGCTACAAGTTCGACGGCGAGGGATTCCTCGACCTCAAGCCAAAGCATCTCTGGATCGTGCCTGCGTTCGGCGGCGAGCCGCGCCGGCTGACTGACGGAGATTTCGACAACGTCAACCCGGTCTGGTCACCGAATGGCCAGGAGATCGCATTCGTCAGCAATCGCACCGACGGTCGGGACATGGAGACCATCAGCGTCTCGGAGATCTGGGCCATTCATGCGAACGGCAAGGAAGAGCGACGCGTTCTCGGCGGCGAAACTGCGTCGTTCAACTCGCCGAGCTGGTCGCCGGACGGCACGCAGATCGCTGTCGTCGGCAACAACAACGCGAAGGCCGGCGGCGCGATCGACGATGATCTGTGGACTGTCGGTGCCGGTGGTGGCGAGGCGACGGCGCTGACCGAGAGCCACGACCGATCGATCGGTGACTCGGCTATGAGCGATGTCTACGCATCGTCAGAAACGAGGCCACTCTGGTCACCGGACGGTAAGACGATCTACGTGCTAAGCAGCCGCAACGGCTCGACACATCTCTACGCCGTACCGTCCAGTGGCGGGGCCGCGAAGCAGATTACGACCGGCGAGCGCCGCATCTCAGCCGTGACGCTCTCGAACGATGGCAAGCGCATCGCCTACATCGCTGCCGATGCCACGAATCCGGGCGACCTCTTCGTTGCCGACCTTGATGGCAGCAACGAGCAGCAGCTCACCGAGCTGAATAAGGACTTCCTGGGTGGCATCGCGCTATCGACGCCTGAGGAGTTCACGGTCAAATCGCCGGATGGTCTCGAGATTCAGGGCTGGATCATGAAACCGATCGGCTTCGTCGAGGGCCGCAAGTATCCGATGATTCTGGAGATCCACGGCGGCCCACACGCGATGTATGCAAACGCGATGATGCACGAGTTCCAGATGATGGCTGCGCGGGGTTATGTCGTGCTCTACACGAACCCACGCGGCTCGGCCGGTTATGGCGAGGCGTTCACAACTGCGTCACACATGGCCTGGGGCGAGACAGACATGCCGGACGTGATGGCCGCCGTCGATTGGGCGCTGGACCAGGGCTACGTCGATGAGAATCGCCTGGGCGTGACCGGCGGCTCCTACGGCGGCTACATGACCCTGTGGGTTATCGGGCACACCGATCGCTTCAAGGCGGCTGTCACGCAGCGCTGCGTCTCGAACCTGTTCTCGTTCTACGGCACGAGTGACATCGGATTCACCTTTGGTGAGTACGAGTTTGGCGGCACGCCGTGGGAAGAGCGCGAGCGCCTGATGAAGTACTCCCCGATCACCTACGTCAAGGACATGACGACGCCATTGCTCATCGTCCACTCGGAGCAGGATTACCGATGCCCGATTGAGCAGGCGGAGCAGGTCTTCATCTCGCTGAAGCGCCTGGGCCGCGAGGTCGAGTTCGTGCGCATTCCGAACGAGAGCCACAACCTGTCGCGAACAGGTAAGCCCAAGCACCGCATTGAGCGGCTGGAGCACATTATCGGCTGGTTCGACCGCTACCTCTAGAGAGCCTGAAACGACAACGGGGCCGAGCGACAAACTCGCTCGGCCCCGTTTCACTCTTCAGAATTACGGGATTCGCTCGCGAATCCACGCGGCGAGCATGTCGGCCATCCGGTCGCGGTACTTGAAGCCGCGCTCTTCGGTTGCTGGTCGGGCATCGCCGAGGATCCCGTTGTTCGTCAACGCGACCATGCCCTGCTCGAAAATGATCGTTTGCGCCTCGGGCCCAAAGTCGCCGACATAACCCTCTTCGGCGTACTCCATCTCTACGAGCGACCCGTTGGCGGCAAGCACCAGCGATGTCTCGGCCTCGCCGGCGTGCGCGCCTGCCTGCGCCGCCGTCAGGCCATCGGCCTCAGCAACCGCGAACATCGGCTTGATGAACTCGTTCAGGTCGCTATAGGCGATGAACCGCGCGCCGCCGATCTTGCCGCCAGTCTCTTCCTCAAGCGCGCGCAGCGGTAGGAAATTGCCACCGTGGCTGGGAACGATGATGATCGTCTCAAAGCCGTGGGCTGCGAGGCTGGCGACGTACTGCCGCACGACCGTCTTGAATGTCTCGGTATCGAGCGTGATCGTGCCGGCAAACGGCATGTGATGCTCCGACACACCGAACGGTATCGTCGGGCCGCGGAGAACACCCGGCAGGCGTTCCACGATCGCGTCGGCCAGGAATGTTCCGAGCAGCGTATCGGTCTGCATCGGCATGTGCGGACCGTGCTGCTCCATCGAGCCTGCAGCAGCCACGATCGTCCGCTGGCCGGCATCAATCGCCGCCTTCACCTGCGGCCACGACATATCTTCCAGCCGACGACGACCAGTCGTTCGTCCGACAGCCTTGCTGATATCAACCACCTTCGCCGCGCCCTTCCGTATCCTGACGATGTTGCGTAATCATCTCCAGCCCCATTGAGCGCACGCGCTCCTTCAGAGCCGCATCATACTTCTTCTGCTCCAGCCAGCGATCCAGCATCGTCGCTGCATCACGCGCGATCTCTTCGTCGAGCTCCGTTCGCGCTCGCGAGACGGTATCGCTCTCGATCGTCACATAGGCGATGGAGTACGCACCCGCAGCTTGCAGGGCGCGACGGACCTCGACAGGAGAGACACTACTCTCGCGTCCCGGATCGACCTGCACGATGCAACGGACGACCGCGTCACGAATTCGTCCCGCCTCGCGCTCGAGCTCCCTCAGAACGACGCGATCCGGTGTGTCACCAGCAGCCGCGATGCGGAGCGTCTCGAATCGTCGGGCTGGTAGCGGAACGAACGTGTACGTCGTTTCTCGCTCAGAACCCGCCGTGTCGATCTCAACTTCGACGTAGCCCTTCGGCTCGTGCTCTTCGCCGAAGTCGACGCGCTCCGGGCTGCCGGCATAGACGACCGGCGGGTGCGTCCCGATGACCTGATGCTTGTGAATATGGCCCAGCGCAACGTAGTCAAAGCCGCGGGCGTGCAAATCGTCGCGACCGACGGTGACATCGCGCCCAAGCATGATTGACTGCTCGTAGCCGAGCGTCGCGCCTTGCAGACTGACGTGCGCCATTAGCACTGCCGGCAACGACGGATCGAGCGCATCCAGCTCCTCGCTAACCGCTTGAGACACCATGCGCCGCTGCTCGCGATCCAGCTCCTCATCCGTCATGTCGCGATACATGTCGAGGTTGAGTAAGAGCGAGCGAGTGATCCACGGCAGGGCAATGACTTGCAGCGGCCCGCTCTTCGTGCGCAGAACGAACGACTCGATGTTGCGGCTGACATGGACACCGGGAATTTCAAGCACCTTGTAGAGTTCGACCGGCGTGGCGCGGCTGGCCATATTCGGCAGGTCGTGATTCCCCACCAGCATCGCGATCGGCACGCTGGACTGAGCAAGGCGCAGGATGCGTCGCGCGAACTCGCGCTGCAGAGTCGGGCTCGGGTCACGATTCTTGAATGCATCTCCGGTGAACAGGACTGCGTCGTATCCACCGCCAATTGCGCGGTCGACGATGGTGTCAAACGCTCTCAGGAAGTCGAGCACTCGGGTCGACAGACCAGTCTCGGGATCGAGCGATCCGTGGCTGTCGATGCCCAGGTGCAGGTCAGAGAAATGAATCAGCTTCACAGATCAGGAATTCCCTCCCGGTCGCCCACCACGAAGGAGAGCCAGGCCCGGGCTGTTATCGACGGGTTTCCGCCCGACGGTGTCATCGCGCAGCTCACGGCTGTACTTGCGTGTCCGCACGACCATCGGCATCGGTATCGCGTGGCCAACGACGAGGCACTGCTGGGTTGGCTCCAGGCTGGCCAGCATCGACCGCAGGCCGGACCGATCGCTCGTCCCGCTGAGAACCGCACCGATATCGTGCTCGTCAGTCAGGAGGCCACTAATGCGGGTCGCCAGTTGCGACATGACCTCGGAATCAATCTGGCTTGGGCGCTGGTCGACAACCATCAGCGAGACATCAAACTTACGCATCTCGCGGGCGATGATGCCGAAGATAGACTGGCGCGCCGCTGACGGGCTGAGGAACTTGTGCGCCTCTTCAAGCACAACGACGAGTGAACGGCCTTTCTCGATGCTCATCTGCGTCCGGCGCTTATCGGCAGCCTCGCGATACTGCTCGTGGATGCGCCGCGTTAGCAGGTTAGCGACGAGCATATAGTCGCGCAGATTATCCCAGCGGCCGAACTGCACGATGACATGACGGCCACCCTGCAAGTGATGGACGATGTCGCGCACCGGATCAGACGATGATTCCGTCACGATGTAATCACGGTCGGAGAGGTACATCAGCTTGCGGCGCAGTGCATCGATTGCGCCCTCGTGCGCACCAGTCCGTTCGACAAACTCCTTGATACTTTCGGCATCCATGTTCAGCAGTTCCGAAAGCCAACGCTTGCCATAGACCTTGCGCAGCAGGAACGTCGTGGCACTGAACGTATCGGTCAGATCCAGCTCATCGCGGAGAAGCTCGATGTCCTCCGGCTCAATGTGATTCATGCCGATCTGGATGTGGTAATCGACGCGCGGAGCTTTGCGGTCGAGGCCATAAACCTTGACTTCTGTCGCGCCGAAAAGATCGCGCAAACCGGGGATCTCCTGCTTGTCCGGTCGCGCGTCGGCATACTCATCGTGCATGTCGAAGATCAGCGCCGAGGCGATGTCGCTGCGAATCAGCCCGAACAGGATCAGGCGGGTGAGTACGCTCTTGCCGGTGCCGGTCTGCCCGAAGATACCGCTCGGTCGCTCGACGAGCTTGCGCAGATCGATCGTCACATTGACATCGTCCATCGCGATCGGGGCACCGACGGAGAAGCGCTCGTCGCCTTCATGCCCGAAGACAACATCGAAGTCCTCTTCGCGGGCGCGACGCATTTGCGCGAAGTGCGACGGAATCGTGCGCACAGCGCGGGGCGCTCCGCCTACGACAGAGTCTTTGTCCTCGACAACGAGACTCGGGCGAACAGTCGCGGCGGTAAAGGTGTGGATACCCTGCAAAGCCGAGCGGATGAAGGCGCTCTCAACCGGCGGATCGGCAACAACAGTTGGGTCGGTCGTGCGCAACTGCAGGTCATTAATCAGGCTAAAATAGCGCTCTCGGGTGCCTTCGAGGACAACGAAGCTGCCGACCTGCAAGTCCTCGGCGTAGTTGCCATTCAGGCGAACGGTCAGTCCGGCGCTGAAGCTGCCTTCGGTTACCACGCCGAGCACGTCGTCACGGCTACCTGAATCCATGAGTCCTCCGGCCAGACACAGTGTTCGTACGCTCTGGAAGTGTATCATCGCCCCAAATCGACCCATTGGCGACAAGGGGGATGTCAATGGCTGACGCGAAGATCGCGCCGATAGATGCACTGACGCACTTTCTTGAGACTATTCAACCAGAGCCATCGCTGGGTGGCGCGCAAGCAAGGCGTGCTGCGCACCGATTGGGCTCGTCCTGTGCCAAAGCCGACCTGACCATCGAGGAGACGTTCGAGCTTCTGGAGCAGAGCGCCGCTGATCTGCTCGCCGTTCTTAGCGCAGACACGCTCGGCTCGATCGTGCGTGGCTACGTGGATCAGGTGGTCCGCACCCGCGGCACAACCCACCGTCCGCCGGGCCGCCTCTCCAGCCACGTCGCGCGGCTCGCTGCGCTGCACCGAATCAATCGCGCCGCGACATCGAGTCTGCGACTCGACGACGTGCTGACGACGATCGTTGAAACGGTTGCCGAAACGATTGAGGGCGACGCCTGCTCGGTCTTCCTGCACGACGGGCACACGGAGGCGCTGATCCTCCGTGCGACCAAGGGTCTCAATCCCGAAGCGATCGGTCGCATTGCCATTCGGTCGGATGCCGGCATCACCGGTCTGGCAGCCACCAGCCACCAGACCCAGATGGTAGAAGACGCGCAGGCGCACCCGGCGTTCTTCACCTACCCGATTGTTGGTGAGGATCGCTACACCTCGCAGGTATCGGTGCCACTGCTGCTACGCGAACCGGATCGCCTGGTCGGCGTCATGAATATCCAGTCAATCGAGCGACGCTCGTTCGACCCTGACGAGCTGACGTTCCTCGAAACCGCCGCTGGTGAGCTAGCTATCGCCATCGAAAACGCGCGACTGTATAGCCAGACCGACGAAGCGCTCCACCGCCGCATTGACGAGATGAAGGCACTACAAGCAGTCAGCCGCAGCCTATCCGCCGAACGCCTCCCGGAGGATCTCTATCCGCTCATTGCGCAGCACGCAGCCGCGATTGCGCGTGGCGATGCGGCGGTCGTCCTGGCGACCGCCCATACAGCAGATGCACTGCCCGTGTGCGTTGGCGCGACTGGCCCCGAGAATGCTGCCGACATGTTCCCGTTCTCACTGATTGAGCGGGTGACGGCAACTCGTAGTGCCGTCGCGATTGAGCTCGACGACAACCACATTCTGATCGGTGCGCCGCTGCTCACCGCGCATCGGCTCATTGGCAGCGTATTCGTCCGGGCCCGCCTCGATGAAAACCACATCGACCAAAAGCTGGGGCTATTTCAGGCATTCGCCGACGCTGCAGCGCTGGCCGTCGAGAACGCCGAGCTGTATGACGAAGCGAACCGCGGCTTCGCGCGCGCATCAACGCTCCTGCAGGAGATGCATCATCGCGTCCGTAACAACCTGCAGACTGTCGCCGCGCTGTTGTCGATGCAGGCGCGACACGCGTCTCATCCTGCCCACAAGGCTACGCTGCAGGAGGCGGTCGCGCGGGTGCAGTCAATCGCCGCTGTCCACAACCTCCTATCGGCGGACAATCTGACATCCGCAACAGTGACGTCGATCGTCAAGCATGTTGTTGACGAAGCATCGGTCAACGTCGTACCGCGCGGTATCCACGTCGAGTTCGAGGTGTTGCCAAGCGACGCGACCGCCAGCTCGCGGCAGGCGACGATCCTGGCATTGCTCGTGAATGAGTGTGTGACGAACTCGATCGAGCACGGCATGGCCGATCGAACATCAGGACACATCTGGATCACACCACGCGCCTGGGACGATCAGATTGAGTTGCGAATTGAAGACGACGGTTGTGGCCTGCCAGAAGGTTTTGACATCGAACGAGACAGCAGCCTCGGGCTGCGCATCGCCAGAACGCTGACGATGTCCGATCTCAAGGGTACGTTCGATATTCGCAACAGACCCGAAGGTGGCGCTGTCACAGCGATCCGCTTTCCGGCTACTGGGTAGCCGTCGGCTTACGCGATCTCCGGAGCAGATGCCGCCGCATAGGCGCGGTCGAGCAACGTCATGATGTGGACCACCTCTACCTGCTCGCCGCGTTCACGCAAGCCGGCGACAAGCTGCATCATGCAACCGGGATTGGCCGATACGATCGTACGCACTCCGGTCGTCGCGGCGTTGTCGAGCTTGCGCGTCAGCAGCGCCGACGACATCTCCGGCTGCATCAGGTTATAGATGCCGGCGCTACCGCAGCACATCGTCGATTCGGGCATCTCCACGAGCGTCAGGCCGGGAATCGCGTTCAGCAACTCGCGCGGCTCACGAGTAATACGTTGCGCGTGTGCCAGATGACACGGCTCCTGATAGGTCACGTCAATGTTGAGCTGTCCCGGCTGGCTGGTCAGACCAGCTTGGGCAAGAAACTCGGTTGCGTCCTTGACCCGCGCGCTGAACTGCTTCGCGCGCTCCGCGTATGCGGGATCATCGCGCAGCAGAAATCCGTACTCCTTCATGGCGGCACCGCAGCCGGCCGCATTGACAATGACAGCGTCAAACTGCGGATTGTCGAACGCCTCGATGTTTGCGCGCGCCTGAACTCGACCATTGTCCATATCGCCGGAATGGACGGCCAGCGCTCCGCAACAGCCCTGTCCGGTCGGCACCACGACGTCGTAGCCGTTACGCGCCAGCACCCGCGCAGTCGCGCGATCGACATCGGCGTAGGCGGTGCTCATGATGCAGCCGGCCAGCAGCGCAACTGTCCCTCGGCGCTCACCTTCGGCCGGCCAGTATTCCTGGCCCGGGACGAGGAACTCTTCCTTCAGCTCCGGCAGCATCGCTTCCTGCTTGCTAAGGTTCATCAGCTTCAGCACGCCCGACTTGCGCACAACCTGCCGCGCGCCGCTGCGCTGATACAGGCGCAGGCCGGACGAGAGCGCGCGAAAACGGCGCGTGCTGCCGAAGGCACCGCGGAACGCCGCAGCGCGAGCCAGCGAAACGTGCGGTGCGTGGCGATTGACGCGCTCGATCTGAACACGCGCCGTCTCGACAAGTTCGCCGTACTTGACACCGGATGGACAGGCTGCTTCGCAGGCGCGGCAATTCAGGCAGAGCGACATCTCCTCCTGAAAGATCGGATCGAGAATGCTGAGATGGCCTTCGTGGACTGACTTGATCAATGCGATCCGCCCACGCGGTGATGAGCGCTCACGAAGTGTCAGGCGATAGGTCGGGCAGGCCGGCAGGCAGAAGCCGCAATGGACACAGGCTCGCATCACATCTTCCGGCGGAGCGTCTGGCTCGTGGAAGCCGGAGAGACGCTCGGGCTCAACGACGGCCTGAGCATAGCGCGTGTCGATGGATTCGCTTACCATCTCACTGAAATCCTCTCGCCCTACAGGCCAAGTGCAAACCGGCCGCGATTCAGCCGCCGCTCAGGATCGAAGCTGTCCTTGAGACGCCGCAATATCGGCTGGACAGCGTCCGGCGTCGGTCCGAAGACATCGCGATCGGTCTTGAGATGTCGTGGAAGTGCTAACCACGTTGCAGTTGAGAACGCCTCAATACCGCCGTCGTCAAGTGCGTCAGAAGAAGGACGACGCGCGTACACGAGACCAGAGCCAACATCCGCGCAGACGCGCCAGCCAGTATCAGCCAGCCGCGGTAATGCGGCCGGCTGATGCGAGGCGCGGATCGGCAAGCGAACGACGATGTCGCCAGCCGCGAGGTCGGCGGTATCTCGAAAGGCGGACAGCGCGTCACTGCCATCGTCGCTGACATTCGCCGAGATCGGCTCGGCGGCATCGGCAGCGACGGCATTCATGCGTTGCACAAGGAGCTCAATCGCCTCTTCCGGCGCGTCACAGCGGACCGAGGTTTGCCAACCTTCTGGCGTATTCGCAACGACAATCGACGCCGGCAGGAGTTGTGACGTAATCAGCGCAACTGCGGCAGCGTGCGCGTGCTCCGGCGTGGTGTATACGAGCTGAATCGACCGGCTCGCCGTCGGCGCAGGGAACACCTTGAGATTGAGGCGAGTGACGACGCCGAAGGCTCCCAACGCGCCATAGTGCAGGTGCATCATGTCGAAGCCGGTGACGTTCTTGACGACCATGCCGCCCGCCTTGGCGTTCACACCGTCGGGGCCCATCACCTCGACTCCGATGACCCAATCCTTCAGCGAGCCGCCACCCAACCGACGCGGGCCGCTCATGCCGGTCGCGTACGCGCCACCAATCGTCGAGCGGCTGTCATGCGCGGCATCGAGCGCGATCGACTGCCGGTTCGCCGCCAGCGCCTCCCGAATCTGCTCAATCGTGCAGCCCGGCTCGACCGCCATCGTCATGTTATCCGGCTCATACTGAAGAATGCGATTGAGCTTGCGGGTCGAGATTGCCAGATCGAACGAACCGCCCAGGTTGCCGAATGCGGTGCGTGTCCCGCCGCCAACGATCAGCGCGTGCGCGTCGACAGGCTGCATCTCGCGCAGCGTTGCCGACATCTCCTGCGGCGACTCCGGGAATCGAACGTCGGTTATTTCAGTGCCATCGACAACAACCGGAACCAGCTCGACCTCAGACGACATACATGCCGTCCACTTCCAGCGCTTGCTGCTTCAGATTGGAAAGCTCGCCGCACGAGAACGCGGTTGGGAAGACCTTGTCCGGATTAAACAGCTCGCGTGGATCGAACGAGCGCTTCAGTCCGGCCATTGCGGCCAGATCATCGGTTGTGAAGACCAGCGAGAGCGCGTCCTTCTTTTCCATGCCGATGCCGTGCTCGCCACTAACCGAACCACCGGCGTCGATGCAGTGCGCCAGCAGCGCATCGCCGGCCTCCAGAACACGCTGGATCTCCCCTGCGCGATAGCGATCGAACAGCATCAACGGGTGCAGATTGCCATCACCGGCATGGAAGACGTTGGCGATCTGGATGTCGAAATCGCGGCTGAGCTGACCAACGAACTCCAGCGCTGTCGGCAGCTTCGTCCGTGGAACGACGGTGTCCTGCAGGTAGTAGTTGGGCGCGAGCCGACCGAGCGTTCCAAACGCCGCCTTTCGACCGAGCCACAGAAGGTCCTGCTCTGCCTTCGTCGTCGCAGACCGAACCTGCTGGGCGTCGTGCTGCCGACACAAGCGGGCAACGGCCTCGCGATGCTCGGCAACCGTCTCGCGCAAGCCGTCGAGCTCCACCAGCAGGACAGCCGCAGCATCCAGCGGGTAGCCACAATGGAACGCTGCCTCGACGGCTGTGATCGTCAGCGCATCCATCATCTCAAGCGACGCCGGCAGAATGCCGTCGGCGATGATCGCCGTGACGGCTCGCGAGGCTGACTCCATCGTCGGGAATGAGGCCAGCAGAACGGCCACCTCTTCCGGCGTGCGCGTCAGCCGAACCATCGCCTTGGTGACGACGCCGAGCGTCCCTTCGGAACCAACGAGCGCACCCGTCAGATCGAAGCCCGGCGTCTCAGCCGACGAGCCACCGACCCAGGTCAGCGAGCCATCCGGCAGGACAACCTCAAGTCCGAGGATGTGGTTGCTGGTGACGCCGTACTTCAGGCAGTGCGGACCGCCCGAGTTGTTGGCCACGTTGCCGCCGATTGAGCAGGCACGCTGGCTGGCGGGATCGGGCGCGAAGAAGTAGCCGCGGTGGGCAATCGCCGTCGACAGGTCGAGGTTAATCAACCCCGGCTCGACGATGGCGTAGCGGTCAACCTCATGCACCTCAAGGATGCGCGTCATCCGGGTCATAACGATCATCACGCCGCCACGGCAGGCGATTGCGCCGCCGGCCAGACCCGTCCCTGCACCACGCGGAACGACCGGCAAGCCATGCGCGAGCGCAACCCGCACGACGTCGCGCACCTCTTCGGCTGTGGCCGGTAGCACCGCCGCGACCGGCTGGTGAATACCAGCAATCGCCTCGTCGGATGCGTCGTACTGATAGACCGACAGGCCGGCCGGATCGGAGACGACCCACGCCTCGCCAACAACCGCGGCGAGTGCCTGGAGCAATTCGGCGCGATCTTGCGTCGCCATGACCTGATCTCCCGCTTCAACACGATCAGTGATAGAGTGAACGTACACTTGGCCGACAAGCGACAATCTCAGCACGCTTGCCGTAGATATAGTGTCAGGATCGCAGATATGTCAAACAATACCAACTGGATTGTCGTCGGCTCTCCGGACAACTACGCCGCCACCCGCGAACACGGCTTCACGATTCAGGGACTGAAGAGTCGACATCGCAAGAAGGCTGAAACGATCCAGCCTGGTGACCGAATCGTCTGGTACATCACCGGCATGAAAGCCTTCGCTGGTTATGCCACCGTCACCTCGACCTACTTCGAGGATCACACGCCGATCTGGAAGAGCAAAGATCCGAAGCGCGACGCAGAAGACTATCCGTGGCGCTTCCATATCGAGCCGGTGATCACGCTCGATACAGACACGTTCATTGAAGCTGAACCAATCGCCCGCCAGATGGCGCACGTCGCCAAGTGGCCGGCGGCGAACTGGACGCTCGCCTTCCAGGGCAACGTTCACAAAATCAGCGACGAGGACTTCGACATCATTCGTCTGGCGCTGGAGAACGCAACCGCTCCGGTCGCCAGCTAATCCTACAAGCAGGAGGAAGACGCGTGAGCATCCGTCCGAGCCTGGACGACATTCGCGCAGCCGCCGCGCGGCTCGAAGGGATCGTCGTCAGAACCCCGTTGATCCCGCTGCACTCCTACGGCGAGCCATCGAGCATTTACCTGAAGCCAGAGACGCTGCAACCCATTGGCTCATTCAAGCTTCGCACCGTGTTTAACGCAGTCGCGGCGAAAACCGAGGAAGAGCGCGCGCGAGGTCTCTCGACGACAAGCGCCGGCAACACCGCTCAGGCGCTCGCATGGACCGCCAGATACTTCGGCACGTCCGCGCGCAGCCTGATGCCTGAAACCGCGCCGGAAACGAAGGTTCGCGCCATGGAGGCCTACGGCGGCACACCGGTGCTCGTTCCCGGCGCCGAGGTCTTTCGCTTCATGACCGAAGAGGGTTGGAAGGACGAGCCGTACACGTTCATTCATCCCTGGCGTGAGATGGCTGGGTCAGCGACGATCGGACTGGAAATCGTCGAGGATATGCCCGATGTCGAGCGGGTCTACGTCCCCGTCGGCGGCGGCGGGCTGATCGGCGGCGTCGGCTCGGCGATTAAGGCGTTGCGTCCTGAGATCAAAGTGATCGGCGTTGAGCCCGAGGGTTGCTGCGCGTTCACGCAGAGCCTTGCGGCCGGCGAGCCTGTCTCGGTAACCTGCCAGACCATTTGCGATGGCGTGGCGGTGCCACTCGTCCTTCCGGACGTATTCGAGGTCCTGCGTTCGGTGGTGGATGAGACGGTGCTAATTTCAGACCGCGACGCCAAGGCGGCCGTCAAGCGCCTGGCTCTGCGAAATAAGCTCGTTGCCGAGCCCGCAGGAGGACTCGCCGTCGCCGCTGCGCTGGCAGCTGCCGGCGACACGACCGGAAAGAGCGTCTGCATTATCTCCGGCGGCAGCATTAACGCTGACTTGCTGGCGGAAATCCTGACGGACCCTGCTCTCGATTGATTTAGCGGGCCGGTCGATCGAGGATGAGCGCCATCGCCACCTCATCGACCGGCTGACCTTCAACTATGAGCGAATTCCGGCGGACGCCTTCAACCTCAAAACCCATGCGTGTGTAAAGCCGCAGCGCCGGTTCGTTATGCATCATCGTCGTCAGCTGCAAACGACTGACGCCGTGGCCCTGGGCCCATCCGATGAGGTCCTCAAGCAGGCGTCTTCCAAGTCCCTGCCCGGCGTGGGATTGCAGGACGCCGGCGACGATGTCGACACTGTGCCGGTTGCGCCGATACGCGCCGCCGTAGGCGGCCACGTAGCCAACGAGCACTCCCCGATCGGATGCGACAATGATCGTCGAGTTGTCCGTCTGCACTGCCTCGCTGACTTCCCGGCGCTGCTGATCGAGCAAGCCCTGACGCTCGCCCGGCTCAAGCATCATCAGGTCTGTGTCGGAATCCAGCGCCAGGCACAGCGCGAGAAACGCATCGACTTCTCCACCATCGAGCGGGCGGATTTCGACCGCAGTGGATTGCGCGTCAATCACGCTGGCTACCTGCCACCGGAGCGTGCATTCAATCGTCGCCCGCCTGTGCGCGGGCCGCGATGACATGCTCGATGCGCTGATCGGGGATCAGCCAGAGAATCGCGACAACCACGTAGAACCCAACTGCTATGACGACACCGGCCGTGGACTCACCGAACAGTGCTGCGGCCAGAATGCCGAGGAGGTAAAAGACCGGCGAAATCCGACCTTTGGTGTCTGTCCCGATGGCGTCCTTCAGGACGGATCGCTGCCCCTGATGGCGGATGATCGTGCCCTGCAGGATGAAATAGGCGATGGCAGCGCAGAGGAGGTTGACGCCGTACGTCATCACCGGCGTCTTCGCAAATGACCCTTCGTCCATCCAGGCTGTCGAAAACGGGATCAGCGAGAGCCAGAACAGGAGGTGCAGGTTTGCCCACAGTACCGCGCCGCTGATGTGCTCAGTCAGCTGGAACATGTGGTGGTGATTGTTCCAGTAAATACCGATGTAGATGAAGCTCAGAATATACGAGAGCAGTCCCAACCCGGTTGCATCAATGAGCGCGGCGATCGTGTGCTCTTCGGGAATGCTCAATTCCAGCACCATGATCGTGATAATGATCGCCAGAACTCCGTCGCTGAATGCTTCCAGGCGACTGGTACTCATGGGCTGGCCATCCCTTCCGACACGAAATCGGCAGACACGAATGCTCCAGACAGATGCTGGGCCTTCGAGTAATAAGGCGACGATTCCGAGAGCCTACCATACGGAAAACCGCGCTACGTAGCGCCTTGAGAAACCAATTTGCAGCGACCGTTGTCATTCTACGGGTACCTGTTATATTATACCTGACTGGTACCCGTTCTACTGCCCCCCGTTACTGATTCGACAACACGAAGGAGACACATGTTGAGTAGCGATCTGGCGACCAAGCTGATGCGCACGATGTGGCTGGCGCGATTCCAGCGCATGCAGGTCCACGCCAAGCATGGACATCTGGCCGATACGACGCGCGGCCAGGGACGGATTCTGGCGGTTCTGAAGCTGCAGGATGGCATGAAGACGAAGGACCTGGCTCACATCCTTGGCCTGCACATCGCGTCCCTGAACGAGCTGATCGCCAAGCTGATCAAGGGCGGCTACGTCACCCGCGAGCAATCGCCGGAAGACCGTCGAGTGATGATCATCAAGCTCACCGACAAGGGCCGCAATGAGGAGCAAATTGAACAGCCGGACATCGCCGACATCTTCGACACATTGACGGCTGAGGAGCAGCAGACGATGGCCGGCTATCTGGACCGCGTGAATGGCGCGTTACAGGAGCGGCTCGGAATCGACGACAGCGCGATGGAAGAGTTTTCGATGGAGGCGTTCGGTCGCGGAAAGCGACGTGGGGGCCGACCTTGGGGACCCGGTCGCGGCGCTGCGCCCCACGCATTCCGTGACGGACAGGACCCACGCGACGGTGGCTTTGGCCGCTTCAAGCGCGAGCGCAACATGGGGAGCGATCGCATCGACGTATAGGTAATCGCGGCAGTCAGCAGGTCATTCACACCCGCGGCTGCCGCTTCCGAATCTCCTGCGCTGCAGTCACGCCTGACTGTTGGCGCGGCCATGCTGATTGATCCGCCTTCGGGAACTGCTCCCTTCTGGCAAGCGCAATCTCCTGACATACCGTTAGAATCGATTCCTCTCTCGTGTTCGACATGGCGATCGGCTGACCTCTGCGCGACCGAGCGTCGACCAACCCTGATCGTGGGGAACGCCTATGGACCTGCTCCCAGTCATTGTGATCGGCGTGGTAGCGATTGTCCTGATCACAACAATCGCACCGAAATTCGGCATTGCTGCGCCACTCATCCTGGTCGTCATCGGGGCCGCAGTCGGCTTGCTCCCGTTCGTTCCCGAAGTCCATATCGAGCCGGAATGGATTCTTGGTGGCGTCCTTCCGCCACTGTTGTATTCCGCAGCAGTGAACACACCGACGATGGGCTTTCGCCGCGATCTCTGGATGATCTCCGTTTTCGCCGTCTTGCTGGTCGCCGCTTCGGCTGTCTCAGTTGGCTTCGTGCTGACCTGGCTTATTCCGGATCTGCCGCTGGCTATCGGCATCGCCGTTGGCGCGGTAGTCTCGCCTACCGACGCAGTTGCGACGGGCATCGTCACACGGTCGGGCGTTTCGACGAGAATCGTCGATGTCCTTGATGGCGAAGCGCTGTTCAACGACGCGAGCGCCCTCGTCCTCGTGCGCTCGGCGATCGCCGCTGTCGCGGCGTCGGTCACACTCTGGGATGTCACCACCGACTTTCTCTACTCGCTGGCTGTCGCAGTCCTCATTGGCGTCGTCGTAGGTCGATTCAACGTTGCGATTCGGTCGCACATACCGGACACCGCGTCCAACGTCGCGTTCTCTCTGGCCGTCCCATTTCTGGCCGCCATACCGGCCGAGCACATCAACGCATCCGGTCTGGTCGCCGCCGTCGTCGCTGGAATGATCACTGGCCAGCGAATTCCCAAGCGCCTGTCGTCAGAAGTCCGGATTGCTGGAGCTGCCGTCTGGGAGACGATCAGCCACGTTCTGGAGAGCGGCATCTTCCTCGTGATGGGTCTGCAGCTCTACACCCTGATTCAGGACATACGCGTCACCTCTGACAACCAGCTCACCGCTATAGAGATAGGAGTGGTCGTCATCTCCGTCCTGATTGCGATCAGGGCCGCGTTTGTCTTTGGCTCGGTTTGGCTGCGTGCTCGCCGCAGCGCCGGGTACGCAATACAGCGGCAGCGCATGGTGGAATTTACTGAGCACATGAATCGAGTGAGTGCTGAGCGGCAGGCCGGCACGGATCGCAAGCCGATCAATCGCCGTCGCTGGGAGAACTTCCAGGACGTGATGGCGCGGCGGATTGCAGATATCGACTACCTGGCAAACGAGCAGTTCGGTGCAAAGCATGCTGTCGTTCTTGTCGCAGCCGGTATGCGCGGCGCGATAACGCTTGCCGCAGCTCAGCTGCTGCCCGTCGGCGCTCCGCATCGATCGTTGCTCATCCTGATTGCGTTTGTCGTGGCCGCCGGCACACTCATCGTCCAGGGCGGAACGCTTCCCGCCCTCGTGAGGGCGCTGAAGCTGCCAACGCAGGATCCAGGCACGACAGCACGGGTCATGCAACAGCTGGGTAACGACCTGAATCAGGCAGTGATGAGGAAGCTTGACGAAGGCTCGCTGACCAGGCGCGACGGCAAGCCATTTTCCGAAGCGGCTATCGCTCACGCCCGCAACTTGCTGAAATCCAGGCTGAGTCCGGAGTCCGTCCCAGAGCGCAAGACAGCGATCAGTGAGCTCACAGCGCTGCGTTTGGAGATCGTCGAAGCGAGTCGCTCTGAGTTGCTCCGCATTCGGGACCGGGGAACCTATTCAAGCGACGTGTTAAGCGTCAAGCTGGCCCAGCTCGATGCCGACCAGGTAAGCATCGAGGCGCGACTTATGTGAGTGTCCAGCTCCAGAGGAAGGCGATGCAATAGATACGACCCTCCCGCGTCACTCAGCACGCGGATCGCGACCGGTCTCTCGACGACGACATCTTCCTCATCATCGGTATAACCTGCCGGTGTTGCCCGGGAAACGTGAACAAAGTAAAAGCTCCGTACTCATCGGAGCGAGTACGGAGCTTGCAGTGGAGATGGGGGGAATCGAACCCCCGTCCAGAGCTTTCAGCCGAAGATATCCTACAGGCGTAGTCGGTGCTTTGTTCGCCCTGGTAAGCCACCACCGACAGCGTATTACCGGGCTTGTCAGATGATCTTTCGCGGCCCTATCTGACTATCAGAACCGCGGCAGCCCAGCGTAGTGTCGCTCGGATCCGGACCAGCCGGGCTGTGGTCCGGGCGAACGTCGCTCCCTAGTTAATTAGGCAGCGAAAGCAAGCTCACGCTCGCCATTTAGTGTTTTTGCCCGTTTTTTACGAGGCCTCGGGCGTCCTCGACCTGCAATCTTCGCACCTACGACCCTGTCGAAACCGGACATCCCCGTAGCGTGCAACAGACAGTTTACACCTTTAGTCGCGTCGACGCAAGGCCTGCTGAATCTGGCGCTTCGCGTCGCGCTCGGCCAGCGCCTGGCGCTTGTCGTAATCGCGCTTGCCGCGCGCCAGGCCGAGGTCGAGCTTCGCCCGGCCGCGCCGCAGCACGAGGCGGAGCGGCACCAGCGTGTATCCGGCCGCTTCCGTCTGCTTCTGCAGGTAGTCGATCTGCTTCCGATGCAGCAGCAGCTTCCTGGGCCTGAGCGGGTCGTGCTGGAAGTACGCGCCCGAATGTTCGTAGGGCGAGATGTGCATGCCATGCAGCCACACTTCGCCGCCCTGCACTCGCGCATAGGCATCGCGCAGATTCACGCGGCCGTCGCGAATCGACTTGATTTCAGTACCGGTCAGCTGGATACCGGCTTCCATATCCTCCTCAACGAAGAAGTCATGGAAGGCCTTGCGGTTGACCGTCACAACCTTCTCGCCGCCCGATGGCGTCTGGTCTTTGGGCTTGGCTTTCGTCTTGGCACACATGTACGAATCGCTCCAGAACTGCAGGATGTCGCGCGACGAGTCGTTCCGGTATCATCGCGCGCCGCCTATCGTCCGCAGCGTACAATCCTTCACATGTCCGAGACGGTCGATGCGTACCTGCGGTTCGCGGAATTCTACGATCTCGAATACGATCAGTACCGGGACGATCTTGAACTCTACCGCCATTTCGCGGTCGAGGCGAACGGACCCGTACTTGAGCTCGGCTGCGGAAGCGGTCGGGTTCTGCGCGCCCTTGAGGATCTGGGGCTGCCCCTTGCCGGCATCGACTCGTCCGAGGCCATGCTTCGGCTCGCCAGCGGACGGCTGAGCGCCGATACGACGCTTGTCCATGCGCGCATGGAGGACCTGCAAGCGACCCGCCTGCCGGACGCGCCCTACTGGATGGCGTTTTCCGCAATCAACACGTTCCTGCATCTGCCGGATGCCGACGCCCAACTGGCCGCATTGGAAGCGATTCGCTCGGTCGTGATCGATGGCGGGCTGTTGCTTCTCGATCTGATGACGCCCGACCCGCTTTACCTCGCCGGACTGGATGGTCGCGTCACGCTTGAATACAGCGGCACAATGGCGGATGGCCGTCGCCTCGACAAGTGGACAGCCCGATCACACGATCTTGAGCGCCAGATCATCCACACCACAGTGCTCTTTGACACCATCGACCCGCTGAACGGCACAGTCACCAGGATCGTTGATGAATACGACACGCGCTACATCCACCGCTGGGAGCTGGAGCATCTGCTTGCGCGCGCAGGCTGGCAGCTGATCGCTCTCTATGGCACGTATGATCTGGATCCATATCGCGCTGAATCGGAGCGCATGATCGCGCTTGCCACCTGGAATGATGGACCGCTTTCACCGATCAGAAAGGACTGAGTGACCGATGGCCCAGCAGATGATTGACGGCGTCGAGATCAAGCGCCTTGTTACCCACGCCGATGAGCGTGGCGCGCTGACCGAGCTGATCCGGCGTGACGATCCGTTCTTCGAGGGCTTCGGCCAGTGCTACGTCTCAGTGTCCTATCCAGGCGTCATTCGCGGCTGGCATTACCACAAGAAGCAGACGGACTATTTCACCTGTGTCAGTGGGATGATCAAGGTGCCGCTGTACGACCTGCGTGAGGATTCGCCGACCTATGGCGTCGTCAACGAGTTCTTCATGGGCGATGACAATCGCATTGTCGTCAAGATCCCGATTGGCGTGCTTCACGGCTTCAAGAACGTTGGCGTCACGCCCTGCTACCTGATCAACTTTCCGACCCAGCCGTACGACCCGAGCGATCCGGATGAGTACCGCATTCCGTATGACTCTCCCGACATCCCCTATTCCTGGGATCTGAAGTTCACCTGAACCCGAAGGCGAGACGTATGCTGACCGATCCGCTGCCGATTCCGACTGCCGACCGGGCTTCCGGGTCGGTATCGATTCCCGGTTCGAAGAGCTACACGAACCGAGCGTTGCCGATTGCCGCGCTGGCCAGCGGCGTATCGGTGCTGCGCGGCGCGCTGGACTCCGACGACACGCGCTACATGGTCGCCGCGCTCAATGCCCTCGGAGTCAGGATCGACGCCGACTGGTCGTCTGCCACCCTCACCGTCCACGGCGTTGACGGAAACATACCGGCGACGGACGCCAAGCTGTTCTTGGGCAACTCGGGCACCTCAATGCGCTTCCTTACCGCTCTCGCTACGTTAGCGCACGGTCACGTCAGGCTCGATGGCACCGAGCGCATGCGCCAGAGGCCACTCGCGCCGCTGATCGACGGGCTGGCGTCTCTCGGCGTTCGTATCCGCTCGGAATCAGAGGATGGCTGTCCACCAGTTGAGATTGACGCAGCCGGGCTGCCGGGTGGGACGATCCAGATGCGCGGCGATCTGTCCAGCCAGTATTTCAGCGCGCTTGCAATGGTTCTGCCCTACGCGAATGATCCGCTGGACGTGCTCGTCGAGGGTGATCTCGTCTCGAAGCCCTACATCGACATGACCGCCTCAACGATGGCGGAGTTCGGCGTCGCGCTGCATCACGACGATTACCGGCGCATCCGGGTTGAGCCAGGCCAGCGCTACACAGGCAGAACGTATGACATCGAGCCGGACGCCTCGGCCGCCAGCTACTTCTTCGCGCTGGCAGCCGTGGCCGGTGGCCCGGTCACCGTCGAGCATCTGCCGCCGACCTCGGCGCAGGGGGACCTTCATTTCGTCGATGTGCTCGAAGCCATGGGCTGCCGCGTCGAGCGCGGGACATCAGCGATCACCGTCTACGGCCCCGGCAAGCTCCGCGGCGTCGACGTCGACATGGGCGATATCTCGGATACAGTGCAATCGCTGGCGGCAATCGCGCCATTCGCCGACGGCCCGACGACGATCCGCAACATCGGCCACATCCGCCTCAAGGAGACGGACCGCATCGCCGCGATCGCAGCGGAACTCCAGCGCACCGGCGTTCCGGTTGATGAGCGCGAGGACGGCCTAACCATTCATCCGGCGCGACCGCAACCGGCCACGATCCAGACCTATGACGATCACCGCATGGCAATGAGCTTTGCGATCCTCGGCACGCAGGTGCCGGGCACGACAATCGCTGATCCAGGATGCGTCGCGAAGACCGTGCCCGTATTCTGGGATCTGCTCTTCCCACTGCTCGGCGCAGCAGTACGCTGAGGCGCTACGGCATCTCCCAGGCAGCACGGCTCATCCGGTTGAGCAGCAGAAGATCGGCTAGCACGAGGATCATCATCGCCTCGACAACCGGCACGGCGCGAGGCACGACGCAGGGATCGTGGCGTCCCTCGACCAGGATCTTGCGCGCATTCCCCTTCTCGTCAACCGTGTCCTGATCCTGGCTGATCGACGACGTCGGCTTGATCGCCACGCGCACGACAATTTGCTCGCCAGATGAGATTCCGCCCAGCGTGCCGCCGTGGTTGTTCGTGCGAGTTCGCACGCGGCCCTGCTCATCGAGGACAAACGCATCGTTATGTTGAGATCCACGCATACCGACGGCTGCGAAGCCCGAGCCGATCTCGATCCCCTTTGTCGCCGGGATACTCAGCATCGCCTGCCCCAGCAGCGCATCGAGCTTGTAGGCCGTCGGCTCACCGAGGCCTGGAGGCACATTGTCGGCGCGCACCTCGACAATGCCGCCGAGGCTGTCTGATTCAAGCTTGATTCGATCGATCGCCGCGACCATCGCTTCGGCAGCATCAGGATCGGCTGCGCGCACCATGTTCTGATCGATCTCGTCGCGGTCGAAGGTCTGGGCGACGATGTCGCCGATGCGCAGTGTATGTGCGTAGACATCGATGCCAGACTGCCGCAATAGCAGCCGCGCGATAGCAGCCGACGCCACGCGGCCCCACGTCTCGCGAGCGCTCGATCGCCCGCCGCCGCGATGGTCGCGAATGCCGTACTTCATCGAGTAGGTGTAGTCGGCGTGGCCGGGTCGGTACATGTCACGGATGATGTCGTATTTGGTCGAGTCAGAGTCCTTGTTGTAGGTGATCAGCGAGATCGGCGTACCGGTCGTGCGACCCTCAAAGACGCCGGACAGGATCTGGACCTTGTCGCGCTCGTTGCGCGGCGAGGTGACTCGCGACTGCCCGACCCGCCGCCGGTCAAGGTCATACTGAATCAGTTCCTCATTGACCTCCAGACCGGCGGGGCAGCCATCAATGACGACACCGAGAGCCGGCCCGTGCGACTCGCCCCAGGTCGTAATCCGAAACGCCGATCCGTAGGTGCTACCCATGCAGTCTCACTCTTCCCTACCCCACGATATCCTTGAGCGTCAGCCCAAGATCGAGCAAGCGACCGAAGACACGATAGTCGTGCGACGACGACCGATGAAATCCATATGATTCGTACAACGCGCGACTGCGGACGTTGCGCGATTGTGTGCTCAGCCCGACGCGGCTGGCACCGGCCGCAGCGAGCGACGACACCGCGAAATCGAGCGCGACGCGTCCCAGCCCACGTCCCTGTATCTCGGGATCGACAGCGATGCGGTCCAGGTGTCCCCAGTTGCGGAAGCGCGTCGTCCCGACGTAGGCAACCGCTTGCCGCGACTCATCGTACCCAACCTGAATCTCGACTCCGGGTGCCGACGAGTATTCGCGAAACTCGTCCTCGCTGTTCCACCACAACCAGGGGAACGCGGCATTGTCCAGCCGGATCAGCTCATCCAGCATTGCGCGATTCTCGATCTGCAATGGCACAAACCTGAGGTTGCCACTGCGCGGCGTTCGCGCGCGCACACGCGACATCTCGTAAATGATGATGTCCTCAATCGGCTCGAATCGCGCACCGACATAGAAGGCTGTGCGGCGTCGCTCGACCTGCTCAGAGGCAACCGCCAGCACGATACCTTGTTGCTGCGCGACGGTACAAAAGGCGTCGATCAGGTCAATAGCGCCCGACGTCGCTGCGATCTCGACGACGGATGCGACATCGCGGCGATTACGCCACGGCCCGCCAACGAGGAACTCGCCTGTTCTCTGATTCCAGACTGAAAGGCGCGGCTCGGCCTGCGCGATCTTCGTCAGCTCGTTCGAGGTGAAGCGCGTGTGCCACGACACCCGCAGATGCGGGACTGCGTCCGGGGTCAGGACTGCGATTTCACTGCCCGACAGCGGGAGCAGATCTTCGACGTGATGGCTTGTCACTCAGCGCTCGCCGATCCAGACAGACTCGAGGCTCATAATCCCCACCGGCGTGATCGTCAGGCCGCGCACGTATGGCTTGACCAGTGTATACGCGATGTCGTGATACAGCGGAATGAGGACGGCGTCATCGAGGATCATCTGCTGCGCATCCAGATAGAGTTTGGCTCGCCGCACCGGATCCTGCTCCACGGCGGCTGAATCGAGCAGCGCGTCGACTTCCGGGTTCGAATAGTCCGCGTAGTTATCGGGGCTGCCGGTGTGGAACATCGAATCGAGGAAGTTCGCCGGATCGGGATAATCGGCGATCCAGGAGAGCGCAAACGCCGGTAACTGCTGGCTGGTGAGCGCACTGGAGAACTCATTCCATTCCAGCGAAATCGCGTCGCTATCGAGACCCAGGTCGCGTTCCAGCACGTCGGCCAGCGTCACGGCGACGCCACTGCCATAGAAGGCCGGCGGGATCTCAAAAGGCTCGGCGGATGCGAGTGCAGCCTGCGCTGCTTCCAGATCATACGAAGGCGGCGTCGAAGTCCAGTCACGGTCGAGGATACCCGGTGGAACAATGCCTTCCGCCTGCCGAACCCGATCTTCAAGACTCACGCGCGTGACCTTGGAACGATCGAGCGCCCGAACGACAGCCTCCCGGACGGCAGGGTCGTCAAACGGCTCGACGTTCTCATTGAGCAGGATGAACGTCGTCGAGAGCTGCGGTGTCGTCTCCAGCTCGGCGTACAGCGGATCTGCGGGCGACGACACGCGATCGATCGCGTAGATCGGCACCTCGGCCGTATCGATGACGCCTGTCTCGTACAGGTTTAGTGGTTGCGCAGCAGCGCTGCCGTAGAGGATTCGAACCTCTTGCAAGCGCGGCGCTCCGGAATAGAAGCCATCGAACGGCGTCAGGCTGATGAGCTGCGGCGAAACGTCCCCGATCTCGAACGGCCCACTACCGTTCGGCGCGGTCCACCAGTCTGAGCTCGTCGTCTCGCGCACATCAACAATCGCTGCCGGGCTCCCGGAAAGCTTGTAGAGAAAATTCGCTGCCGGCCGCTTGAGCGTCATCCTGACTGTCCGCGTCCCGCTGGTCTGAATACCCGTGATTGTGCCGGCCTGTCCGGTCAGATATTCGTCGATGCCTTCGATGTCACCGAAGTAGATTGCGGCCGGCAGGGCGCTCCCGTCGCCTCCGGCCAACTCGGGATCGGCAGCGCGCTCGAACGACGCTTTCACGCGCTCGGCATCAATGATGGTGCCGTCCTGGAACGTGACGTTTTCGCGCAGCCTGAAGGTGTAGCTGAGACCGTCATCGCTAGCCTCGACCGTCTCGGCCAGATCGGGCTGCGCAATCAGAGAGTCGTCCAGCCGCATCAGGCCCCGAAAGACCTGCCGCGCGATGAACGATGAATCGGCATCCCGCAGCAGCGCCGGATCGAGCGTGATCGGCAGTGCACCGCCACCGGCAATGGTGAGAACCTGATCGCCATTGGCGCTGACTTCCAGATTGAACGTCGCTTCGCCCGATCCGCATCCCACCAGCACGAGCACGAGGACCAGAACGATTGTTAGTCGGGTGCGTCGTCGATGCATTCCGTCGTCCATTTGCCTCGATATCTGCGTCAAGAAGAGCGACCAAGCGAATCGGTCAAGTGTACTCGCCTGTTCATCGTGCGATCACTGCGCCAGGCCCTCCAGGACGATGGCGAGGACGTCGCGTATCTCGATATTGTCGGTATCAATGAACACGTGCGCATTGTCGCGGGCGTTTGCCAGTCGGGCAGTCTGAAGCTCGTAAATCCAGTCCGGCCACGCGGGGTTGTGGCGTCGTTGGCGAACAGACGCGAGCGACGCGTCGAGAAAGACGAGCGCGTCTGGCTGCTTCGCGTTCCAGAGCGTGGGGACAATCGAATGCTCCTGACCGACCGGCCAGGCATCGTAGCCGTGGTCGCGCAGGGCAGCGGCGATCGTGCTCTTTCCCGATGCACAGCGACCAACCACCGCGACCCTCATCTCGTTCTCCGTCCTAGCCGGGAATCGGCCAGGTGAGGCGCATCGTCCGAATCGGCTGATCCTGCTCTAGCGCATCGATTGTCATCGCGACAACCGCCATGTCATCGCCCGGTCGCCTCTGATCAGCAGCTATCGCTGCATCGAGGAGCGTCTCAGCAATGTCCTTGGCGCTGCCTTGAGTAATCAGCCCGCTAAGGGGATCGAACTGTGTTCCATAACGCCGACCGGCGTTCGAGACGCCATCGGTGAACACGACGACCTTCATGCCACAGACGACCTTATGCTCGAACACCGTTGGCTTCGTGTGGCGGTACAGCCCGATCGGTGTTGTGATGCCATCGTGCAACGTCACCTCACCATCGATCACGACGATATGCGGAACGTGGCTGTTGCGCGTGATGACGACAGTGCGGCTTGCCAGATCGAGTGAGAGCAGATCCAGCGTCGCCGACACCTTGCCATGCCGGTAGGCCAACAGGACATCGTGGACGCCGCGAGCGACCGCGCCGTCACGCACGCCCTCCTTGAGCAGCGCAACCGCTTTACTGGACACCATCATGCTCAGCGACTTCGCTGCGGAGCCGGTACCCTGCCCATCGACCATGACAACCGACAGGCCACCGGTTGGCCGCTCGACCGTTTCAACGGTGTCCCCACTATCCCGCGAGGCGTACTTATGCGTTTTCGCTACTGCGACATCGACTGCGAGCACAACCTAACCAATCCTCTGACGATGAGCGTAATTCGTCCGGTAGTACTCTTCGTAGTCTCCGGTGCGCAACGGTTCCCACCATGATCGATTATCACGATACCAGTGGATTGTCTCGCGCAGGCCCGTCTCGAAGTCGACAGTCGGCGACCAGCCGAGCGCCCTGATCTTTGACGAATCGAGCGAATAGCGCCGGTCGTGCCCCTGCCGGTCTGTGACGTGGTGGAGCAGATCACGCGGGGCATCGAGCTCGCTCAGGATCGTTTCGGCCACGGTGATGTTCTCGCGCTCGTTGCCTCCACCGATGTTGTATGCCTCGCCTGGCTCACCGTGGCGCAGCAGAAACTCGATACCGGCAGCGTGGTCGCGCGCGTGGATCCAGTCGCGAACCTGACGGCCGTCGCCATACACCGGTATCGGCTCGCCCAGCAGGATATTTGTCGTCGCCAGGGAAATAAACTTCTCGGGATACTGGTACGGGCCGTAGGTGTTCGAGCCACGCGAGATGACAGCCGGCACGCCGTAGGTCGCGGCGAACGCCTTCACCATCATTTCGCCGCCCGCCTTGCTTGCCGAATACGGGTTGCGCGGGTTCAGCGGATCACGTTCGCTAAACGATCCATCTTCGCGAACGCCGTAGACCTCGTCGGTACTGACGTGGACCATCCTGCTCAACGCGTGCTTGCGGGCGGCCTCCAGAAGCACCCAGACACCGTGGACGTCAGTCTGGATGAAGCCGCCAGGATCGAGCAGCGACCGGTCGACGTGCGTCTCGGCCGCGAAGTTCACCAGCGCATCGAAGCCGTCCAGCGCCGCGTCGACCGCCTCGGCATCGCAGATATCGCCCTCGACGAACGAGAAGCCGGGCACATCGCGGAGATCGGCGATGTTGGCCGGATTGCCGGCGTACGTCAGCTTGTCGAAGACACGCACGCGCTCATATCCGAGCTCAACCAGCAAGCGCGCAAACGTGCTGCCAATGAAACCGGCGCCGCCTGCGACGACGACACTGCCGACTTTCGACCCTGCCATGCCTGAAATGCACCTCCGCGGCTGTCGATCCGGTACGATGATCTTGCCGAGATCGGCGCCTCATGGACAGGAGGTCAGCAGACCGTTGGCTATCGATACCGTGACATTCGATTTTCACAACACCATCGCACAGTGCGATGAATGGTTTCAGCTGGAAATCCGGACCCTCGTGCAGGCGCTTCTGCGCCGCGTCGATGAGTCCGGCACGCGATTCAGCGACGCCACACTTGCCGCGGCGGCCGAGCGTTATCGCGCGCTCCGACTGGAGATTATTCAACATGGCAACGAGCAGGATGCATTTTCCTGCGTTGTCCAGGTTCTCGACGAGCTTGACATTCAGCTCGACGAGCCGACGATCGAGCGCGGGATTCATGACCTGATGCTCGCAGCGCTTCCCGATTCGCGGCCGATTCCGGGCGTCGTCGAGGCGGTGAGGCAGCTCGCGGATGACGGGCTGAAGCTCGGCATCATCTCGAACGCAATCTACCATCCGTTTCTGGATTGGTCGCTGGAAAAGTTCGGGATCGCGGATGCGTTCGAGCTGGTTGTCACGTCAGCAAGCGCTGGGCTCTACAAGTCCCGCGTCGAGCTCTATCAGTACACGACCGACGAGTTAGGCAGCTCCGTCGATCGGACGATCCATATTGGCGACTCCTACCGCTTCGATGTGCTGGGGGCGCGCGCCGCCGGCCTGAAGACGGTCTGGTTCGATACCGGCCACACCGAAGGGTTTGGCGAGGACGCCGATCTGCGCGTCACGACTCTTGAGGGGCTGGCCGACACCCTGCTAGATCGGTTCGAGATCAGAACACCATGAGATTCGATATCTTCACCATCTTCCCGGGTATGTTTCATGGTCCGTTCGATGAATCGATCATCAAGCGCGCGGTCGAACGCGGACTGCTGGAGATTGCCCTGCACGACATCCGTGAGCATGGCATCGGGCGACATCGTTCGGTCGATGACACGCCCTACGGCGGCGGCGCAGGCATGGTGATGGCAGCGCCGCCCCTGTTTGACTCGATCGAATCCATACTCGGCGATGCTGTCGCCGATACGCCGATCATCCTGATGTCTCCCTCCGGTGAGCGCTTCAATCAGGCCATCGCCCACGAGCTGGCAGCAATGTCACGCGTCGCCCTGATTTGCGGCCGCTACGAGGGAGTTGATCAGCGAGTGCGCGATCACCTCGTCACCCGTGAGCTATCGATCGGCGACTATGTGCTGACCGGCGGCGAGCTCGCTGCTGCAGTCATCGTCGACGTCGTCTCCCGTCTCATCCCTGGCGTCATCGAGGCGGCGTCACTGGAGGAGGAGTCGTTTTCGGATGGGCTGCTCGAATATCCGCAGTACACGCGGCCGGCGTCGTATCGCGGCTGGGACGTACCGAACGTACTCCTGAGCGGGCATCATGGCGAAATCGCATCCTGGCGTCGCCAGCAATCACTGGACCTCACGCGGGCTCGACGCCCCGACCTGCTCAGTGAAAAGAGCGATCTGAACGGCTGATCGCAGTGACCGTGCTACACTCTTGCCACTTTGTGGGGTCGCAACAATTCGCGCGCGAATTGGGGAGTGGTGATGTTCCGAGGGATTATCCCGCCAACGGTGACGTTCTTCAGAGAGGACGGCGCACTCGACACCGAGACAAACCGCAGTCACATTGACTTCCTCATCGATGCGGGTGTTCACGGCCTGTTTGTGCTTGGAACCACCGGCGAGTTCATGCACATGAGCCCCAAGGAGCGCGAGCAACATGCCGCCGAGGTCGTGCAGCACGTCAATGGTCGTGTGCCGGTCATTCTCGGCACCGGGACGCTGTCTACGCGCGAGACCGTCCGGCTCAGCCGCCACGCGCAGGGGATCGGTGCTGACGCTGTTGCCATTGTCACTCCATATTTCTGGACGCTGACTGAGCGCGAGGTCATTGCTCACCTGTCAGCCGTTGCAAATGCGGTCGACATTCCGGTCGTGATTTACAACTTCCCTGCGTACAGCAACTACAACATTTCCTCTGAAACGCTCGCGGCTCTGGTCAAGGAGCACGGCAATATCGCCGGCGTCAAGGACACGATTGACAGCCTCGAGCACTTGCGACGACGCGTCGAGGTCGTCAAGGAGATCAAGCCGGAGTTCAGCGTTCTGGCCGGCGGCGATGGCTACCTGCTGCCGCTCCTCGAAATGGGCGGTGACGGCACGGTCCCGGCAACTGCCAATGTCGCACCAGAGCGCCACGTCGCAATCTTCGAAGCCTGGGAGCGCGGCGATTACGCAACCGCCCTCGACGAGCTTCCCGCGCTCGAAGAGCTGCTGGCGATCTACCGTGTGCCGGGCTCGTTTCACAGCGTCATCAAGGAGGCGATGGCCATGTCTGGCGTTGCGCCGACATCTGGAGCTCGCCAGCCGGCGCTGCCGCTGACAGCCGACAGCCGCGCTCGCCTCCGCGAAGCTCTGGCAAACGCTGACCTGCTCACTTCGACCGACGACAATTAGCGCTTGAACCGCGCGTCTATACTGCGAGCCGGACGCCCGCCAATGGTTGGCGAGCGAACCGGCTCGAATGATGTGCGGGGCGATCATGGCAACTTCGCCAACAGACCACGTACCTGACACGACGATCGTGCGCCTGCGCCACATTTCGAAGCGCTATCGATCCGGTCGCCGCGAATTTCTGGCGCTCAACGATGTTTCGCTCGACATTGAGTCCGGCGAATGGGTCGCGATCGTCGGCCCATCCGGGTCCGGCAAGTCCACGCTGCTCAACATCCTGGCCGGTATCGACGGTGCCGATAGCGGCGGCGTCGAGGTTGGTGGTCGCAGTCTGGTCGGGCTGAGCGAAGATCGACTCGCATCGTGGCGTGGTCGATCGGTTGGTATCGTCTTTCAGTTCTTCCAGCTCATGCCAACACTGACCGTCGTCGAAAATGTGATGCTCCCTATGGACCTGACTGGTCGGCGCGAGGAAAAGCTCGAACGAGCGATGACGTTGCTCGACCGCGTGGGCATCGCCGATCTGGCGCGGAACCTGCCCTCGGAGCTCTCGGGCGGCGAGCAGCAGCGGGCTGCCATCGCGCGCGCGCTCGCCAATGAGCCTGCCCTGCTACTCGCTGACGAGCCGACCGGCAACCTCGATTCTGCCACCGGCGAGCGAATCGTTGCCCTGCTCGCCGAAGTCTGGCGTCAGGGCACGACGATTGTGATGGTCACCCACGACCACGATGTCGCCAACCACGCAACCCGCATCGTGAGCATGCGCGATGGCAGCATTGTCGAGGACACGGCAGTCGCCGCAACCGGTCGGAAAGCCTGAGATGCAGACGCTTCTAGCCAAGGTCCGTCGCGACCTCAGACGGCGGCCATTGCGCAACATCCTGACGATCCTCGGCGTAATCTTCGGTGTCGCCGGCGTCGTTGCAATAGCCGTCACAACGCGCTCGATGGTCGATGCGCAGCGTCTGACCTATGCCGGTAGCCTGCAGGCCGACCTGGCGACCTATACTGCCGACTTGAGTCCGACAACGAGATCCCTGATCGAACGACAGCCAAACGTCGCCATCGCCGACACGCGCGCAATCACGTTCACTCGCTTTGACGCTGGCGAAGGTTGGGTCAACATGCGCCTGGTTGGCATCAACGACTTCGATGCAATGCGTCTCGACATCATCACCCTCGTCGAGGGCACCTGGCCAACGAAAGACGAGATCGTCTTCGACGAGAGCTCACGAGAGCTGACGGCATTGCGGCTGGGGCAGGTCGTCGCTGTTCGCAATACGCCAAACGATCCAATCCGCTACCTGACCGTCGTTGGATTCACTCGCTCCCCCGCTCAGCTCGGCGCTGGCTTGCTCAATCGGGCAACGGCATACGCTCCCGCGCCGACAGTGCGCGGCCTGACCGGACGGACCGGCGACAACTTCCTGATGGTTCGTGTCCGGGAGCCGGAACGCGCGTCACAAACAGCGCAGGATCTCTCGCGACTGCTGGCCAAGCGCGGGTCGCAAGCGTTCGGCTTCGACGTGCGCGATCCAAACGAGTTTGTCGGCTCACGTGAGTTGGGCACATTGCTGCTGCTATTGCGCGTGTTCTCGTGGCTCGGTGCGGCGCTGGCGTCGGTGCTGGTCGCCAACACGATTGCAGCAGTCATGAGTGAAGAAATCGGCCAGATTGGCATCATGAAGAGCCTGGGTGCTCAACGATGGCAAGTGGGTCTGACCTACCTGACTTACGCGCTGTTGATCGGGATCGTCGGCACTGCAATCGGCTGGATCGTCGGCACATTGATCGGCCAACAGATCACCGCCTATCTGACGAACCTGACCGGACTGCAGCAGCCACCATTCGCGATCTCCTCGCGCGACGTGCTGCTGGCCCTCTTCGTCGGCCTGCTGGTGACGGTCAGCGCGACGATCCTGCCAGTGCTCATTCACAGCAGCACGAAGCCCGCCGAGCTATTGCGCAGCCGCGGTGTGCGTAGCGAGGTCGGCCATCCGCTGCTCGTGCGACTGACCGCGCCAATCAGTCGCGTCAGCCGCGTTTCGGCAATCGGGGCACGGAACGCGCTCCGGCGTCCGGGGCGTGCTGCAGCGACGATCGGCGTTGTCGCGGTAGCCGTCGCTGCGTTCATTGGCACGCAGGCGCTGAGCCGCTCAGTCTCCGCCACGGTCGACGACCTGTATGCGCTCTACGGGGCAGACGGCTGGGTGAGCTTCCAGCAGTCGGTCAACACGACGTTCGCAGCCGAGCTGGAGCGCGAGCCGTGGGTGGTGCAAGCGGAACCGTGGACCAGCGCGACCGGCGCAATCGGTTCGACGCGAACGGATATCTGGGGAATGCCGGCCACCAATTCGCTCTATACCTATCGGCTCGTTGATGGCAGCTGGTTCTCACCGTCCAACCCGCCATCTGTCGCATTGTCGAGTAACCTTGCGGCACGCATCGATGCCCACGTCGGCGAAACGCTCCAACTCGACATCGGCAAGCGCCGCACGACGGTACAGGTGACCGGCATCGTCGATGACGCCAGCACCTATCTGGGCAGTACAACCACCGGCAAGGTGTTCATGCAGACATCCGACCTGAACAGATTGATTGGCCTGGGACGCCGTGCCGATATGTTCGCGCTTAAGCTCACCTCCAGCGACCCCGCTGATGTCGATCGGGCACTGGCAGCAATCGAGGAGCGCACCCGCGATCTCGGCCCGGTTACCTACGCAGCCTACTCGGATCAGCAGAGCGCCAGCCAGGCAATTGGCGTGCTCACGCTGATGCTGAACGCCATTGTGATCGTCGTGGCGATCGTCGGGTTTGCCGGCATCGCCAACGCATTGCTCATCAGCATCGCCGAGCGACGACGGGAGTTCGGCGTCCTGCGCGCCGTGGGCGCCGGGGCGCGGCAGATCGTGGCGGTGCTGGTCAGCGAAGGGGTCATGCTGGCCGTGCTGGGTCTCGTGGTCGGCATCGCCGTCGGCTACCCGCTGGCGCGCGTGCTGGTATCGATCACCAGCCAGGAGCTCTTTGCACTGTCATTTCACCTGTCGCTCTCAACAATCGCTATGACGTTTGCCGTGGCCATTCTTGCCGTCGCTGGTGTGTCGGCAATGCCGGGAATCGTTGCGTCGCGCATCCGTCCAATTCAGGTTCTGCGCTATGAGTAGGTGGCTCATCGCCGCGCTCGTCACGGCCATTGTCATTGCCGGCGGCATATGGTGGTGGACGCAACGCGGCGCAAACCTGGAGACCGCGGTCGCTACGCGCGGCTCGCTGGACGTCACGATACAGACAGTCGGGACGATTCAGGCAACCGGCGCGAGAGCTGTCCGCCCCGTCGTCAGCGGCGTCATCGCCGAGGTCGGTGTGAAGGCCGGAGACACAGTTCAGCAGGGAGACGTCATCGCACTGCTCGATCGCGCGCCGTTCGACACCGCGCTCTCAAATGCCCAGAGCACTCTCACGCAGGCAGAATACGCATTACAGCAGGCAGAAGGCCGCGCAGCCGCCAGCCCTGACGATACGGGACTGAAGCTCGACGCCCTCGGAGCAACTCAGCGGGTGCGGGATGCTCAGCGAGCAGTGGATGCGGCCCAGCGCGCGCTGGACAGCTCGGCGATCCTTGCGCCAACAGAGGGTCAGATCATTGAGCTGTCGGTCAACATCGGCGACCCGATCAACCAGCAGCAGACGATTGCGCGGATCGCATCGCCGTCCGATCTTCGGCTGGTCGCGGACGTCGATGAGCTCGACTTACCGAACGTCGAGATCAACGCTGACGTGACGTTCCGTCTGGACGCCTTCCCGGATAGAGAGCTCACCGGCACCGTGCAGTCGACGGCACCGCAAGCACGAATGCAGGGAGGGGCGACCATCTTCTCGACGACGATCACGTACGAGCCACCAGGTGATCTGGATATCCGCCCAGGCATGAACGCCGACGTGACGATCGTCACCGCCCGGCGTGAGAATGTCCTCCTTATCCCCGAGCGCGCGCTGCAGACGATCGGCGAGCGTTCGTTTGTCACCGTTCGTGTGAATGGAAAGAATGAAAGCCGGGAAGTCATCCTCGGCTTTCGCAGCGCCGGACAAGTTGAAGTCGTTCAGGGACTGAGCGATAACGATGTCGTCGTCCTGCCCTAATGCAGTCCCAGAGCGATTCCGAGACGATTCCGTGATTCCTGGATTGTCTTGTGAAGTGGCGCACAGATCCTCGCGAGGAGTAGCATAGGTACTTAGGCACAGGCCAAGCGAAGCCGGTGTCTCTCACCAAAGCTTTGCGCCGCCGTCGTCACGTCCAATCACGCAGCATCTTGTATGAGGTGTTCATGAAATCCCCTAATCCCAAGTTTGTCATTGCCGCCCTGGCAATCCTGCTCACGGTGGTGATCGTCGTTGCAGTCAGCCTGCAATCCACGTCGCCCAAGAGCGTCGATGTCGTCACCTTCCTGCAGCAGGTCAAGGATGGAGACATCGCGGCGATCTACGAGCACCAGGATGGTCGCACTGCAACGATCGAATATCAGGACGAAAACACCGCGCCGGTCGAGGTGCGGATTCCGGCCGGCACGTCCGTCACCCAACTGCTCGATCAGGCCGGCGTACCGCTGGCGCAATGGCCGGCAGTTGATGTGCAGGGCGAATCGGCTGCCTCACGGTACTCACCAATCCTGAAATTCCTGCTGCTTGCAGCCGTCATTGGCGGGTTGATCGTCTTCCTGCGCCGGTCGCAATCCGGTCTTGGCCGCCGCGGCTCCCGCCGAGGTGAATTCGATCAGGTTCGCAGCGGTGAGCGGAACGTGCTGCTCAGCGATGTCGCTGGTTCCGAAGAGGTCAAGGAAGAGCTCGCCGACATCATCGACTTCCTCCGCGACCCGGATCGTTACCACAAGCTCGGCGCGCGAATCCCGCGCGGCGCGTTGCTGATCGGACCGCCGGGCACCGGCAAGACGCTCCTCGCTCGCGCCGTCGCTGGCGAAGCGAAGGCATCGTTCTTCTCGGTGAGCGGCTCGGAATTCGTTGAGCTGTACGTCGGCGTCGGCGCATCGCGCGTGCGCGATCTGTTCCGCAAGGCGCGCGAAGCAGCACCGGCAATCATCTTTATCGACGAAATCGACTCGATCGGCCGCAAGCGTGGCCGAGCCGAGCATTCGACTGAATACGATCAGACGCTGAACCAGATTCTCGTCGAGATGGACGGATTCGATCAGCGCACGACGGTCATCGTTATTGCCGCGACCAACCGCGTCGATATCCTCGACCCGGCGCTTCTTCGCCCCGGACGATTCGACCGCCGCGTTCACGTCGATCTACCCGACCGCGCTGCACGCACGGCGATCCTTGAGGTTCACGCACGAGGGAAGCCGCTGCAGGCCGGCGCTGATCTCAGCGAGCTTGCCGCCAGAACGACCGGCATGTCGGGAGCAGACCTGGCCAATGTCATGAACGAAGCGGCAATCCTCAGCGCACGCCGCGATGACACCGAAATCAGCATGACGACGCTGCTCGAGTCGGTCGACCGCACGCTCGCCGGTGCAGCCCGCAAGTCGTCGCGGTTCAGCGACCGTGAGCGACGGGTGATCGCATACCACGAGGCTGGCCACGCAATCGTCGCGCACTACCTTCCAAATGCCGATCCGGTCCGCAAGGTTTCGATCGTCTCACGCGGTCGTGCCGGCGGATACACGATGATCATCCCCGAGCAGGATCGCGGTCTGTGGACACGGCAGCAACTGACCGACCGTTTGGCGGCGCTGCTTGGCGGCTATGCGGCCGAGGAGACCATCTTCGGTGATGTGACGACTGGCTCATCGAACGACCTTGAGCAGGTCTCGAGCATCACCATCTCGATGGTCTCGCGATACGGAATGGGTCAAGCGTTCGGGCTGCTTTCAGCGGGCGAGGACGCCACGCGGGGCGCGGGCTTCTCGCAGCGCACGGCCTATGCAGCGGAATCCGAGGCGCGGCAAATCGTTGATGACGCTCACGATCTGGCGCTGTTGCTGCTGGCGACTCACCGCAAAGAGCTTGAGCTGCTCGCGGCCACGCTGCTGCGCGACGAGACGGTCGAAGGCGATGAGCTGATCAGGATGCTGGGGCCGGCCGCAACGGCAGACGACGAGGCAGTCACCGCTCCAACGCCGATTCGGCAGACGACCGGTATCGAGGGGCCGTCATCACGGTCATCACGCCGATCGACACGGCGAGAGCGGCTCGCCGCCCTGCCTGCCGCCATTGTCGCCAGCGCAGTGAACCGCCGCCGCCGCACCGTGCCAGGATCGTAAGACTAGATAAATCCACACACCGCAGAGGGGCACCAGCATGGTGCCCCTTTCGCATTCTTGTGCGGTCAGGCGAGCGTACGGAACTCGTCTGTCACGCATTCTGTCATTGCGAGCGCGCACGCAAGAAATCCCCC